>CAZQOW010000068.1:0-6884 GCA_964595045.1 uncultured Pseudomonadota bacterium
CGTTTTCTCATCCCAAAAACGTTTTGGACCGGTATCTAAATGAACATGACGGCCATGATAATAGCCGACGCCACAACAATTCAAATTCATCAAAAAATCTCTAACTTCGGTAATTTCGACTCCTTCCAAAAAAATATCGGCCGCGGCGGATTCAATGTGCATACTCGAAATAGCGGCGAGTTTACCTTTATTGCGTAATCCTTGATTCAACGTTGGGCTTCGATATCCCGAAAGAATGTGAATCGTGGCGCCATGAAAATGGTTTTGGAGATAAGAGAGCAGTTCTAGAAAACGGAGCGACATTCTCTCGGTTGAAATTTCATAAGGGGATCCGTAAACCAGATTGATTTTTTTCAGGGCAGCTTCGTTGTATTGCTTTTCTCCATCCCGGTAACGGATTTTTACTGAACTATTTTTTTTGTCATTTTTGAGTGAAATTTCTCCGGAGCCTGAAATGAAATAAGAAGAAGAGGCGAAGGTGGTTTGGGAAAAAAATAAACAACCGATGAAAAATAAAAATTGTTTCATAATTTTCTAACAATCGTCATTGCTTCGTCGTTCCTCTTCGCAATGACGCAAAAAGATTTCATTTAAACTTTCCAAATGCTTCCAAAATTTTTAACCCAACGGTTTGACTTTTCTCGGGATGAAACTGTGTCGCAAAAATATTGTCTTTGTGAATGCTTGAAGTAAATTCGATTCCATAATCGGTGGTAGTTGCAGTAACATCAGCATCCTCAGGAATTACATAATACGAATGAACAAAATAAACATAACTTTCATTTGGAATTTCTTTCAAAAACGGAATCTCTTTTTTCTTGCGGATTTGATTCCAGCCGATTTGAGGGATTTTGAGATCTTTTTTTTCAGGGAATCGAACAACTTTTCCGGGAATAATATTAAATCCTTGATGATTTCCAAACTCTTCACTTTCGGTGAAGAGGAGTTGCATTCCTAAACAGATTCCCAAAAATGGTTTTCCAGATTTGATCGATTGAATAATTGGTTCTACTAAACCAAAACGGTTGAGATTCTCCATGCAATCTTTGAATGCGCCAACTCCAGGAAGAACGATCTTGTCAGCTTCTAAAATTTTTTTGGGATCGCGGGAAATCGAAGCTTCAAATCCGAGATGCTCGAAAGCTTTTTCAACACTTCGAAGGTTTCCCATTTCGTAATCGATAATGGTGATCATAATTTATTTCTGTAGGGGCGCACGGCCGCGCGCCCCTACGAATGGAAAAATATTTCCTAAGTGGCAATTATTACAACATTCCCTTAGTGGAAGGAATTCCCTTCATCCGCGGATCAATCTGTGTCGCCATATCACAAGCTTTCGCAAATGCCTTAAAAATCGATTCGACGATATGATGACGATTTTTTCCGTACCAGACATTGATATGTAGATTGACCTGTGCAGCGTTTGTGAATCCTTGAAAAAATTCAGGAACCATTTCGACATCGAAAGTTCCAATTCTTCCGGGGCGGAGCGGTTTAACGTGATAGATCATGCAAGGTCGTCCTGAAAAATCGAGAGCAACGGTGGTTAAAACTTCATCCATCGGAAGGGTACAAGAACCATAACGACGTATCCCTTTTTTCTCACCCAGTGCTTTTTTGAAGGCGTTTCCGAGAGTGATCCCCACATCTTCCACGGTATGATGTAGATCAATATGAATATCCCCTTTTCCTTTGAGAGTCAGATCGAATAATCCATGTTTCGTGAAGAGCTCCAACATATGATTCAGAAAAGGAATTTCTGTATCAATCTTGTATTTTCCGCTTCCATCGAGCTTAAAATCGATTTGAATCTGGGTTTCAGTGGTATTTCTCGCTAATTTTGCTTTACGTTTCATAGGGCTTAGGATTAAGAGATTTATTTGAGAAAGTCAAAAATGAATTGAAAAATGAGGGATTTTTACCATGTTTCCAGAGATCAAAATTGAAGAAATTTTTCCTCAAGGGGCTTCTGAGTCGTTGGTCCGATCAGTGATTTACGCCTCCGAAAAAGAGTTTTTTGAAACCATTTTGCCTCTCACAAATCGGCTTCGAGAGATGGCTTTTGGAAATGAGGTCAGTTTCTGCTCCATCGTTAACGCGAAAAGCGGCGCCTGTGTTGAAACTTGTAATTTTTGTTCCCAGTCTGCCTCCTTCAAAGGAGCTCAAGCTCCCCTCTATCCGCTGATGAAAGCCGATCAAATTTTAGAAAAAGCAAAAGAGGCAGAAGCGATGGGGGGGACTGAATTTTCGATCGTAACGAGCGGCCGTGGCATGACCAAACAAAAAGAGCTTGAGACGATGGTCGATGCGATTACGAAAATTCGCCAAGAAACAGAATTAGAAACCTGCGCATCACTGGGTCTTATGTCTCGCGAAGACCTTCTACGTTTAAAAGAGGCGGGTATGCGTCACTATCATCATAATATCGAAACCGCAAAATCGTACTTTCCAAACGTTGTTCAAAGTCATAGCTGGGAAGAAGAAGTCCAAACGATAAAGCTGGCTAAAGAGCTAGGGTTCGAAACCTGTTGCGGTGGCATCATGGGAATGGGAGAAAACCTCGATCAACGAATCGAATTTGTAATGCAGTTGAAAGAAATTGATCCGCATTCGATCCCAATTAATTTTTTAAATCCTCGTCCCGGAACTCCATTCGGAGAAAAAAATGAACTGACTCCGCTCGACTGTTTGAAAATCATTGCAGCACTCCGTTTGGCGATGCCGACGAAAGATCTTTTTGTCTGTGGTGGAAGAGAAGTGAACCTCAAAGAATATCAAGACCTGATGTTTCAGGCAGGTGCTTCCGGAACGATGCTCGGCAATTATCTCACGACTAAAGGAAGAAGTTCAGAGCAAGATGTCGATATGATTGAACGGCTTGGGTTTAAAGTCGTTCAGCCACATCGAAGAGCGAAGAAAGTTTTAGAAAATTTGACCGATAATTAAGTAGGGGCGCACGGCCGTGTGTCTCTACGAAAAATATTTTCCTTTATCTCTTCCCAATATTCTCACTCGCTGGAACAGACTCGACTAAAACCGGACAGACATTCAACGTCGAAACCTGATAAGTTTTTTTGTTAGTGATCGGATTTACATTTCCCTCGATCATTCGAATGCTTTTATTTTGAAAATCGGTCACGTAAATTTTGTCGGCACTTTCAACGAACATTCCAAGAGGTTGATTGAGTTTTGCTGTAGTGCCGTCTCCATCTGTATTTCCGGCTGATTTTGAAGTTCCTGCAATCGTGTTGACAACTCCTCCCCGTGTGACGGTTCCAATGGTTTGAGAGAGAGAATCGCTAAAATAGACCAGCCCTGTATTGTCGACCGCCACTCCGTGAGGAATCCCAAAAACGGTGGCAAGGGTGGAGACTGATCCAACCCCATTTTTAAAACTGATCGCACGAATCGTCTGATTCTTGTTCTCAGTGACATACAAAGTTCCATTATTTTCATCGATCGCAATATCCTCCGGAAAAGCAAAGCTGGCTTGATCTATAGCGCCATCTTTCCAGTCGCGAGCCCCGTTACCTGCCATAGTACTCACTTCATAATTAGGAGCGGGAGTAATCTTTCGAATGACTGAATTGGTACTGTCAGCAATATAAAGATTGTTGTTTTTATCAATTCCAATTCCTGAAGGATTGTAAAATTGAGTAACCGTATTATTTCCGCCAGCCCCATTGATCAGTCCTGGTTTTCCAGCGACTCCAGCGATTGTTGTGGTTTCGCCATTGGCGGTTCGCACTCGCCGGATAAGATGATTATAGTAATCCGTCACATACAGATATTCTCCATTGGAATCGACCACAAGATCGGAAGGACCATTAAATCTCGCATTCCCACCGATATCGTCTTTGAATCCTGCTTCATTGGGAGAACCAGCGAGAATAGAATATCTTCCGGACGAGTCGATTTTTCCGATAGTGTTGTAAACAAGTCCCTGAGCAAGATAAATATTTCCAGACTTGTCTTTTGTGATTCCGACTGGCCACTCGAGTGCCATTTTTTCAGTACAGGGAAAAGAACTGTTCGCCGATTTTGCTTCATGAATTTTGGGGATGTTGAAAAAGAGAAGTAAGAGGAGAAAGCTAAAAGTGATCGTAGCTTTATTAATAAAACTCATAAATTTTTATCTCCCTTGATAACGGTGCTTCATCGAAGCTCTTTTTTTAATTATAAAAGAAAAAAGAAAAAAAACTCAAAGGGAAATAATAAAATTTATTAATTGTTTCAATTAGTTATGTAATAATTGTTTGAAGAAGTTAAGGGTTGATAAAAAATGACAAAGGGCAACTTTCTGAAAGAGTTTTAGTAAAATAGTTTTTTTGCCAATGGATAAAAATTAAGATCCTGATTGATTTTTTATCTTTGACCAGGCATTGGCCGCTTCCATCAGCTCGATTGGGACTGCCAAGACCACTGTATTTGAGGCGGTCGGTCCCAATCCATCAATAGTTTGAAGAGTTCGAAGTTGCATCGCTCCAGGACTGGTTGCCATGGTGGTAGCCGCTGCAGCGAGATTAATGGCAGCTTCTTTATCCCCTTCAGCTTTAGTAATAGTAGCCCGCTTTTCCCGCTCTGCTGAAGCTTGTCGGCTCATCATTTTCTTGAGCTCTTCAGGCATGTCGATATCCTGCATTTTGATCGTGCTGACTTCGAGCCCCCAATTGGCGCTCTCTTTTTCGACCGCTTTTTCAATCTCTGAGGCGATCTGCTCTCTCTCCGCCAAAAGCTGATCGAGTGTCATTTTTCCAATGACATCCCTCAAAGTCGATTGGGCATATTGGCTCATCGCGAAAACATAATTTTGAACTTTGATGATGGCATCATCCACTTTCACTACCCGGAAATAGACGACGCCGTTGATCGAGACCGGAACGTTGTCCTTTGTGATGACTTGCTGTTTCGGAATATCGAGTGTTAAAATCCGGGTGTCGACAAAAATGGCACGATCGATGACCGGAATCACTAAACAAATTCCCGGTCCTTTAATCGATGAAAATTTTCCCAGCCTTAAAATAATAATTTTTTCCCATTGATCGGCGATTTTGATGGCGATCGAGACGAACATGGCAAAGAAAAAAGCTCCGACAATCGCTAACCCACCCAAAACTGGATTGATCAGGTAAATAAAACCGGCTACTACCTCTCCAATCACTAATAGAATGAGAAAGAAAAGAAAATTGACAGCTTTCATAAAGAGTTCTCCTAAATAATAGGGTGAATCATTGCAGATTCGGATGTAATAGATTTACAAACTAATCGAAGTTACTCCATCCAACGAATGATTTAAAAATATTTTCCCCACCTCTTTGAATCTTTGAGGGGAATCGGTGACAAAAAAATTAATCGAACGATCGGCTATATCGTTTCTTTCCAATTTTTTATCTTTTAATAATCTTTTTACTGCTTGCGCAGTTTCAGCAGCACTATCCACTAAAGTTACTTTTTCCCCAATGATTTTTGAAATGACCTTTTTTAATAGGGGATAATGAGTACATCCTAAAATCAGGGAGTCGATCGGTGTTTTGAAAAAAGGGGCGAGATATTTTTGAACCACCATTTCAGTAACCTCATTTTCAATCCAACCCTCTTCTACCAGCGGGACAAAAAGTGGACAGGCAACCCCCCAAGTTCGAATGTCGGGATTTATTTTTTGAATCGCTTTAGTATAGGCAGCGCTGGAGATGGTTGATTCAGTTCCAACAATTCCGACTTCTCCTGATTGAGTCGCGGCGAGAGCGGCGGTGACACCTGGTTCGATGACCCCAAGGATCGGAATAGAAAATTTTTTCTGCAATTCATCAAGGGCAAGCGCAGAAGCTGTATTGCAGGCGACTACGATTGCTTTGACCCCGGTTTGGATCAGAAAATGACTATTTTCAATCGAATATTTGGTGATCGTTTCACGGCTCTTATTTCCGTATGGAACCCGAGCGGTATCCCCCAGATAAACTAGATGTTCGTGAGGTAGTGCTTCTTCTAGCGCTTTAAAAACGGTAAGTCCGCCGATACCGGAATCAAAAATACCAATCGATTTATTTGAATCAGAGGTCATGCGGGAATAGTGTAGTAGCGCACGGCCATGTGGCTCTACCTTTTAGCTTTTTTTCTCGGTTTACTAGTTTTAGAAGGAGATTTTTTTCTGAGACTTTTGGTTACTCGTTTTCGGTTGAGTGTCTCAATCTCGTTTTCAAGCCGATGAATTTTTCTCTCCATTCCCGACAACGTATCACTTGTGGGGATTTCAAGCATTTTTAGGATGAGATTGAGGTTGTGATGCAAACTTTTCTCAACTCCTGATTTGGCATTGAGAATGCTGACGATTCCCTCGACGAACATTTTATTTTTTAAGAGTTGGTTAATAAATCTTGATTGGAGCAGTTCATCGATGAATCGAGCCTTTATTTTTTCGCCCCGTTCTGCAGCATCTTTTAAGAAATCTTGAAACGTCATGATTTAGGCTCCTTTTACCTGTTTGGGGGAAATCTAAAATAGATAAGATATTAAAAATTTGTAACGAAAATCAGAGTTTCTGTCAATCAATCAGTTCGCTTAGGTTGATTGACTTTTGTTTTTCTTTTAGAGAATAATACAAACTTATTCTTTATTAAAATCGTTAAAGTTTGTAAAATGCTGTAAAAGTTTGTTAAAGATTCTCTTTTAAGAAAGGAGTTTTCACTTCCATGTCTCTTCTAACCATTTTGCTTCAGATGCAGGTCCCCGATATGAAAGATCAGAATGTTCTTCATCTGATGTTTTCGAGTGACCCAATTGTTAAAGTTACCTTACTCATCCTCATTTTTTTCTCCATTATGACCTGGGCCATTATTTTTTATAAGTATCGCCAAGTAAAAAAGGCAAAATCTACCTCTTCAAAA
>CAZQOW010000068.1:6894-10684 GCA_964595045.1 uncultured Pseudomonadota bacterium
TTTTTGAAAGTACCGATTCCATTGATGAAGTGTTAACCCATGCTCAATCCAGAGAAGGGCCTCTTTACGGAATTTTTTCATCCGGTATTTCTGACATTATGAAAAGTAGGAAAATTCGAAGTAAAGATCCTTCGGCTCCCATCAAACTAAATCTTGAACATATTCGTAAAAATATTCTTCGGGCCACCAGTGATGAAATCGCCAAATTAGAGCAGATGACACCGTTTCTTGCGACGACCGCCTCGGCCTCTCCGTTTATCGGTCTTTTTGGAACCGTTTGGGGGATTTTAACCGCATTTTGGGCTATTGGTCGTGCTGGTTCCACTTCACTCGGAACTGTAGGTCCATTCATCGCGGAAGCCTTGATTGCAACAGCGGTAGGGCTGGCAGCAGCTATTCCAGCGGTTATTGCGTATAATTATTTTGTCAGTAAAACGAAAAATCTCACCAAAGTGTTGGATGATTTTTCCATCGACTTGGTTCACCGCATTGAAAGGGAGTATTTCTAGAACTTGTTCCATTTAATTTTTAACTATGGAATCTTAAAATATTAAATGAATTGCAAACAGTTGCGCCGTGACCTTAAATTCAAAATAAAATGGAAAGGGTATGAATGGCTTTTTCAAACTCTCAAGATCGTCGTAGTTATTCAACATTAGCAGAAATCAACATTACTCCGCTGGTCGACGTCATGCTGGTTCTGCTAATTATTTTCATGATTACTGCTCCTTTAATGATGGAAGGGGTCAAAGTCGATCTCCCTTCTGCGACGACTCAGGCGATGAAAAGTGATAAAGAAGATGTGGTTTTAACTGTGACAAAAAGTGGAGATTTGTTTCTTCAGGGAGATAAAAGCACTTACAATTTATCTAATCTCGCAGAAAAATTAACGGCGGTTTATCAAAACAAATCCAAAAAAGATATTTTCCTTCGGGCCGATAAAACTGTCCCCTATGGTATTGTGGTTCAAGTGATGGCAACTTGTAAAAATGCTGGCATTGAGCGAATTGGTATGATTACTGAAACCGATGCCCAACCGAAAGATTCTCCCCTCTAAGAAATAAGATCTGTTGAAAATGGAAAAGCAATTTCTTTCAGAAAAGAAGATTTATATCCGCTTTATTGGTTATTCGTTTGCGCTGCATCTATTTCTTTTTTTGTTTTTTTTGATTGTTTCCATTTTTCAACAAAAAGTGATTTCTCCCGAAAAGGAGATTATGTGGGTTCAGCTAGGATCTGCAGGTATGCAAGAAGGTTTACCGATTAAAGAATCAAAAATACTTCCGAAGACGACAATTCAAGAGCAGAAAAAGGCAAAAGAAGAACAGCCCCCTCCCAAGCAGGTCAAAAAAGAGGAGCTGAAAGTGAAGAAAGAGGTAAAGCAGAATGTAAAAGAGAAGGTGGCGATTCAAGATAAAAATAAAAAACCGAAAAAAGAAGAAAAAAAAGAGACGAAAAAGGAAGAGGTAAAGACATCGAAGGAAGATTCAAAAATCAAAGAAGCATTGAAAAAAATCAATGAAGATCTAAAAGAAAAATTGGTTCCTCCTGAAGCAGCTCAGGCAAAACAAGGAGGGGCTGGAGATCCAGCCGGTAATCCGGAAAAAGGGGGAAGCAATTCCGAATGTGGTAGGTATTCTGCGCGTGTGAGACAAAGAATTGTTAGTAACTGGATTCGATTGATCGGGTCGAATCGGCCACCGAGATCTCCAAAAATTTCAGTGATGATCAATGCGAATGGGGAAATTATTTCAACTCCCCAATGGATTCAAAAGTCAGGGGATTATTCTTTGGATGCATCGACGTTACGAGCGGTGCAAACCTCGTCTCCCTTTCCCCCTCCTCCAGTCGATTGTCAGGAAGCGGTGAAAGAAGGATTTGTAATTGTTTTTGGAAAGTAATTGGGGGTGTAATTTTAGTGTTCCATTTTTAAGAAAGGGCTCTCATCAAATGAAAAAAAATCTCATCCTATTTTTTATTCTTAATCTTTTTTTTATTTCCGCTGCCCAGGCGAAAATTTATATTTATGTCGATCAACCAAGTCCCGAAAAAAAATTCCCTATTGCAGTTCCTGATTTGGTGAATTTAAAAGGGGGAGAGAAAGATGATTTACTCACAAAGATTCCTGATGTTTTAAGAAATGATTTGAAACTCGCCGGTTATTTTCAGGTTCTCAACAAATCGACTTATCTGGAAAATCCAGGACCAGGACTCATCTCCCAAGAGATTGATTTCAAAAAATGGACGGCGATTGAAGCGAATGCATTGGTAAAGGGTGGAATTGCAGTCGATGGCAAAAACATCACGCTTCAATTCAGGCTTTTTGATCCTTACACGGGAGAAATGCTCGTTGGTAAAGAATATAAGGTCGATAGAAACAATTACCGTGCAGCCGTTCATCGTTTTATGGATGAAATCATGCTTGCTCTCACCGGAGAAAAAGGGATTTTCTCGACGAGAATTACCGCAGCTTGCGGAAAAATCGGAAAACGGGAAATTTTTGTGATGGATGTCGATGGTGGAAATATGTCATCCATCACGAATAATCAGTCGATTAACGTTTCTCCCTCTTGGTCTTCCGATAATTCACAAATCGCTTTTACTTCTTATTCAAAATATTTTCCTGAAATTTTTACAATTCCTTCCAATGGAAAGGGAAAACCAAAACGGGTCACTTTTAATAATTCAATGAATATCACGCCAGCCTGGGCTCCGGATGGAAGCTCAATTGCTATTTCCAGCAGTATGTCGGGTGATCCAGAGCTTTATTTGATTGATCCCCAGGGAAATAAGCTGGCACAATTGACCCGTAGTTTTGGGATTGATCTGAATCCAACCTGGTCTCCTGATTCTCAAAATCTTATTTTTGCTTCTGAACGGGCGGGAAATTTGCATCTGTTTTCCATGGATCGGAAGGGTGGCAATGTGAAAAGACTGACTTTTGTCGGCTATCAAAATGATCAGCCTGATTGGTCCCCCAAGGGAGATAAAGTCGCTTTCAGTAGCCGTGATAGCGGAAATTTTGATATTTTTACCATGAATGCCGATGGGTCGATGATTCAGAGGTTGACTAGTGGCTCAGGCAACAATGAATCCCCTAGTTTTTCTCCCGATGGACGATATATCGTTTATACAAGCACTCGCGGTTATCGAAGTGATGTCTTTATCATGCTTTGGGATGGATCGAATCAATCTCGAATTACTCAAACCGGTGATTGTGTCAATCCAGATTGGTCGAATTGGATGAATTAAAATATGAATTACGCCACGATCGACATAGGGAGTAATACCGTTCTACTTCTGATCGCTTCGATCGGAAAAGAAGGGGAGATTATTCCTCTGCTTGAAAAAGCTGAAATTACCCGTTTAGGTCAGTCGCAAAGTCAAAGCCCTGCCGACGCTTCTTTCCGTGCGTTACATCCTGAAGCGATGGCGAGAACCCTCAAGGTTTTGCGTCAATATACTGATTTGTGTCATCGAAATCAGGTCGAAGGAATCGCCTGTATCGGAACCGAAGCGCTTCGCCGAGCTTACAACTCCAATACTTTGGTTCGGCAAATCGAGGATAGTTGTGGTTTTAAGGTAGAAATCATTCCCGGAAAGAAAGAGGCAGAGCTCGCTTATTTATCAGCCATGCTTGATTTTAGGGAAGTTTATCCAAATTTAGTTGTAGTAGATATTGGGGGGGGATCGACTGAGCTGATCTGGGAAACTGAAACGACGGAAAGCCGGGCAAAGCTTCAGATGATTTCGATGAAAATGGGATCGGTTCGTTTGACCGAGCGATTTA
>CAZQOW010000069.1:0-10529 GCA_964595045.1 uncultured Pseudomonadota bacterium
TGAAAGAATTTTATTCTCTTTTAGGAAAAAAAGGTCAAATCGGAATTACCACAAGTTCTATAAACTCCCTGACCGAGTGGCAAGCGATCTTCCCCGACTTAGTCTCCGCTTATTCAAGCGAAAAAAAGATATTCGAAAATATGCCTGCCAATGCTGAAGATCTCCAAGAACGAATGGGAAAAGTTGGATTTGAAAATGTTCAAGTTGTTTCCCAAAAAATCCCTCTCATTTTTCAAAATAGTCGCGAGGCAGCCAGTTTTTTAATCTCCGCCGGTTGGCTTTCTAGTTATTTTTTTAGTCTAGAAAAAGAAGTCAGAGCTCAATTGGTTCAATGGGGATTAAGCAAAGTAGATGAATACTATCAAGGTAAACCACTTTCAACGAGTGTAGAGTTTTTGATTGGATGGAATGAACCGAGCAAATAGTTATGAGTTGTCAGTTGGGAGTTTAAATCCTTTGGCAATTAAGTAAATCTCTGAAGATCCTTTTCTCGTCGCGTCCGGAATAAAAGTTTTAATCTCTTCAAAAGCGAGCAGCAATTCTTTTTTATAATTCGGTAGTTCATCCCCAGGAAAAATTTTTAAAACTAGATTTCCCCCTTTTTTCAAGAATTGCTTGGCGACTTTCAATACCGTTAAAGCGAGTTCATAAGAGAGAAAGTTATCCCGAAATCGGACTCCCGAAAGGTTCGGAGAAAGGTCCGAAACGACTGCATCTGCCGATCCCCCCAGCAGTTTTAAAGCCTCTAATTGAATTTTAGCATCGGTGGCATTCCCCTGAAGAATGGATACATAAGAGGGAAATTGCGCCTTTACCTTTAAAAGATCAATTCCGACCGCTTTTCCAGATTTTCCGATCTTTTTGGCGATATATTGCAGCCAGCCGCCTGGGGCGCACCCCAGATCGATGACCCTCCCGCCAACGTCGAAAAGACGGTATTGACGGTCGATCTCTTCCAGTTTAAAGATTGCTCTCGATGCTAATCCCTGCTCTTTAGCCTTTTGATAATAATGATCTTTTCTTTTGTAGACTGGTGACATTTGGCCCTATTTTTTATCGATTAAATGAGGGGTTTTAGACCCAAGTTCCATTTTAAACGGTTTATTGCAAAGATTGAAAAAATTGTCTAAGTAAAAAAGTCTTATATTTTCAATGGGTTAATAGTTTAATAATTGTTTAAACGAATTGTTTGGTTTGGTATCCCTTTTGCTTACTAATTAACTGATTATTTCATATTTAAGACAATTTATAAAATTTAAGGAGAATAGTTATGAGAGTGATGGATTTAATAAGAAAAGTTTTTAATTTAGATGAATCTACAACCTCATCTCCCTCTGTAAAATCGAGTTTAGAGGGGCATACTCCTTCCGTTCGTGATCGTTATACACCAGTAATTCAGGATCAAATAAATAGATTAACCCGCGCTTCTTCAAATACAGCAAGTTTAGTAGGACGCACTGTTTTAACTTATTTGCCAGATGCCGGTGATGTGGATGCCATTATTGATAGAGGTCCTCAAATTGCCAGCGCTGCTAAAGAAATGTTAAAAAGATCTGTCGAATATTTCGATTTAGACTTGATGTCAGATAAGGTCAGACTCGGTACATTATTACTAAAAACTTTACAAACTGAAGTGCCTGCTTTTCGAATGCAATAATTATAAGGAGGCTATTATGATACCTATGACACTCCAAGAGTTTCAAGAAAAGCTTGCAAAATTACCTGCCGAAGAACAGGTCAGAGTTGCTAAAAAGCTGACTGAGCTTGTCTATGCCGATTTTGATGACAACGTTTTTAGAGTGATGGCAACTTCAGTAAAATTTGCAAAAGAAAATAAGATCGAAGGACATGAAGGTTTTGATATTCAAGATAAAGAGCTTGATAAACTCACCCACATTCAGGATGGAAATCGTTTGGTTCAGAAGAAAAAATGATTGAATCAAGATTTTTATTTCCATTCTAATTTTTGTTCGGATATGATTCCGCACTATGTCTACTAAAATAAAAGGGACAAACCCTCCAGTCGATACCAATCTCTCTTCTTTGAATGAGCCAGCTCTGCGAGGTGGGAAGAGTGAATCTAAACCGCAAAATCCCGATTCTTTTAGTAAAACATCCAATACAGTGAATTATAAATCTCCTCCTCTCATTCCTGGCGCCAAGATGTTTGCCAGTGAAGTGAATCTTCCTTCTCATCTAACTGATCCATTGAATCCTAAAAATGATCGAAAATTTCGTCGTCTTCTCGGAGCAGTTTTGGGCTTTGGGGGGCTTGAAGATTGTTTTAGTGATTTAGAAGAAGAATTGCATGCGGAGGAATCTGCATTTAGTAAGGTTTCCCGAGAAGATCGAGAATCTTCTCACTCCCAACAGGATCAACAAGATCAAGACGATCCAGAAGAAAACCCTAATAATTAATCATAGAAAGATGGTGGACAGGGCCGGAATCGAACCGGCGACGCCAGCCTTTTCAGGGCTGCGCTCTACCGACTGAGCTACCTGTCCGGTGTTGCATCTTTCAAAGCCATGTTTACCAACTGTAAAAAGCCGAAGGTAAGACTTGCCAACAATAAAGTTTTGATTGGCAATCTGTCCCCAGAGGGGAAAATTGAAAAATCAAGGCGTTATAAGAAAATCTTTCGTATAGTGTCAACGCAAAACTAAAAAAGAAGTGAATTAAATGATACAAACTCTGATTTTAAAATATTCCTTCTTAAAACTTGTAAATTCAAATTAAATTCGACTTTTTGTCTGCTTAGTCTTGTTTCCTCTTTAATCGATTATTGCTTGTAAAAGCTCTGGATAACATGCATCACTTTTTCCGCAACTTGTTTTCAATAAGCCCGAAAACATCTCATCAGCTTAAATTATTTGATGACTCATTTGCTTCTATTTTATGCAAATGAGGAGGGAGAATTTATGACTTCAGTCTTTGCTGTTTCAAAAATAGTGCAAACTTGTCTCGACGGTTCAGATTTTGTTTTGACTGAATCTCAATTGGCTACTTCTCAAATGTTACGAAGCTTTTGTGAGCAGGTAGTAGAGTTTGCTCCGATCTGCGGAATGGTTTTGGGGCAAATGGCTGCCCCGATTGTTCGGCTTCAGTCCGCCCGTTTCTTCAATCCATTTTTAGGAAAAACTGCTTCACATATTGGTTCGTGGGTTTCTGGCATGGTTGCCGAAGGATTTCTCATGGCGGCAACTCCAAAACTGATCCATGAAAAAAATCTTGGGTTTGATGTTTGGCGTGGAACGGTCCACGGAACCGCTACCATGATGGTTTGCGGAGGAGTCGCCCGAATTCCGTTGGGGGGAGGGCTTTTGGCTGCATGTGGACAGGATTTGGGATTGATGCTGGTGAACTGGGGATGTGGGGAGCTGACGATTACCGAAAAAGTACAGGGGGGATTTGTCGCTCAGTGTGTAGAGGCGAGAGTTTCCTCTATGCGGATTGCCTGTAGTGCAGGGATCGTTCGTGCGAGTTGTGTCGAAGTTTCGATGATGAAAGCTAAGTATGAGTTAAATCATCAACTTGAAAGTAATTTGGGCTCTCGAGTTGGATGCTGGGGGTTCAAAAGACTTTTGCCTTCGTTTTCTCTCGAACAGGAGTTTGCAGCGAATAATGGGATGCGAATGAGAGAAATATTGAATGATGGTCCATCCAAAGAAGAAGCTGCGGAAACTTTGATGTTGTTTATGAGTCGTAAATCTCCCAGACAAGGAAATGGCTGGCAGGGGACTTATTTGAAAAGAATTCCACAATCTAGAGGAACTAGACAGGCTGGGGACAACAGAAAAATTGCTCTTCAGGCTGCTCAAGCGATGCAAGAGGCTTTGACCCCCAAAGGTTTTAGAAAAACGAGCATAAAAAATCCTTATAAAGCTCTTTCCAGAATGGCGAAGAGAGATATTTATCGTTATGAAGCGATGATGGAAATTATTCGGGCGATGAGATTATCAGGTATGACTCAGGAAGCCGGGGATTTAGAAGCTCTTCTAGATAAACCCAAAGTTGCTCCATCTGATTTCAAAGCGGTTCAAAAAGAACTCAAAAGAATTGTGATGGCTCATCCGGAAATGAGAGAAGCTTATCAACGATTGCTTGAACAGCAGACGCTCCGAGATTATCTGTTGTATGCGGTTCCGAATGGTTTGACAGCAGCGAATGTGGTTCTTGCAGTAGTGGTAATGTCTTGTTTGGCGGAAGGGGAAATCTGGAAAGGATTAGGTCTTTCAATGATTGGTGGATTCAGTGACAAGCTCGATGGATTTGCCGCCAGAAAATTGAATAAAACCTCGATTGTTGGGCAGAGAGCTGATTCTTTTGCAGATGGGGCATTATTTATCATGGCGACGGGAGGATTGGGAGCCTATGAAATTCTCAAGGGAATGGGGCATCCTTATTTGGGTGATGCGGCCGGTTCTGCGATTGCGGTGGCTGGATTGGCGAGATTGCTGAAGTTTGATATTTTTACTGATTTTGTAGAACGGTTTAATCCGAGAGATATGGTTGATAATCGGTATGACAAAGATGGTTTTGTTGGTTTAGCGACTACGACTACCCCTTTTGTTTTGGGTGCTGCTTATAGCTTTGCCGGTCATAGTCCCGCCCTCTTTTTCGGGATCTGTATGCTTCATGCGACCAGCATGTTGCTGAACTTACGCTGCCCCAAGATTTCAGATACCCAGATGAATCAATTGAAGCGTCCTCTCGTTTCCGGCTCATTGGCTCTTTCGGGAACGGCCCTTTTCGCTTTGGCTTATTATTTTTCAGAACCTGCCATTATAGGAATACCGACCTATCTGGGATTTCAGACCTATCTTTCCATTCCGCTAGTTCAGGCAGCTTTGAAGAGAGGTCAAGAGACAGAAGAAACTTCTTCTCCAGCCTTGGCAGAAGCTGATACTTCACTTTCTAGGGAGCGAAGAGTGAGACGAAAAGGAAGATCGAAAAGAAGTTAATAAAAAAAGTTTGGAGTGAAGAATTGAGCATGTTACTCTATTTGAGATTTTTCAATCTCTTCATTCCATGAACAATTTCTCAAAAAAGACTCTTTTTCACCTCTCTCTTTTCAGTTTTCTTTTCATTCTCATTGCCTTGCTTTTATTCCTTGAAAAACCGAGCGGATCAATTCGCGGAGTGATTCAAACCACCGACGGCAAGCCAATCCCCAAAGCGAATATTTCTGCAGATGCTTATCCGATCGTCAAAAAGGTGAGAAGTTCTACCGATGGAAATTTCCAATTCGATCTCGTTCCGATCGGAAAATATTACATCAATATTACTGCGAAAGGTTTTGAAGGAGTTTATCTCAGCAATAAAATCATCGAAGAAGGAAAAATTACCGATTTGGGGAAAATTCGGCTGAAAGAGAAAGATCCGAATCTTTTTGTCAGTTTGTGGAGCCAGACAAAAACCGCTGATGAAAAAATCAATTTGAGCATTTCGGGAAATAAAGTTCGCGATATCCAATTAACTGTCTACAAATTTGATCTGGTTGAGTTTTTGAAAAACGGAGGGAATTTTGATGATCTTTCGAAAGAAGATCTCGATTTAAAATCAATTCCAAAATTAGAAAAAGTAAAAGAGTGGGAAGAGAAAATTTCCGATGAAGATCTACTCGAGTTTTCGAAAGTGATTTCTGCTCATCTCGATAATACTGGCCTTTATCTAATTCACTCTTTTGCCTCGAGTCTCGATCGAAAATTCAATTTTTCAGGAAATCTTTTGGTGAACAAAACCGATCTCGGTTTTGTGGTAAAACGGGATGAGTCGACTCTGCTCGTTTATCTCTCTAGTTTTAAAAATCTGAAATCGGTGACCGATGCGGAAGTTCATCTGATCGATGCCAACGGAAAAATGATTTCTCCAGCCACCTATTCTCAAGGGATTGCGAAATTCAATCTCCCCACTTCCAAAGATTGGGCAACCCCGGAAATGATTGTTGCGACAGAGAAGGGAAATGTCGCCTATGTTTTTGCGCCTGATCAAAACGCGATATTTGGTGAGGAAGAAGAATCTGATACAGCTGATCCAGCTTCCAACCTCCAATTCCAAAAACCGGAACTTTTTCTTTATACGGAACGCCCGATTTATCGACCGGCGCAAACCGTTTATTTTAAAGGAATTACGAGAAATAAAAATAGCGTTGGAAAGTTTGATCTCTCTTCAGATCCTCAAACAGTTCAGGTTAGCGTAGAAGATCCCAAATCGAATATTCTCTACGAAACTGAATTAAAAACTAATTCTTACGGATCATTTTGGGGGGAATTTCAGCTCGATGAAGAGGCAGAAGTTGGCTTCTATAATATTGTTGCGACGATCAACGGAAAAACATTTAAAAAAGATTTTCAAGTCGATGAATATCGAAAGCCCGAATTCAAAGTTGAAATAAAACCGGATAAAAACGCCTATTTTTCGGGAGATAAAATCAATTTTCTGGTCGATGTACAATATTACTTCGGCGCGCCGGTCGAATCGGAGGTCGATTATACCGTTTACAAAAGCAAAAGTGATTTTTCACTCCCCGGAGATGAGCAATTTTCTTATCTCTTTTATGACGATACTTCGATCGATGGTTACGGAGAAGTAGTTTCCGAAGGAAAAGGGAAAACCGATTCAACAGGTCATTTAAAGGTAGAAGCGCAAACGACCAGTTCCGAACAAGATAAGCGCTATACACTTCGAGTCACCGCAAAAGATATCACCGATCGAATCGTCGAAGCGGAAGAGAGCGCTTCGGTGCGGGCAGGGGATTTCTTTTTTAGAACCAAAAGAACAGAGTTTTTGGCAACGCCCAAAAAGGCATTTCCTTTAACGGTGATCAGTCGCGATTACAACGGCAAACCGGTTGAAAAAGAGTATCAAGTTCAACTCGAACGAGAAAAGTGGGATCCGATTGCGCATGAACAGACTTACGAAAAAACGAAAACAGTGAAAGGAAATACTGATTCCAACGGAGAAGGAAAAACAGAAATCGTTTTTGATCGGGGAGGATATTACCGTTTGGCGATTTCGGGAAAAGATTCAAATCATCGAAAGGTTCTTTTTTATGATTATCTTTGGGTGAGCGGAAATGCAGCTGATTCAGAAGATTTCGGTCTGCAAAAAAATCTGGAGATTATTACCGACAAGAAAAAATATGAGGCGAATGAAAAAGTGAAGGTTTTTATTGTTGGTCCGGTGAAGAATGGAACGGTTCTTCTAACGATTGAAGGCTCTAAGATTCATGATTATCAACTAATTCAGCTCGATGGATTTTCAAAAGAGATTGAGCTTTCCCTCAAAAAAGAATGGATTCCAAATATTTTTATCTCTGCGTCTGCCATTGGTTTAAAAGAATATTATGAAGGTTTTTCAGAGATTCAAATTTCACCCAAAGAAAATTTTCTGAATATTGAAATTCAGCCGAGTGGAGAAAAATTTCATCCGGCCGATACGATTCATTACAAACTTCTTACCAAAAATAATCTGGGAAATCCTGTTTCGGCCGAAGTTTCCCTTGGAGTGGTCGATGAAAGTATTTATGCACTTCGAAAAGATACGACTGATATCAAAGATTTTTTCTGGGGACCGAAACCGAATCAAGTACGATCGACTTTTTCTTTTTCTGGATATTATACGGGTGGCGTTTCGAAAGAAGATCAGAATCTGCTTCGAAGAAATTTTAAAGATACGGCGTTCTGGAATCCTTCCATCTTGACCAATGAGCAGGGGGAAGCGGAAATCTCCTTTCAACTTCCGGATAATTTAACCACCTGGCGTGCGACCGTTGTTGGAGAAACTTTAACCACCGAGGTGGGGCAGCAGTTGAATAAAATCCTCTCCTCCAAAGAAATCATTGCTCGAATTGCTTCTCCCCGTTTCTTTAGGGAAAGAGATCGAATCGTTTTGAAAGCGTTGATCCATAATTATACGGATCAGGAACAGACGCTGAATGTTGATCTCTCGGTTCAGGGAATCCAGCTGTCTCAAAGCTCAGCGGGTGAGACGAGAAAAATTACAATTCCTCCTCAAAAAGTTTCTTCTTTTGATTTTGAGATTATTGCCAAACAATCGGGAAAAGCGAAAATACAACTTTTGGCGAAAAATGAAAAAGTTTCGGATGGGGTTGAGTTAACGATTCCGGTTCTTCCTCATGGAATCGAAGAACATCAATATGCCCAAGGAGAAATGATTGCTGGAGCTGTAGAAAATCCTTCTTCCGCTCAAATCTCTCTGCAAGTTCCCTCGCAGATCAATCCGAACGCGACGCGACTGAAAGTCACCTTAGATACCACGTTTATTGCTCAACTCTTAGGTTCTCTTTCTTATCTTGTCGATTATCCTTACGGCTGTGTAGAACAGACGATGAGCCGTTTTCTCCCTGCCTTGATGGTTTCGAAACTTTATGAATCGCTTCATTTGACTGATCCGATGGTGGAAAAAAAGCTGCCAAAAGTGATCGAAAAGTCGATTAAACGTCTAGTGAAAATGCAGCATGCCGATGGAGGATGGGGCTGGTGGAAAAATGATTCCACTTCTCCTTTTATGACCTCCTATGCGCTATATGGACTTTATCAGGCGAAAGAAAATGGCGAAAAAATAGATTCGGCCGTTTTGGAAAACGGAAAAAAATCGCTTCAGGAGCAGATGAAGAAAGGGTTTGTCTTTGCTTCGTCTTGGGAGAAAAAAGATCTTCCGTTTATCCACTATGTAGCAAGTTTGTTGCGTATCAAAGGAATCTCGATTTCGTCAGATCTTTCATCCCAAACTATTTTACAGCAAGCCTTTCAAGTATTGACCTTAACAGCGGACAAAAAAATGACGATTGCTCATCCGATCCTCTTGAGTCTTGAAAAAAGAGCGGTATGTGAACAGTTGCTTTGTCATTTTCAGGAAGATCCCAAAATTGATCAATATTCTGATTCGGTAGAAGTGACCGCTTGGGCTTTGCAGGCTTTAGTTGCAGGAGGATCTGAAAATAAAGTTCTGGAAGAATCAGTGGTGAAATGGCTTTTATCGAAGCGTCAGGGAGGAATGTGGCAACAGACGAGAGCAACGGCGGTGGTTCTTTATTCTCTGATTGAATATTCAAAAACCTCTACTCCGATAGTTGCGGGAGTGAATAGTAAATTATTATTGAATTCCAATGAGTTGGAAAAGGTGAATGTTGCTTCTTCGCACTTTGTTAGAAATTGGAATCCGATTTCCATCCATCCTGAAAAAAATATTTTGGGGATTGAAAATCTCACCTCTTCATCGCTTTTTTATCAAACCGATCTCACCTATTTTACTCAAGAAGAGAGTTTGGCCGCTTCGTCAAACGGAATTGAAGTGAAGCGTGAATATTTTATCTTAAAATCTGAAGAAAAAAAATCAGACGATGGAAAAAAGCTGTACAAACCGACCCCACTTAAAGTTAAAATACAAAAAGGGGATTTGATCGGGGTGAGACTAACCATTACCAGTAACGAAGATCTTTCTTATTTAATGATTGAAGATTCACTCCCTTCGGGGTTTGAAGTGATTCAAGATCTTCAGTTTGACGCAGAAACTAGTTACTTATCAGAACTCAATATTCGAGATGAAAAAATTACTCTTTTTTCAACCATTCTTAAAAAAGGAAAAAATGTTTTTAATTATGTAATCAGGCCAGAGCTTTCTGGCTCTTTTCATGTCATGCCCGCTTCAAGCTATGAGATGTATCAGCCCATGACGCGGGGAGTTTCCGCGGAGTCGATGCTTGAGGTGCAGTAATTACTTCGGGGGGGTAAGGGCGGGGTAACCCGTTTCTTTTTGGCGCGCGACGCTAATTCATGAGACGGGTCCCCGTTCCTTTTTTTCTTGTACGATTTTTGAGGGGAAACTTCTTAATTTTTGTGATCCTACTTTTTGAGTTTCATTAAAATCTTCCTTTTTTCACCGGCCCAAAAATTAAGAAGTTTCCCCTCAAAAATCGTACTTTTTTGTTTGCTGAGAAAGTCGATGAAATCAAAATTTATTTTATCATTATTAGTTATCGTCACTTCTCTATTTTTGTTTCTTACTATTTTTCATTACCGTCATTTTAATTTTTTAATGGCTGCTTTTGCGACCGATTTATCGGATCGAACGATTTCGGGAAAAGAGAATATTCTTCGAGCGGCGACCGGTTTTTCGGGGACAGTTTTGAAATCGGGAGAGGTTTTTTCGCTGAATGAGAAGGCGGGTCCATATACTTTAGATAGAGGGTTTTTACCTGAACGAACGATTCGAGAGAAACAGATTGTTGAAACTCCCGGTGGGGGAGTTTGTCAGGTTGCTTCTACCTTATATAATGCGGTGAAAATTGCGAAACTTGAATTGATGGAGCGATATCCGCATTCGTTGCCACCTAAATCGGTTCCAGAAGGGCTCGATGCGACTTTGGCTTATTCAGTTGCCGACTTGAAGTTTAGAAATCAGTATCCGTTTCCAATCAAAATTGTTTCCAAGGTAAGGCAGAACCAGCTCATTATCGAAATATGGGGAAAGGAAATTTCAAAAAATGAATCTTAAAAATTCGAAA
>CAZQOW010000070.1:0-10507 GCA_964595045.1 uncultured Pseudomonadota bacterium
CTCTTTCCGCGAAGAGTTTCCTGACTTTCAGGAAATGTGAGTAGTCGATAAGATCAGGTATCCTGACTCTGGGTCTTTAGAAGCGGTTATGAGTGATGGGTAATGAGTTATGAAAAAATATTTCTCATAACCCATCACTCATAACCCATAACCGTTTTTCATAGCCTTCCCATCCGCATATTTATTGAATCAGCGGTCAGTGACTAGAAAACTTACTTACCCATTACAGTGGCGGGACCGTCGCAGATTTTCACTGCGTTCCCTTAAACCCTATCGAGTATTCAATTATTTAATTTCAATTACCTAAGTGGGTTAACAAGTGGAGGTTATAAATGTCAAGGAGAGATGACAGAAATAAAAAAATCATCACAATGGCTCTGTAACCAAAGTGAAAATGAAATAGACAAGCACTACCGTCTTCTTTCAATCGTATATCTCGCTAATTGTATAAGGGATTGCTTGATGGGACTATCGGGAAACGTAGAAAGATTCTCTTCCGCCTTCTTAACATATTCAATCGCTTTATCATTGGTATATTGAATCCCTTGATACTTATCTATAATAGTAAGAATATTTTTTAGATCTTCTTCCGTCGCAGAAGAATTCTCAAGCGCCTTGTAAACATGCTTTCTTTCATCTTCATTACAAATCGACATCGTTCGAATAAGTGGAAGAGTTAACTTTCCTTCTTTTAAATCGGTTCCAACTAACTTTCCAATTTCGCTATTCGAGGAAATATAATCCAAAGTATCATCTGCCAGCTGAAACGCCATTCCTACTTGGACTCCATAATTGCGAAGCTTCAACTGATCCGCATCGGACGCTCCACCTAAAAGTGCTCCGATCTGGGTTGCAGTGGAAATCAAAATGGCAGTCTTATAATAAATAATTTCTAAATAACTTTCTTCGGTCAGCGTCGGATCATTCGATTTGAGGATTTCGAGGACTTCCCCTTCAGTCGTTGCGCTCGTTGCCTCTGCTATTAATTTTAATACTTTAAAATTTCCTTCATTTGCAATAATCGTCGAGGCTTTACAATATAGATAATCCCCAACCAAAACACTCCCCTTGTTCCCCCATAAAGCGTTTGAGGATGGACGACCCCGCCTCAATTCAGCATTATCGATAACATCATCATGAAGTAAAGTAGCCGTATGAATAAACTCTACCGCGCAGGCGAGCTTGATTGCTCTTTCAACATCATCATTAAATAACCGAGTCGCCAAGACACAAAGAATTGGACGAAGACGTTTTCCACCTGAATGAATGATATGAGAAGCAACTTGAGTTACCATTTCAACAGGAGAATAAATGAGAGCGTGTAAAGTCTCTTCGATTCTTTCAAGTTCTTTGCGAATTGGAAAACAGATTGTTTCTATGGAGGATGGCTGTGACATGTAAACTTGCGTAACTTATGATGATTTTATTGTCAAAAGAATTTTACAACTCTGAATAAGTGAAGATTTACTCTTGAGATAAAAACTCATAAACAGGCTGTGAAGAGATAGATTCTTCGACTCCTTGAAAAATCTTTTTTCCCATGGAGCAGTTTCCTTCAAATATAACCCCTTCTTGAATAATAAGAGCTGGAGCTTTGATATCCCCTTTCACTGAAGCGGGAGATTTCATTTCAATTCTTTCTTTTGCATTAATATTTCCGCGAACTTGGCCACTAATTAATAGATCTTTTACTTCAATTGAAGCTTCTATTTGTGCATTTTCACCAATAATAAGATATCCATCCGAAAAAATCTCTCCTCTAAAATTTCCATTGATTTGAACCGTTCCTTCAAAAGTTAACTTCCCTTCAAATTGACAACCGGTTTCCAGAATAGTGGTCGGCTCTTGATCGATCGCTTTTAATGCTCTTTCTTTTTCTCCAAACATAAAAACACTCCTCTCCAAATTTAGCTGACAGCTAAACGCTGAATGCTGAATTTATAAGTAATTTCAAATATTTAAAACTATCCCATAATCGCATTGAAAATTCGATCTAAATCTTCTTGGGAGTAATAATCGATTAAAACCTTTCCTTTTTTCCCTTGAGAATTGATTTTTACTTTTGTCCCCAAAATTTTAGTCATCTCATTTTCAATAAAATTAATTTGGGGATCTTCAATTTTCTCTTTTAAAGATTCTTTTGGATCCTTTGCCTTATTGTTTCTTACCCAATTTTCTACCTCTCTTACAGAAACCTTATCTTCAACAGCAAGCTTTGCAAGCTCAAGCTGTAAACTTTTATCTTCGATACTTAAAATTGCCCTCGCATGCCCCATCGAAAGACGGCCTTGAACAATATAATCTTTTATTTCATCAGCTAAATTAAGTAAGCGGACTGAATTTGCCACTGAGGATCGATCTTTTCCTACTTTTTTTGCACATTCTTCCTGAGTGTAATTGTGTCTTTCGATTAATTGCTTATAAGCTAATGCCTCTTCAATCGGATTCAAATCTTGCCTTTGAATATTTTCAATCAACGCCAACTCGAGACTATGATCTTGAGAAGCTTCTATCACAACCATTGGCACTTGAGTAAGCCCAGCCAACTGTGCTGCTTTTAAACGTCTTTCTCCCGCAATTAATTCGTAGCGATCACCTTCAATTTTTCTAACAATTAAAGGTTGAATAATTCCATTTTCTTGAATTGAATCAGCTAATTCTTTTAAATTATCAGGATTAAATAATTTTCTTGGCTGCTCTCTATTAGGAACTATTAAATCAATAGGACATAAAAAATAGGGAGAATTCACCTGCTTATTTTCTCCGGAGGAAGGAATTAATGATGCCAAACCACGCCCTAAAGCTTTTTGTTGCAACATATTTTTCTCCTTAGCTCGCCATAACAACCTGATTAGCTATTTTCTCTTTTGTAGTTTCTATCAAGGACTGAATACCGAAAGTTTTATTTAAAATTTCTTTTGTAAAATCTAGATAAGCAATCGATCCTTTTGAATAAATATCGTAAAGCAAAACAGGCTTTCCATGAGAAGGACTTTCACTCAACTTCACATTTCTTGGAATAATTGATTGAAAAACTTTATCAGGAAAATATTTTTTTATCTCTTCTGCAACTTGATGCGATAAATTATTTCTAGGATCGAACATGGTTAATAGAATTCCTTCAATTTCGAGATCGGAATTCAAATTATCTTTAATCATTTTTACTGTTTTTAAAAGTTCACTCAAACCCTCTAACGCATAGTACTCACACTGAACTGGAACAATCACAGAATTCACAGCAGTTAAGGCATTAATCGTAAGAAGATTTAAAGAAGGGGGACAATCAATAATAATAAAATCATATTGATTAGAAATAGGCTCAATTATTTTTTTTAATCTACTTTCTCGCGAGATTCTTCCAACTAGCTCTAAATCAGCTGCAACAAGATCAGAATTCGAAGGAATAATTTTAAGAAAATTTAACAAAGTAGGGACAATCACTTCGGATAGCGGAATATCACTTACCAACGCATGATAAATATTATTTTCAAATTGATTTTTTTGAATTCCTAATCCACTACAGGCATTTCCTTGTGGGTCTAAATCGATCAAAAGAGTAGAATATTCTGCTGCGGCTAACCCTGCCGCAAGATTAACAGCAGTTGTGGTTTTACCAACCCCACCCTTTTGATTTGAAATTGAAAAAATATGGGCCATGGAAATTGAAGTATTAAAATTTAAAAATTATTATTAAAAATATTTAATAGAGGATACAAAATAAAGCAACGACAAAAAAGATATTTTAAATTTTTCTAAAAGAAAAAATTCCTCTTTCGAGCTTTGAGAAGGGGAGTTGATAAAAAAATTTATTTTCTAAAGCAAATCCCTCAAAAAATTCTTCTGAAAAATCTGACTTTCCAATCATTAAAATAACTTTTTTATTTTTTTTTATATTTTTAGTCAGCAATGGAAAAAAATTTTTAATTGGAATTGTTGCACGTGAAACAATTACATCAAACTTATCAGAAAAAATTGAATTACAAATTTTTTCTTCAAAACGACTCGAAACAACTTCTATTCCATCAAGTGACAGTTCAGAAATAACATTTTGAAGAAATGCACATTTTTTCAAATTAGATTCAATTAAAGAAATTTTTAAATTCGGTATAGATAACTTTAAAACTAAACCTGGAAAACCAGCTCCAGAACCAACATCCAAAACATTATCAGAAGAATCGATAAGCGAAGTTAACGCTAAACAGTCTATAAAATTTTTTTCTAGAGATTCGAATTCGTCTCGATGAGCTGTAACATTAATTTTCTTATTCCATTTAATAAGGATGTTTTGAAACAAATATAATTTTTCTAATTGAAGAGGAGATATTGTAGGAAGAGAAAGAATTTGAATCCCCTCTAAAGTTTTCTGAGAAAAAGATTCCAAATTCATAAAAATTCTTAATTAACTTCAACTTTCGCTTTTTCTTTCTTATTTTTGATATGAACCATCAAAATAGAAATCGCGGCTGGAGTAATTCCAGAAATTCTTGAAGCCTGACCCAAAGAAACTGGGCTGGTTTTTTCTAATTTTTCTACTACCTCTGTTGAAAGACCTCGAATTGATTTGTAGTCTAAACTTTTCGGAATAAAATATTTATCTAAAGATCCAAATCGTTCAACTTGGCTTTCTTGCCTTGAAATATATCCTTCATATTTCACTGAAATTTCAATTTGCTCTTTTACTTCTTTAGAATACATGGCAATTTGATCTTCAAATTGAGAAAACAACAGAGCCAAATCATCAAATTTTAATTCAGGCCTTCTCAAAATCTCTTCAAGCATATGCGGTCTTTTAAGTTCAGATAAAGATTTAGATCGAAGCATTAAATTGACTTCTGGTGTAGGAAAAACTTTATTCTCTTTTAAAAATTTATAACCTTCAGCAATTCGAGCCTTTTTTTCTAAAAATTTATTCCAATCAGAATCTTGAACTAAGCCAATTTTTCTTCCTAACTCTCTCAAACGTAAATCTGCATTATCTTCACGCAGAATTAAGCGATGCTCCGCCCGTGAAGTAAACATTCGATACGGCTCTTGAGTTCCTTTAGTCACTAAATCATCAATTAACACACCAATATAACCTTGTGATCGATCAATAATAATTGGGGTTTCATTTTTCAATTTTTGAACTGCGTTAATTCCAGCCATCAAACCTTGTGCCGCCGCCTCTTCATACCCTGAAGTACCGTTAATTTGTCCGGCAAAAAATAAGTTTTTTACTTTCTTTGTTTCTAAAGAAGGATAAATTTGTGTAGGTGGCAAACAATCATACTCAACAGCATAACCCGGTCGAACCATTTCTGCCTTTTCTAACCCTTTGATTGTTTTTAACATCTCTAATTGAATATCAATCGGCAAACTAGTTGAAAGACCATTCACATAAATTTCAAATGTATTTAAACCTTCAGGCTCTAAGAAAAGCTGATGTCTAATTTTATCCGCAAATCTGACCACTTTATCTTCGATAGAAGGACAATATCTAGGACCAACCCCTTTGATAACCCCTGAATACATCGGAGATCTGTGAATTCCGTTCTGAATTATTTCATGAGTTTTTTCATTGGTATATGTAATAAAACAAGAAACTTGTCTTTGCTCAATAGTTGTATCTGAAAAGGAAAATTTAGATGGATTTTCATCTCCAGGCTGCTCCTCTAACGCAGAAAAATCTATGGTTCTTGAATCTAAACGAGGACAAGTACCCGTTTTCATTCTAACAATTTCAAAGCCTAACTTTTTCAAACTTTCTGAAAGACCAACGGATGGAAGATCTCCCGCTCTCCCCCCTTCGATTTGACGATCACCATAATGCATCAAACCGTTCATAAAAGTTCCAGTGGTCAAAATCACAGCTTTTGCATCAAATCGAATACCAAAATGATTCACTACAGCTTTTATTTGCCCGTCTTCAACAATCAACTCTTCTACAAATCCTTGTTTGATATATAAATTTTCAGTAGTTTCTAAAACTCTTCTCATTTTTTGTTTATACAAATGCTTATCTGCCTGAGCTCTACTTGCTTGGACTGCTGGACCTTTTTTCGTATTTAATTTTCTAAATTGAATTCCAGTTGCATCGGTTACTTTTCCCATTTCTCCACCCAATGCATCAATTTCTCTAACCAAATGCCCTTTTCCCAAACCTCCAATTGCCGGATTACAACTCATTTGAGCGATATTATCGACATTAGATGTGAGAAGGAGAGTTTTATAACCTAAACGAGAGGTGGCAAGTGCAGCTTCACACCCAGCATGTCCCCCACCTACCACTAAAATATCGTATTTAGTTTCATTTAAAACCATTTTAAATCACCGAAAAAAATTGTTTCATTTAAAAATTACTTTGTTCCTAGCATCTAGACGTAGCCTCAACAAATGACTTTACTAACTTAGATTTCCCACTTTTCACAAAAAATTATATTAATCAAGTTTCACGTGAAACAATCAATAATAGCATGTAATTAAATTTAATTAACCCTTAATTAAATTAATTAAGCAACTTTAAATCAAATTTGACATATCTAAATATCAATTCAGATAGATAACTTATTTGGTATCATCGCCTCGGTGGTCTAAAGGGTCGGACTTTGCTGGGGATTGCTGAGAGCTGTTTTGATTATTGTTTTCTTTCTCTCCAGTAAAAAAACTTTTGACGGAACGCCCAACCTTCGTAAAAAATTTACCTACTTCAGCTCCTCCTGTTTTAATTTCTTGTCCAGCTTCTTTGAATTCTCTTCCAACACTATAAACGCCCCCTTTTTGATCTGATTTTTCTTGTTGTAATTCACTTTGGGTAGAAGGTTGAGAGTCTGGAATATTTTTTTCTTGAACTAAAGAATTGCTCGCTAAACTAAACTGCGAAATTAATAATGCGAACTGAAAAAAAACAATAAAAAATAATCCACGAATTTTTTTTTGCATAAATTAATCTCCTTTAAGCTACAGCTAATTTTTATTAGATTATTTTTCAACTGAAAAACCACAAAGATCAAAATCAGAAACTAAGGGAGAACACAATCAGTCTACTTTAATATTTATATTCTGGCCTCAGTTTTTGATAATTCACCTAACTCTATTAATGCCTCTTTCAAATCCCGATCATGTCGATGACTTTCCAGTTTGGAAAATAAGCTGTAAGCGCATGGAACGACAAAAAGTGTGAGAAAGGTTGAAACAAAAACTCCACCGATAACAACTAGAGCCATCGGAATACGGGTTTCTGCTCCTGGTCCAAATCCTAAAGCAGGAGGAACTGCTCCCGCAATG
Organism: uncultured Pseudomonadota bacterium; assembly: GCA_964595045.1. Taxonomy (GTDB): domain Bacteria; phylum UBA10199; class UBA10199; order JADFYH01; family JADFYH01; genus CAZSRQ01. Next base: position 7,264 of record CAZQOW010000070.1, read on the forward strand.
GTTGCAACGGAGGTCATGAGAATAGGACGAAGACGAATTGGACACGCTTCAATCAGCGCGGTGTTTACATCTTCCCCTTTTTTTCTTCTTTCATTCGTAAAATCGACTAGAAGAATGGAATTCTTTTTTACAATTCCCATCAAAAGAATAATTCCAATCATACTATAGATATTCAAAGATTGATGACCGAGATAAAGTGCTAAAAATGCACCGGTTACGCTAAAAGGGAGCGCTAATAAAACTGTAAAGGGATGAACAAAGCTATTAAATTGAGATCCTAAAACCATATAAGCGACAAAGATTCCGAGAACTAAAGCAATCAACAAACTCTGAAAAGATTCTTTAAAGGTTTGAGCACTTCCAGAAAGAACCAAATGATATCCTGAAGGCAAAACCTCTTTGGATATTTTCTCAACCGCATCTAAAGCCTGAGCTTGTGATTTTCCATTAGTCACATTCGCAAAAATTCCGATCGCTCGTTCGCGATTTCTACGAGAAATGGAAAGAAGCGTCGATTTTTCATTTAGCTTTACCACATCCGCCAGTCTCACTACTTCTCCGTGAATATTTCTTACCCAGATTCGATTGATATCTTTGGTTTGATTTCTGTAAGCATCGACTAAACGCATTCGAATATCATATCTTTTACCATTTTTAGTATATTTTCCCGATCGCACTCCCCCAATCAAGGCATTCACTGTATCTCCAATGGCTGATATCGGAACCGCTTGGGAAGCTGCGGCTTCCCGATTTGGAACAACTTGAATTTCAGGCATTCCGAGTTGATAGTCGGTATCAATATCTTCCATCGTTCCGCTCTCTTTCATTTTTTTCATCATAGTCTCACTGAGCTTTCCAAGCGTTTCCCAATCAGGACCTCGAATGGTGAATTCAACTGGAAAACCTCTCTGAGCTGTGAATCCAGAAAGAGAAAGATCTTGGACAATCGCACGAAATACTCCCGGAATTTTATTAAAATCATTTCGTATAACCCCCATCACTTGTTGTTGCGTTGCGGGAGATTTTTCTCCTTTAAAAGGTGGACGTTCTTTCAAAGGTTTCAGAGTCAGAAACATCATGCCAGTATTAACTTCCCCTCCGCCAAAACCTCCTACCGCAACATAATATTGTTCAACTTGTGGCATTTTGGCGACAATCTCTTCTGATTTTTTCATCACGGCATCAGTAAAATCCATGGAAGAGCCGATAGGTGTTTGAATCCGAACTAAAAGACGCCCTTGATCTTGAGAGGGAACAAATTCTTTTTTGACTGAACCGATGAGCTGAAGCGAAGCAGCAAAAAATAGAAAAGCAGCAATAATAACCAGCCAGCGAAAACGAAGAGCTTTTTGTAAAATCTTTCGATAAGAATGGGTCAAATAAATCATGAAGCGATCCATTCCTCGAGCGATAAAAGAATTACTTCCTATCTGAAGATATTGAGAGCAACGAGCTGGAGCAAGCGTTAAAGCCTCAAGCAGAGAAAGAAGCACCGCTGCGGTCATCGTAATTCCGAATTGATAGAAAAACTTTCCGATAATTCCTTTCATGAAAACAACCGGAACGAAAATCGCTAAAATTGCAATCGAAGCTGCCAAAGCGGCAAACGTAATTTCTCTTGCACCGACAATTGCCGCTCTTACGCGAGACAAACCTTGTTCGCGATAACGAACAATATTTTCTAAAACCATAATCGCGTCATCGACCACGATACCAATGGCCAAGGCGAGACCGAGCAAGGTGAAAGTATTTAAAGTAAAACCCATGAAATAGAGGATGATAAAAGATCCAACAATCGAAGTAGGAATTGCCAAAAGAACATTTAAGGTAGAACTCCAAGAACCGAGAAAAAAATAACAGACAAGTGAAGTTAAAATCGCTGATAAAATTAAAGTAAAATTCAGTTCGTGAGTCGATTCTTCAATGAATTTGGTCGTGTCAAAAACGACCTGAATTTTCATATCATTCGGAAGTCTTTTTTGAATCTCTTCAACCTGTTTTTTGACCGCTTGAGCAACTGCAACGGCATTAGAGCCGCGCTGTTTTTTAATTCCGATTCCGACAGCCGGCTTGCTCATATGTCGGGAAATTCTTCGAATATCATTCAATCCATCTTCAACCGTCGCAATATCTTTTATTCTCAATTTTTTCCAGATTGGAGAACCACCACGTTGAGGAATGACCACTCTTTCGAATTCTTTAACAGTATCCGCTTCTCCCATGACACGAACGTTTAATTCTTGCTTTCCAGTATCGATATAACCGGCGGGCGTCTCCTGATGCTCGAGCTGAATTGCAGAAATGATATCTTTGGCAGTTAACTCAAGCTTATCGAGCTTATCAGCATCGAGCCAGATTCTTAAGTTCGGATCTACATAGCCACCCAGAATAATATCTCCAACCCCTGGAACCGTCGTCAGCTGATCTTTCAAGGTATCACGCGTGTAAGTCATCAAATCTTTGAGCGGCATCGTCTCAGAAGCGAGAGCAACCCACATGATTGGCTGATCTTCGGGATTTGTTTTCGTCACAATCGGCGGATCGATCTCTTTTGGAAGACCTTTCTGCGCCTGTGCAATTCTTGTTTGCACTTCTTGAAGCGCCACATCGATATCGCGACTTAAATCAAATTCAATGGTAATGGTTGCTTGCCCCTGACGGGAAACCGAAGAAACTTCACGAATTCCTTGAATCGTCATTACTGAATCTTCGATCACATCAGTCACCTGGGTTTCCATGACTTCGGGAGAGGCTCCTTCTAAAGTAATCAGTGCGGTGACTACCGGAAAATCAACGTCGGGAAGTTGACTAATCCCCATCCCTCGAAAACCGACCCAACCGAAAACGATCAGACCGATCATGAGCATCCAGGCAAAAACAGGGTTTTTAATCGAAATATCTGAAAGCGTCATTATTGAACCCCCGCGGCAATTTGTAGATTGAACCAATCGAGCCAAACTTGGACACGCGCATCTTCTGTCGCTCTCAAGGCATCAAACCAGGTTCGTTGAGTTTGTAAAACATCGAGGTTGTTAATTAAATTCAGGTTAAAATCTTGAGTCTGCTCATAATAACTTTTTTCCGATTTAGTTGAGGCGATATTATATTTTTTAAATGTGCTGAGAGAGGCGCGATAAGCATCATAAGCTTTTTTTACATCGGTCACTGCTAATCTTTTTACTTCATGCGCTTGCCACCACGCTTCTCTGGTTTTCGAATTCATCTCTTTCAATTCTCCAAAAAT
>CAZQOW010000071.1:0-491 GCA_964595045.1 uncultured Pseudomonadota bacterium
TTTCCCATTTTTCATCCGATCACCGAAACCAAAAAGAGATGAAACTTTGTCAACAAACAGTCGACATTGAAGCGATTAAAAGCTCCGGAGAATTGGGGGCACTTCTTCTCGAATCTCATTTAGTGAAAAAATTACAGCCACTCTACAATCGAGCCTTAAGAAGAAGTAGAAGACTGGTCGTACTAAAAAAATCAAAAAATAAAGAAGGATATGAAACGGTTCAAATGGAACATTTAGATTCGATTCATCCCGAAGAGATTTCAGAGGTGTTGGGACTTTTCCGATCGAATGCGGAGGCAAAAAAATTTTTAAATGAAAAGGTGGATGAGTTTGGACTCTGCCCTCAACTGCTGGGACTAGAGAAAGGGAAAGGATCCTGCTTCTCGCATCAAATCAAGAAATGCCAAGGAGCTTGCATCGGCTTAGACTCCCCCCTTCAATTTAATTTGAGATTTTTGCAATTTAAGTCGAGACTCGACTTTGAATAAAAT
>CAZQOW010000071.1:501-10363 GCA_964595045.1 uncultured Pseudomonadota bacterium
TTTTTACAAGCGTTTCATGAAAGAAAAATCAAGGCATGGCCGTTTGAAGGGCCGATCTTGATTGAAGAAAAACAAGAAGAGCATGAAGAAGGAAACGCTTTTCTAGTCGATCAATGGTGTCTGATTGGAAAAATAGAATACAACACTCAAAGCTACGATTTTCGGAGAGAAGAATTTATTTTTGATCACGATCGTTACAAAATTCTCTTAAAATATCTGCTCGATTCAAAAAATAGAATCCGAATCAAAAAAATAACTAAAAATGATTTAAAAAATATTACTTCAGATTCTCAGAATAATTTTTATGCGTAAAATAAAATTATTTCTGAGCGAGCAAACTATCTAGTTTTTGGAGAATACCACTCCATCCCGCTTTCGTCCCCTCGATATATTCTGGAAGAACCCCTTCATGAGTTAAGGTGAGCTCACACCCTTCTTTTAAGGATTGAATATCGATACTCACTTTTGTTTCTACCGAGGAATATTTTTTCACCGCAAAAGTAAAAACCAATCGATTTGGACGATTGATCTCCTGATATTTCCCCGTATGAGCCACTTCTTCTCCCTCTCGAAGATCGGTGAAATTAAATTCACCACCGACCTGAGGATCAATCTCCACCTTTACCATGTGACCGGTCGGTGTTGCAAAGAGCCATTGGCCGGTAGTTTTAGGATTTAACCAGGCATTAAAAACTGTTTCAGCGCTTTGCTTAAAATTGTGTACTACCTGAACCTTATTTTCTAATTTTGAATTCATAACATTCCTTTATCCAATTTAACTTTTCACCGCTCCAAAGGCTGCAAAACAGGAATTTTTATGAAGAAGATCAACCTGTTTAAAACCAACCCGTTTTAAAAGATCAAGTTGATAAGTTACCGGCCGCGGAGAATCTTCCTTTTCAATATATTGAAAAACTTTCTCTCGATATTCATCGCCACCGATCGAGTAAAGATACTCTCCATATCGTTTCCACATTAAATTCTGAACCGACTCATTTTCATGCGCGACTAAATCAGTGATCCAGACACTTCCACCAGGCACAAGAATTCGGTAAATCTTACTAAAAGCGGCTTCCCAGTCGGCATCATCTCGAAGATGATGAAGAACCGCCGCTGCGAAAATGACATCATAAGACTCTTCTTTCAATTCAGTCTCACGAAAATCAGAATGAAAAATACAGATAGGATTTTGATTCATCGCGGAAACACGCGCTTTTGCCCGTTCAAGCATCGGCAAACTTAAATCAAGAAGATCCACAGAGAAATCTTTTTTATAAACTTCTCTAAGTTTGAGAGTGTTATTTCCAGCGCCACATCCGATATCTAAAACATGTTGAATGGAAGGGGTGGAGTGAACCGCCGCCAATGTAATTAATTCCATCGTGAGCGGCGCATCGATAGTTGCCACTTGCCCGGTGTTGAGATTGGAGAAGCGTTCGACCTCCTGATCAAACCGTTGACGGATTTCTTCGATAGTCGATTTCTGATCGAACGACTTTTTCATAAACCATGATTATGCCATGATCTCAGAAGCTGTCTTCCAAAATTTTGAGGTATGATCCGAAAGCCAATTAGAAGCTTGATTTAAACCATTTCTGATCACTTTTCGATTTTCATAGAGTACGGTTGCACCGTAAATAAATCCACCCGTGGTGAGAGCAACGGGGTTGACTGCCAAAGCTCCTGCAGTCATAAGACTTCCGGCGGTCACTTTCAAAGTTCCAAAAATATATTGATCCCACGTTCCATTAAAACTTTGCTGAAATCCTTGGAGGATTGCAGCTCCACCCCCGTAACTGCTTCCGGCAATCACTTGTCCAGTCATAATCGCTGCTCCTGACAAAAAATTCATGGTTCCAACACCTACTTTTGTCAATGATGAGAAAGAAGGGAGTTGAAAGAATTCAGATGTTCCCTCATTCACTTCTGCATAGCCTTCAATCACTGAAAGAGGACCTGGTATTTTCCCCATCCATCGAAGAAGTTTATTAAAATCAGAAAGTTTAAAAGGTGGCGTTTTTGGAAAATGTGAAGGAAGAGCATTTTCTACCATTTTTCGAAATGCTTCCAGTTTTCCCTGTAAATCAAAACTCTCCGACAATTTTTTTCCTAACCCATTCCATGCAGTTAATTCACGCATCAACGCTATCTCTCGTTCCCTCAGCTCTTTTAGAAAATTAATTCCGAGCAACTTACTTTTATAGGAAGCATCATGAAGTGAGATGGTTTGACCTGATGCATTCGTCACTTTCATATCACAGATCGAGCTCATATCTTTCGAGCCGATCTGAATTTCAAATCCAAAACCGGATTTTTGCGGATCTCGAACAATCAAATGAATTCGTCCGCGGTAACCTGAATCAGAATCTTTTAATAAATAATCACGCGCCTCGATTTTAAAATTCGGAAATAGCTCTTCGATTTTCCGCTGAATTTTATAATAATCTTCAAAGTTGGGGAGAGTAATATTCAAATCGACTCTGATGGCGTAAAAATCAAAGATATCTCCAAGTTGATAAAGACGACGAATGCCTTCTTCAAGAAATTTATGTTCATTTTTCACCAGTTTTAAAAAAATCGATAAGGGAGATTTTGCACGCCCATATATTTCTGCCGATTCAATTCCCCCTTCTTTCAAAGCACCTCGAATCGTACGAATCACTGAGTTTCCATAGCTTTCAGCACTTTTTTGAATATGAGCTAAACGAAGATCGTCTGGCCCAATAAAGTCATGCAGTCGAAAATTTTGATAAGCTCTTCGAACCTCGTGAACCCCCCAATGAAGCTTATCGAGTTCTCCACGAACATACATGCTAATGAGTGGAAGGATTGGGCCTACTGTCGGTTTGGAAGGGGAAGATTCAGCAGAATCTGGAGTGCAATTAAAACTAAGTGGAGCACATCTATTATAAGAATTCCCTGGCTCTGCGATTTCCAAAAACATCGGGCACCTTCCTTTCTAAGAACTTAAACTTTGCAATAAAAGAGCCAAACAGTCCCGCTTACAAACTTTCAAAATTGTTGGAATTTTTTAATAAACCTAATTTTCCCGGTGATTATTTTTTGGGCATAAACCTGATTTCGAAGCAGTATTGACGCATCAAAGTCGATTTTTTTGATGATATGTCAACGCTTCGGCAATACAAAAACTTAACTCTTCAATCGGAACTTTGTCCGCTTCATCAAACAGAATCGCCCGACTTCCTTCAAATTTGAACTTCTTCGGAAATAGCGTTCTAAACCTCTCAATCAAATTTGTTTGGCAATGAAAATAAATTGCATATTGAGTTGGGTTCGATTTTTTTTGATTAATTCGAATCGTCGTTCCCGACTTCGATTTCGTAAGATAGGCAGGTTCCCCCCATTTAAGAGTTTCTTCTAGCTCACCGACCCCTTTTGTTTTCGCGGCGGTTTTAAAAATCAGTTCTCGAAGAAATAGTAACTTCTCTTTCATTCGTTTCGGATAGAGCGTAAAAATAGTTGCTACTTTTTCGTTTTGAAATTTTTTCATTGGTTTCAAATCAGAGTCGGTTCATCCATTTCAATCAATCGGAATTTATCCGAAAACTCAATTGAATCAAATTATAGACCGAAAAGAAAAGTAAAATATCATTCACAAAATTATCTGGAACCATCAAAAGAAAAACATTTGAGTTTTTAAATTTTTTCTCTACTATCCGAAAACGCCAAAATCATTTTAAAAGGAGCTTTCGATGATCTCCCGTTTTCGTAAGCTATTCAATCTCGGAAAAATATTTTTCACTCTTGTTTTTTTAATATGCATGGCGTTCCAACTCAAGGGATGTAATAAGGCATACTGCCCACTCCCTGCTCCTTTTTGTGGCGGCTCTTTTCCTCTTAACACTCTCTACACCACTCCTTACGGTCCACCTTGGGCGAATGTTTCGACTAGTTCAACCGATTTTGTCCCCTGCTTTGGACCTTACGCACTCTGTTACTACGCTGACTGCACAGTGAGCCCCGGTTCAAATGGAATGGTCGTCGACTGTCCCTGCTATGAAACTTTTGGAACCAATTATGTCATGGTCAACGGAATTTTAAATTTGAATGTTTATTGGGAGACGGTCACTTTTTGTAATAAAAATCCCGATCTCTGTCAGCAACCGAATCAAGCACCCGTTTGTGCCGCGATTCATTCGGGACAATTCATGCGAGGTGCTGATCAAATCTCCACTTTTGGTTATTATCTCGCTGCCAAAGAACCAATCGGAAGCACCGATTGTGAGAATCAGCCAGGTCCGTATGCAGGTTGTATGACCGGCCCTTGTTACGATCCCACTACTGCCAACTCGGATAATACCACTACCATTGAATGTCAGTGCCCAATTTGGAATGGCCCCTTCCAGCTCGGAAAAGATAATCTCTCTTGCAATATTTTGCCGACTGTCGCTTCTGCCGCCTATAATCCAAATTTCAGCACAGCGAATCCCACCCCTTCGAAATGCGATATTATCCAAGGGTGTATTCCGGATGCGCCAGCCGATTCGTGTGGTTGCGGGCTTTATACCAGCACCACTGTTTTACCTCCAGACAGCGGAGTCAACTGTGACGTGGTTTGCCAAGAGTACGACACTTGCAGAAATTCAAACAATGTCGAATTAGGATACACTTGTGATGCAACGATCTGCACCACTACTAATCACGATCTTTTATTTGAAGCTTGCGATGGTTTGCAAAACTGTGACCTAAGCGAAATTTTCAAGGCGGAAAAAGCAGCTCAATGTAGCTGTTGCGGAAGCCAGCTCTGTAACTGCCAGCCCAATAGTGTGACCAATCAAGCAATTAAGACCTTGAATACTGAGCAGACGAACGAAGGGGATACACCGCAATGCGATATCAATGGAACTCTTTGCGGTTCATAAAACTCTTCTCATTTATAAAGAGCTTGTCGGAGAAGTAAGGAGGGGAGATTAAAGAAAAATTGAATGATTTAGAACCGACTAAATTAGACCTTCATATAATTGCATCAATCTTGAGCTAAACGGATCTTTAGAAAAGTAATCTTGAAATCTCTTGAAACAATTTGATCTAAACTTTTTATAGAGTTCTGGGTTTTCAGCAATTTGTTGAATCGCCTTGGCAATCGCTTTTCCATCGGCTGGTAATACATTCAAGCCTGTTTCCATATGCTGATTCACCCAATCGACACCTGACCCTGGAATTTTTGTCGCCACAATTGGTTTTCCGAGGCTCATCGCTTCAATTTGCACCATCCCAAAACCCTCTGTTTTCTCAATAGAACTCATACAAAAAAGCTCACAAGCTTCGTAATAGCTACCCAAATCAGAATCTGGAATTCTTCCTAACAAGAATACCTTGTTTTCAAGTTTGGCTTTTTTGATCTGTTTTTTCAAAGCTGGTTTTAACTCACCCTCTCCGCCGATCAGGATGACATAAGAATCATCCAAATATTGAGCAGCTTCAATCAGGAATTCGAAACCCTTGTAATAAATTAACCTCCCTAAACTAAAAACAATCTTTCTACCCTCGATTTTTTTTTTGATTTGCTCGACTTTGGATGGATCAACCCTCAAACTCCCCCCCTCCATTGCCGAAGGAATCGAAGTCACTTTCTCTTGGTATCGCAATAAATAAGGAGAGCCTTCAATATATTTCGGGCTTGTCGCAATAATGGCATCGGCTCTTTTCAAGAGCCATTCTTGGATTGGCTCATACAACTTAAGTAAGTTTTTCTGTTTCACGATATCACTATGCCAGTGTAAAACGACTTTTACTTCACGATTCACAGACAACATCGCTAAATTGGCTAGAGGATTCGGCAAATGAATATGAAGAATGTCATAAGCTGATTGAAGAGTTTTAAGTTTTTTTATATAAGAAAAAGATAACGCAACTGAAGCAACAACTCCTAAAGAAGCGGTTCGATAGATCGTATAGTTAGAACCATCTTCTTGAACCGATTTATTTTTGTCGTTCGTGCAAAGCACGTCACATTGGATTCCTGCCTTGCCGAGCCATTCTACAATATTTTGAATGGTAATCTCAATTCCACCAATATGGGGAGGATAGAATTGACCACATTGCAAGACTTTCAAATGACCTCCTGAATCAGATTCAGCAATTTATTAAAATAGTTTTTTAAGTTAGAAGCTACCTAATCGATGGCAATAAAAAACATTTCTGTGATTAGACAATTTGAAGACACAGCAATGCTTCTTTCAGGATTTCAGATATTTTAAAATTTACCACTATGGCGAAACTATCCGTCTGTGTCATTACAAAAAACGAAGAGGCAAGAATAGAACGTTGCCTTTCCTCGATTCAGTGGGCCGATGAAATTATTGTCGTCGATTCAGGAAGTAACGATCGAACTGTAGAGCTTGCTGAAAAAGCAGCAGCGAAGGTAATCTACAGTGAATGGCCTGGCTGGGCTCTACAGAAAAATAAAGCGATCAACCTCGCCCGTCATGATTGGATCTTAAGCTTGGATGCAGACGAATGGCTTCCGGATACTGCAGAAAAAATAATCCGGGAGGCGATGAACAGCTCTACCGCAGATGGCTACTACTTACGCCGCCGCACTTTTTTTCTGGGCAGTTGGATGAGGCGCGGTGGCTGGTATCCGGATCAGCAAATACGACTTTTTAAGAAAAGCGTGACCCGTTTTGAAGAGGTGCCAGTCCATGAAAAGGTGATTCCTCCTCAAAGGTCGGCCTTTCTTGATCTCGACATATGGCATGAGTCGTATGTTTCTCTGGCTCAATATTTTTCTAAAAACAAAAAATATGCCGCTGCCCAGGCCGAGCAACAAGTAGGTCAAAAATTTCTTCTGATAAAATTTTTTATTAAACCTGCTTATCGATTTGTTCAAACCTATTTCTTACAGCTAGGATTTTTAGATGGCGCCAAAGGTCTTCTCCTTGCCTTCTTAAGAAGCTGGTACGAATGGAGAGTGATGACCGAAATCTTTCGTCTTCGAAGTCAACCAAGAAACCAGCAGGAGGTTCGATGAAAATATTAGTCACAGGAGGGGCGGGATACATCGGCTCCATTCTAGTTCCTTTATTACTTGAAAAATCTTACTCCGTCACCGTCCTCGATAATTTTTCCTTTAAACAAAATAGTCTTGCGGCTGTTTGTCAGGATAAAAATTTTAAAGTCCTGAAAGGGGATGTGCGGGATGAAGCTTTAATGAAATCTATTTTGCCTGAATTTGATCTCATCATTCCTTTGGCTGCTTTAGTCGGAGCGCCGATTTGCCAATTTGATCCGATAGGAGCAACTACGATCAACCGCGATGCCGTGATGACGATGCTGAAACGGATGAGCAAGGAGCAACGTCTCTTAATCCCTACAACCAACAGTGGTTACGGCGTGGGTGAAGCTGGAGTTTATTGCGATGAAAACTCCCCCTTAAAACCACTCTCGCGTTATGGCATCGACAAAGTTGAGGTAGAAAAAGTAATTCTAGATCGTGGGAATGCAATTAGTTTCCGTTTGGCAACGGTGTTTGGAATGTCCCCGCGGATGCGAATCGATTTATTAGTGAACGATTTTACTTATCGTGCTGTAAATGATCGATTCATCGTTTTGTTTGAAGGTCATTTTAAACGGAACTATATTCATGTGCGAGATGTAGCCCGAGTCTTTCTTCATGGGATCGAGAATTTTGATCCATTAAAGAACGAACCTTATAATGTCGGTTTATCCGATGCGAATTTATCTAAGTTAGAGCTCTGTGCGGCGATCAAAAAACAGCTTCCGAGCTTCTATTATGTAGAAGCGGCAGTTGGTGAAGATCCTGATAAACGCAACTTTATCGTCTCAAACAAAAAGATAGAATCGACCGGTTTTATTCCTCAGTATTCTTTAGATGAGGGGATCACCGAGCTGATTAAAGGTTATACGATGATTAAAAATAGTCAGTTTGCTAACTTTTAATTTTTTAAAATATTTCATTACTTATGATTATCTCGCGAACCCCTTCTCGGATCAGTCTGTTTGGTGGTGGAACCGATTATCCTGCCTACTATCTCCGCAAAAAAGGCGCGGTGTTGGGCACGACTATTAATAAGTATGTTTATATAAGCTTAAACCGCTTAAGCCAATTCTTTGATTACAAGTTCCGCATTTCCTATTCTAAAGCCGAGTTGGTGAACGAAATTGATGAAATCGTCCACCCGAGTGTTAGAGAATGCTTGCGTCATAAAAATCTCCAAGGTTTTCTGGATATTCATATTTTTTCAGATCTGCCAGCGCGCACCGGTTTAGGGTTATCTTCTGCATTTACGGTCGGATTTTTACAGGCACTTTATGCCTTAGAAGGGAAGCTGATCAAAAAATTGGATCTCGCCAAAGAGGCGATTCACATTGAACAACAAATGATTCAAGAGAATGTCGGTTCTCAAGATCAAGTCCACGCCGCTTTGGGCGGCTTGAATATCATTGAGTTTGACAAGGACGAGATTAAGACTCGGCCTGTGAGAATCACTCCAAGCAAGAGTGAAAAAATTCAAGAGAGTTTACTGATGTTTTTTACCGGGATGACCCGCACTGCCAGCGATATTGCGGCCGAGCAAATTAAGAATACCGAAGCCAAAGAAAACGATGATTATCTGGGTCAAATGTATCAAACCGTGTTTCGTGCTGAAGAGATCATCGCCAGTTATGACGATCAAGAATTAATCGAGCGCTTAGGATGTTTGCTCCATGAAAGTTGGTTGTTAAAAAGAAAACTTTCAAGCAAAGTGAGCAACTCCGAAATCGATCATTATTATATGAAAGCGATGGAAGCCGGCGCGCACGGCGGCAAATTATTGGGCGCAGGGAGCGGTGGTTTTCTGCTCTTCTTGGTTCCGAACAATAAAAAAAACGCCGTAATCGATGCCTTGAAAGAATTGCTTTTAGTCGACTTCAAATTTGATCACAGCGGCTCCTCTATCATTTATATGGCTTAAGAAAGAAATATGAATATCTTGATAACCGGTTATAGCGGTTTTTTAGGGACTGAATTGGTGAAGCAGTTGCAAGCCTTGGGGCATTTCCTCACTTTGGTGAATTCAAAAAATGGTGATTTGCGGATTAAAGATTCGCTCAAACCGTTCAACTCGAACCGATATGATTTGATTTTTCATCTCGCGGCCTGGACTCAGGCTGGAGATTTTTGCTTATACCATCCTGGTGAGCAATGGATTATCAATCAGCAAATCAACACGAATGTTCTGCAATGGTGGCAAGCGGATCAGCCTCAGGCGAAACTGATTTCAATCGGGACTAGCTGTGCTTATGCCGAATCTTTGCCTTTGGTGGAAGAGAATTACCTGAAAGGTGAACCGATTGAAAGCCTCTACGCTTACGCCATGACCAAGCGGATGATGCATGTCGGTCTGCTCGCCTTGCAAAAACAATACAGGCTTCAATATTTAACGGTGATTCCCTCTACCCTTTATGGGCCAGGCTATTATAAAGAGGGGAAGCAGATGCATTTCATCTTCGATCTGATCCGCAAAATTTTAGAAGCGAAATTTTATGACAAGCCTGCCGTGTTATGGGGAGATGGAAATCAAAAAAGAGAGATTGTTTACATTGCTGATTTCGTAAAAATCCTCATTGAACTGAGTTTCAGCCGAACGAATGACCTCGTAAATATTGGATCGGCAGAAGATTACTCGATCAAAGAGTTTGCCGAAAAAATTTGTGAAATTGTAAATTATGATCCGAAGAAAATTCAGTATGATACGAGCCAGTATGTCGGGGCTAAATCCAAATTGCTAAAAATAGACAAACTTCAATCATGGATGAACCAAATCCCTTTTACCCCTTTGCATTCAGGGCTTCAAAAGACGATTGAATGGTTTAGCAAAACTTTTTATCAAAAAGA
>CAZQOW010000072.1:0-10138 GCA_964595045.1 uncultured Pseudomonadota bacterium
AATGGAAATAGTGGTTCTCCAAATGGCTTTGATTTTTCCATCTCTCTCATTGAGAATTCAGGAACCGGTTTTTATCAGAGAGCGATCGGTGCCAATGGAAGAAGCACCGCACTCTCCAACGACAAAATCGTGAACGGTGGAAAGAACGGCTATTTCAGGGTGAAGCCCGGAATCGATCTTCCCAAAGAGGGTGAATCGCAAGCCGAAGGAACTCTCGGAAGTTATTTCGACACTACCGCGTCTGGTGAAGTTCCCAGATTTTATATCGGTCAGCCTGAGTTTGATATCAAAGATCAGACCTTTGATCTTTCTCTTTGCACCGTTCAGAAAGATTGTATCGCCGGTTATCCGGTAAAGACGAAAATCAAGATTGCGAATCATGGGGATGGAGTGGGGAGGAATGTGGTGTTGAGGCCGGTGTTATATGATGGTGCGAGATTAGCAAATACTCAACCTGAGGATATTATTATTTCTAATATTTCCATTAGTGATACCGCGCAAGAATATGAAATAGTGGTTAAACTTCATCCAAGTGAACATATTGGTGGATCAGACTATAAACTTCAGTTTGAAATTAACCCGTCAGGAGAAAAACATATTGCCGAACTTGCAAAAGAGCAACCTGTAGGAACTGCAGAACCGCTCAATAATCTTTCAAAACTCTCTGATATTTTTCCGATTGGATTTATCGATTATTCAATCAACTTAAATCTCAATAAATCATCTCCTTATAAGGTCAGCGAATCATTAGATGCGACAGTCACAGTAAAGAACAATGGAACTCACCGAAATGTAGAAGATATAGAAGTCGATCTTTACTATGATGATAAAAATAAGATTAAGAACAAAGAGAGGTTTGTGACGAAAGGGGACGATACATTTAAAAGTGGAGCGACCATCACAAAAATTTTTTCTTTTAATACCCCTTCAACTGGGATAAGACCAATTCCTCAATTAAAAGCAATATTTTTTCCTGGGGATGGAACCACCAAAATATCTACCTCCACGTTTAGAGTTGATGCAGATATTGCAAAACCGGTTCTTATTCTTGATCCAGTAAGAAATCCTTATTTTATTCGTAATAATGTAGTACTGACAGCAGATTGCTCTGATTCTGAAGGGGATGAGTTAACCTATACCTTTTATGATTCAGCTGTAGGTTACGGTCCGGAACATTTTTTTGGATGTCAAGGGGTAGATTTTCCAATGACTTATCCTGGTACAGGTGCTGATGCTCATTCTTCTTATCAGAGCAAATCGAATACGACTGTCTGTCATTTAGATACAAAATCGAACACTGGAAAACGGTTGGGTGATGGGACGACTGGTGTTGATCTGAAAGTGATGTGTGATGATAATGGAGATGCGTATGCTCCTAAAGCATCAGACGTAAAACATATAGAAGTAAATCACGATGGTTGAACTCTTTATTTTTAATTTGGAGGAGAAAAACTATGTTCCAGTGGAAAATAATGTTGGTAATTTTTTTCTTAATCTTTTCTTTTTCTAAGATTGGTACTGCAGAAACAAGAAAGGTTTATGCGTATATTGCCAATACCGGTTCGAATACTCTTGCGATAGTAGATACTGCTGACAATGCAATAAAACAGATCATTACAGTGGGATCTGCTCCTACAGGAGTTGCAGTTACTCCGGATGGAAAGAAAGTCTATGTCACCAATCGTCTTTCACTAGATAGAATGAGTGCTGGGAATACGGTTTCAGTGATTAATACAGAGAGACTGATGGATCCTCCCGCCACAATTACGGTTGGTAGTATTCCTGAGGGAGTTGCCATTTCACCGGATGGAAAAAAGGCTTATGTCACGAATATTGGCTCTAATACGGTTTCAGTGATTGACACTACAAATGACACAGCAATTCCTGCTACTGTTATTGTAGGAAATCATCCTGACGGAATTGCAATTACTCCTGATGGAAAAAAGGTTTATGTTGCTAATAGTGGTAGTGATAGTATTTCAGTAATAAATGTTTCAGAAAATAAAGTGACTACTGTGTCCCCTCGTCTCCGCTCTGGAAGCGCACCCTCTGGTATTGCAATTACTCCCGATGGAAAAAAAGCTTATGTAGCAAATAGTGGATTTTCTACTGTTTCAGTAATTGATACTTCAACAGATACAATTATAAAAACTACTGATGTTGTTGGTATGGTTACTGGGGCAAAAAGAATTGCAGTTACTCCAGATGGAAAAAAAGTTTATGTAACAAATAATGCAGGTACTACAGTTTCAGTTATAGATACTTTCACTGATACACCATTACTAAATACTATTATAGTTGGAATAAATCCTATGGGGATTGCTTTTACTCCCGATGGGACAAAAGCTTTTGTTACTAACAAAGGTAGCTCTCACTTTTCGGTGATCGATGTTGAAACTAATATGGTAAATATAACTATTGCCTTTGATGCTTCCGAAAGCTTTGGAAATTTCATCACTCCTCTCCCGATTGTAAAATTTTCAACCTCTGAAGTGACTTTTCCTTCTCAAGGACCAAATCCTTCGACTGGAACCCAAACCATTACGTTAACTAACAGCGGAAACGGAATTTTAGAAATCTCAAAAATCGACATCGCTGGTAATTTTTCTCAAACCAATAATTGTGGCAGTTCTCTCACAGCATATGCCAGTTGCACGATTACCGTGACTCTCTTGGTAGCCGACGGAACCGTGCAAACCGGTTCTCTCACCGTTGCAACCAATGCCTCAGATACACCAACTACTATTCCAGTACGAGGTTCGCTTGCTCCAGCAGGTGGCGGTGCAGGTGGTTGTTCTCTCACTCAACCCAATTCAAATAATTTTAAAATCGCTTCTCTTTTCTTTTTGATAAGTATGGGTGTTTTATTTTTACGACGCAAATGGGTAAAAAATTGACGCACTCATGACGCAATCTAGAGAGTTCGATTTTTGTACTTTTTGTTTTTCGAAAGCATGACCTTTTAAATTTAAATTCGTCGCAGATGCAGTAATGACAATAGTTTTAGGTCAATAAGCTTCTTAGAAAAAACTTTGGCACACATTCTGCTTTATCTTGGGGGATGATCATCAAACATCCCCCAAATTATTTTAAAGGGAGCATCGTCGGTTTAGAGAGCTCGTTGTTGTTGCAGAGTGAAGAGAAAAAGAGTCTTGAGAGTTCTTCTAAAAGTTTATCTGATCCGCAGAAAAGTTTAAAAAAACTCGAACAACTTTCGTGGAATGTCGATCGAACCTGCGAAGTAGGAAAATGGGATATCGCCCAAGCGACGAATTTTCAGGTCGATTCAGAAAAACATTCTTATCTCAATGCAGTACTTCGAGGGGTGAATAATACGGCCGGGTTTGTTGCCTGTATCGAGAACATGGCAACAAATAGCGCGGGAACGATTCTTTTCGATCTGCCCGCTGCGGTTGAAGATTTTAGTGTTGAGCATGGTGGGCCGAGTTTTCAGGAATTGGCGTTTTCAATGCAGGGAGCGACTCCGGGGGTGCCGGATGAAGCAGTGCCATATCTTTTGGGGAGATTGAGCTCTGTTTCGAGAGGGGTGAGAGTTCTCGAAAAGATATTTGATGATCCTAAACTCAAAATTGTTACAGATCCTATTGAACGAGAAGTATTAATTGATAAGTTAGTTTTTTCTGCAGAGCAAATTCAAAAAAAGTTTAAACATGCAAATGTTTTTGGAGTTCAGGGGAATTACAATAAAGCCAACGCTGCTGCATTTGAAGGCGTACTCAATGAGCATTTTCGTTTACCAAGAATTATGATTATTTTTGGAGAATATCATGGGAAGAGGGTGATTCATTTTTTAGATCCATTCACCAGAAATAATCTGCTGTTTTATGAAACGGGAAGTTTTATAAGTGGCTGGAAGCTCAGTGAAGCTCAATATGATTTAGTGATCAAGACCGGTAAATTGGGAGGGAATTAAATGAAGGTAGAAGAATATGCAGAGCTTATTCAAGCTTTTTTAAATTCAAAAATTTTGATTCAAGATTTTGAGAAAAAATACATGCAAATTTTTCTAAATGAAACTCGCGAGATGGAACAAAACATTTTTTTGATTCTGGATAAATTTTTTGCTGATGTTGAATGCTATGATGCGAGTATTAATTCCCACACAGAAGATGATTTTAATATTACAGAAGCAACTTTGAGAAAAAGAGCTGAAGAGACTTTAGAGAAGTTAAAAACGTGCTTAGGTAAAAGTTTTCTTTGAAAAACCCTTTCGATAAGTTGTGGTTTTTTATTTTTATGATGCAGAAAGATGAAAAATGACGCACCTATGGCTATGATGTACCCCTCAATAAAGGAGGCGTTATGAGTACTTCGAGTCGAACAAAAATTTTATTGGCGATGAGAAGTGGCCAGCATTGTGCTCTTCCTGAATGTAGGATCAACTTAACCTCTGATGGAGTTCAAGCAAATACTGTTGTAATTGGCGAAGCTGCCCACATCTATGGAGAAAAAGATGGTTCCGCTAGATATAAAAAAGAGATGAGCAACTATGAGAGAAATCACTTCGACAATCTCATGTATCTTTGTCCAAGTTGTCATACAAAAATAGACAAGCAATTTGAAGATTATCCAGCAGAAAAACTTATAGAAATTAAAAGGCGTCATGAAGTTTGGGTATCGGAACGTTTAGATGAAGGTATGTCCGAGGTGACATTCGCAGAGCTAGAAATCGCAGCTCAAGCTATCGCCTCAGGACAACACTCTACGAATATAGACTTCCATGTTATAACCCCAGAAGAAAAAATTCAAAAGAATGGGTTAACACAGAAGGTTCGAGTATTAATATCTACCGGACTGAGTATAAGCCCAGAAGTAGAGAGTTATCTGTCAAAAGTATCGCAATTGGATTCCGATTTTCCAGAAAGGCTTAAGAATAGATTTAAGGACAAGTATTTTGAACTTAGCAAATTATACTCTGGAGATGATTTGTTCATGGCAATGTTTGATTTCGCAAAATTAGGGCAGCAAGATTTCAAGCAGCAAGCAGCGAGCCTAGCGATACTAACGCATTTATTTCATTTATGTGAGGTGTTTGAAAAATGATTCTTCCAAACAAATACCTTCGCGAGCATGAGGTACTTATTGGTGTTGGCTCAGTTTTGCTTAAACACTTGAGTATCGAGAAAACTCTTTCTCGTCTTTGGGATGAAGTAAAATCAGCTTCAAACATTGGGAATTTTGAGAGATTCGTTTTGGGTTTAGACTTACTGTTTTTGCTGGGAATAATCGAAACCAAGAATGACAAAATCGTGAGAGTTTCAGCATGATTTATCGCATATACGCAAATGATCCTAGATTTAAGTCTGTTGAATTTCAGAGCGGACTTAATATTATATTGGCCGACAAGAAAAATGAGTCAGACAAAAAAGATTCAAGAAACGGATTAGGGAAAACCACTCTAATTAACGTTATACACTTTTGTCTGGGGGCAGATTCAAATGAAAAAATTCTTCCGTTGGAGATGATAAATGACTGGGTGTTTTTTATTGAGCTAGATCTTTGTGGCGAAAAGATTACTGCAGAAAGGAGTATAGATAACCAGGGAATTGTCAAAGTTAGAGGCAAATTAACAAAATTGCCTCTAATGCCAGAAAGAGATCAAGATCAAGGGTTTGATTTTTATAAAGTTTCAGATTGGAAGAGTTTGCTAGGAACTTCCTTGTTTGGTCTTCCCAGTACAAGTCGTACAAAGTATGGTCCTTCTTTTAGAAATTTGATTTCCTATTTTATAAGGAGTGGCGTAGATGCTTACAGTACGCCATTCAGCTATTTTAGAGGACAGCCAGCATGGAATACACAGGTTCATAATGCATTCTTGCTTGGGCTTAACTGGGAACATGCTGCCGATGTTCAGGAAATAAAAGATAGAAATAAGGTAGTGAATTCTTTAAATGCTGCAGTGAAAACTGGCATTGTATCTTCGAAGGGTGAATTAGAGGCCGAACGCATTAGGCTTCAAGTTGAGTTTGATAAAGAAAAATCTGCATTATCTGAGTTTAAAGTACATCCTCAGTATCAGCAATTACAAGAACAGGCTAATGTTCTGACGCAAATCATTCATAAAGTGTCTGATAAAAATTTGATGCTTCGAAGAAAATTGAAGCGCTATCAAGAATCTGTGCATTACGAGCAAGCTCCAAAGCTTTCTGCTGTTGAGGTTTTATATCAGGAGGCAGGGCTTACTTTTGGGGATGCAGTTAAGAAAACTCTCGCTGATGCCCAGAAATTTCACGACGAAATCGTTAAAAATAGAAAGCACTTCTTGTAGGCTGAAATAGTGGAGATCAAGAATCAGATATCTCAGAATGACCAAGTTATCGAAACAGAAATGACAAATCGTGCAAATTTAATGTCAGTATTGAATACTCATGGTGCGTTGGAGGAGTTCACAATACTTCAAGAACACCTTTTAGAGAAGAAAAGTAAACTTGAGAACATATGCCAGAGAATTGCTGATCTTCAGGAAATGTCAGTGCGAAAAAAAGAAATTAAAGCTGAAAAAATTGAATTAGAAACAAAGCTTCAAAGGGATTATGAGCTATCAAAACCTGAATGGGAAAAAGCTGTCGCTGAATTTAATGAAAATTCCAAAGCTCTTTACAATGAGTCAGGAAATCTAATCATTAACGTATCTGAAGATGGTTATAGCTTTAGGGTAGAAATACCGAGAAGCAGTAGTGAAGGGGTCGGCAAAATGAAAATATTTTGTTATGACCTAATGTTGGTTGACTTATTTGCCAAACGAAACATGATTAATTTCCTAATCCACGATAGCACGATCTTCGATGGAGTTGATTCACGGCAAACAGCCCATGCACTCGAACATGCGCAACTTAAGGCATTACAGACTGGCTTTCAGTATATATGTGCTTTTAACTCTGATATGTTGCCGCTTAACGATTTTAATAGTAATTTTGATCTTAACAGTTTTGTTCGTATAACTTTCAAAGATCAAGACCCAAAAGATAGCCTTATGGGGTTCAGGTTTAATGAATAATTAGTTGAATTATTGTGAATAAGTTCTGAAGTTCTATGACTCATCAATCTAATCTAAAAAAGTAACCTCTGAAGGCGCTTGCGTTAACCCTTTACTCTCCATAAAAAGCCCAAACTCTACAAATGAATTAGCCTCAGCAGAAATATCTTCTTTTTTAAACCAGCAAGCGTCGCATTCGTCGCAGACATAGGCTTCGATTTTAAGTTTATTGATCAGAAGATGATCGATTCCACCTTCTCCATTAAAAGTGGCGCATACAGGACAGTCAGGTTTAAATTGCTGCAGCATTTTGTTTATCATTTCCTCAATAATTAGAAATTCGTTTTTATGCTATTTATAGTTCGCTTGGATTATATAGCCGACGACTCTAAAAAAGAATTGATGGTTTTAGTCATTTCCTTAGCCTCTTCAATAGACGCTCCTACTCGAGTAGAAAACTCTGGAAACTCTATTTCTTTAAGCACTTCAATAAAAGCATTTCGAATGATTAAAATCTCTTCTAAAGAAAAATTTAATTTTAAAGATTTTTGTTCTGGCAGATGGTGTATTTTATTTAATAGCTCTTCTGCTTTTTTGTATGATGCTCCAATTTTCTCTTCAAAACTGGAAATTCTTAACCCATTACAAATTTCATTGAGAACACTATTTATTGCACTAAATTCTTCATCAGAAGCCGAAATAAAATTTGTATTTTTATTAAGAGAAGTAATGATCATTGGTTTCCTCGTGATTTTAAAGAATCAAAATATTTTTTTCCGGTTTCAGGAATAAAAGCGGTTCCTTTATCAACATGATGTGGATCTACGATTACAATAGTTTTTGTTTTATTATCCCAATAAGCAGTTCGTTCTCGAAGAAGCTGTTTTACTTCATCGGGTTTTCGTAAAATTTTTTCAATATGTTGAATGAATTTTTCTTCGTTTTCCAAATTGAAAAATTCTTTTTCTCTCATAACATGTTTTTGAAAGGCATGACCACTCCCTATTTTGTTAGCAGTTTCGAAACTCCAATCATAAGCTGACTTACCTTTTAAAATATTATTTTCTTTTACCAAAGCTGCTGCAATTTTTTCCCCTTGAGTCAACGCCGCCGCTTCTTCAATTCCCAACGCTGAGAAAGCGACATCCGGAGCAAAAGTCCCAACAATTTCCGCCTGCTCTTTTCTCGGGAGCTTGATAAAATCGACCGCTTTTTGAGAAGCGGTATTGGTGACTCCATCCCATAATTCGTGAAGTTTTTTTCTGTAATCTTGAGAAAGCTCTTTTCCGTATTGAACAGTTTCTTTTCCGAATTCGATGAATGCTTCTTTTTGCTGTTTTTTATTTTGTTCGAATTGAGTTCGATCAGTGGTGATTTGGTGAAGGTCTTGAAAAGAGGTTTTGATTCCGTTGAATCCGCTGCCTGATTCTAGAAGTTTTAGTCCTCCTTGAACGGCACCTTTATATAGGTGAAAGGGGATTTCGGCCTCACCTTTTAATCTTTCTTTGAACGGTTTGCTCGATTCTTTTTCAGAAGATTCGAAGATCGCTTGTTTGACTCTTTCCCAGGGGGAAAGTTTTTCGGGGGATGAATTGGAAATCATGCTTGAAAGACAAAGCAGGTTTTGTGCCAGAGTAAATGAAGGAAAAAATAACTTTGAAAAAATTAAAATTATTTTTGATGCTCTCGAGAGAAGCTTATATTGGGCAATTGCCAGATATCCTCTCTATTAAATTATCATTTCTTTAATATTAAAATGAAACAAGAGATGAAATTTTGGTTGAATTTCAAACTGATAAAGTTTTGTGGTTTGATTTTCGGACAGTTTCTTTTTTAAAAATCATTCTTAAATAAAATATCCTGAAGAAAACAGTAAGACCCGCTTGAGCTTCTCAGTGCTAAAGTCTTAGAAAAACTTTGGCACAAATTCTGCTTTGTTATTTTTATCAATTCAGACCACTGACCGGTCTTTCAGTCGAAATATAAAATTTAAATATTCAATCAGAGCGAACATCCGGTTCGCTTGAATGAAATGTTCTGCGTTTTCGTTGTTTCTATTGGTTTCTTAAGTGGCGACATCCAAAGGCATGAACCGCAAAGATAGGAGATTTCTATGTCAGTTGCAAAAAAGGGGGTCATCTTGATCGCTTTAGCGATAGGAGTTCAGATGTTGTTTTCTTTTCACTCTCTGAATGCAAAAGAGTTGAAAGAGACAAAAAACAAAAACCATTTGAAACATTCTAAGAAGTCGAATCTTTCAGCAGAAAAATCATCTACCCATCGAATCGATGAAGAGCTGGCGAGCCGGCAAGGTTTTTTTATTGGAGGAGGTCTTTCGATTGGAGCTGAAGTCGATGCGATTAAACAGGTGATTGGGGGAGGTGAGTTTAGAATCGGTGGCGGGTTGACAGATCGTCTTCTTCTCTACGGAGAGAGCAGTTCGATGTTTACCCGTAAATATGGGAGCAATATTTTTTTACAAAGTTTACAGGCGAAAATGCAGTATTTTTTATATCAAAACTTCTACTCAAATTTGGGATAGGGCTCTCGATTGCGAGAGTTTCGATCCCTGGACAAGACGACGGCTCAGAGTATGAGTCATCTTCAGTAACTAAAGCAGGATTTGCCCTTTCAGTTGGGGCTGGCTATGAATTTCGATTGGGAAAACATGCCGCTCTCGCTCCCGAGGTTTCGTTTTACTATGAGAGGTCAGGTGGAACAAATTTTTTTCTGATACCAATCGCTACAGGGCATTTTAATTGGTATTTTTAAGTTCAATCAGAGTTTCATTTGTTCAGAAAAAATATAAATTAGAAAAAATACACAACTCTTTTTGATAACTTTCGAGGCAAGCTGTATCCAATTCATTGGAAAGGCATCCTCTTCAAAAATCCCGCTTTTTCTTTTTTAAAAAGGGAAAGTGGGTGAAGAGGAATTTGATTTTCATCTTTCAAGAAAAAAACAAAAAAGTTTATTTGAGTTTGAAAACATAGAAGGATGTTTAATTTTCAATATTCGAAATCGTTACTCCGCGCGGCCGCCAAGATGGGGCATCGCTCGAAGGGGTAATGCTACAGATATTGAATGAACCATCTGTATTGAGAGTGCAGAGATATATGGCGTTATCGGTAATATCAGCAA
>CAZQOW010000073.1:0-10097 GCA_964595045.1 uncultured Pseudomonadota bacterium
CATGGCACGATTATATTAAATCTTATTGGCAGAAAACGGTTTATCCGATTGCTGGAGAAGGTCATTCTTTTGAAATATTTTGGAATGATTCTTTGAAAAAAGGGGTGGTGGACACTTTAAAAGATCGTCGATCCGCTTCAAATTTATCTTCTTCTAAATCTTTTTCGAGTAGTGCTTTGAAAGTAATTCCATCCGACTTAAAGCAGTCAGAAGGATACGTTTTAGCGCTTTATCCTTCGGTTCCTCTTTTTGATGGAAGGTCTGCAAATAATGCCTGGTTGCAAGAGTTGCCCGATCCTGTTTCAAAAGTAACTTGGGAAAATTATTTGTCTGTTTCCCCTGAAATGGCAAAAAGCTTGAATTTGCTCGAGGGGGATGTGGTTAGAGTTCGTGGAAGCAGTTTTGGGGTGGAGCTTCCGATTTATATTCAACCAAAATTAAATTCTAAAACAGTCATGGTGGCGGTTGGTTATGGTCACTCTCAAATTGGGCCGGTTGGAAATGGGGTTGGGGTCAATGTTTTTCCATTTCAAAAAGCAAATAAAGATTTTGTCGAGTGGAGTGGTCAGTCGATCACGTTAGAAAAAACCTCGAAAAAAGAAATTCTCGCGACGACGCAGCACCATCATTCGATGGAAGGTCGGCCAATCATCCAAGAGATTACATTTCAAGAGCTTGTCAAAGGAAAATCTCCCAAAACAGCCGAGGGAGAGGTCCATGAAAAGTCAGAAGAACATCCAACCATGTGGCCGGTGCATGAATATAAAAGTTATCGTTGGGGGATGTCGATTGATCTGACTTCTTGTGTCGGTTGTAACGGTTGTATGATTGGCTGTCAGGCAGAAAATAATATCCCGGTAGTTGGAAAACAGCAGGTCATCAATGGCCGTTCGATGCACTGGATTCGAATCGATCGTTATTTTTCAGGATCTCCTGAAAATCCGAAAGTCGCTTATCAGCCGATGCTTTGTCAGCATTGTGAAAATGCTCCTTGTGAAACCGTTTGCCCGACTCTTGCTACTTTGCATAACGATGAAGGATTAAATGTTCAGGTTTACAACCGTTGTGTCGGAACCCGATATTGCGCCAATAACTGTCCTTATAAAGTTCGCCGATTTAACTTCTTTGATTATACCAAAGATATCACCGAGCCGATGAGTTTGGTTCTCAATCCTGATGTCACCGTTCGTTCTCGTGGTGTTATGGAGAAGTGTACTTTCTGTATTCAGAGAATTACCGATTCGAAAGATCATGCAAAAGCAGAAAGTAGAAAAGTGAAAGATGGAGAGTTGAAAACCGCTTGTCAACAGAGCTGTCCGACAAATGCGATTGTGTTTGGTGATTTGAATGATCCTGAGAGTGCCGTTTCGAAATTAAAAGAATCTTCTCGTGGGTATCATGTTTTAGAAGATTTGAATGTAAAGCCTCAGGTGACTTATTTAAATAAAGTAAGAAATGAAGTTTAGTTTAACGATGCGTCATCCATTTTTAAAGGTGCGTCATAAAAAATGAAAACAGCAGAACTAAAAATAGATAGTTTAGAGGTTGAACCTCTCATTGCGCCGCAAAAAACATTTTTAGATGTTAATAATGACGTCTGTAAACCGCTTGAAAGTTTTCCGACGAAGCTCTGGTTTGGGGCGTTCACCGCCGCTTTTATCGCCTTTTTGGTAGGGGCTTGGGCTGTTGGGAAACTGCTTACTACGGGAATTGGAGTTTGGGGATTAAATCATCCAGTCGGTTGGGCAGTTGATATCACCACCTTCGTTTTCTGGATAGGTATTGGTCACGCAGGAACCTTGATCTCCGCGATCCTTTTACTATTCCGTCAAAGATGGAGAACCTCGATCAGTCGTGCCGCTGAAGCAATGACGATTTTTGCCGTTATGACTGCCGGAATGTTTCCGATTCTTCATACCGGTCGTCCTTGGTATGCGTTTTGGCTTTTTCCTTATCCAAATTTAAGAGGTCCGCTCTGGGTTAATTTTAGATCTCCACTCGTTTGGGACGTTTTTGCGGTTTCGACTTATATCACGATCTCGTTTTTATTTTGGTATCTGGGGCTCATTCCCGATATCGCTTCAGTGAGAGATCGAGCAAAAAATAAAATCCGTAAAACAGTTTATACGATTCTTTCCTTTGGTTGGAGAGGTTCGGCTCGAAACTGGAATCATTATGAAACGGTTTCGTTGATTCTTGCCGGGCTCAGTACTCCGCTCGTTTTATCCGTTCATAGTATCGTCAGTTTCGATTTCGCAGTCTCGATTTTACCCGGTTGGCATACTACAATTTTTCCTCCCTATTTTGTTGCGGGTGCGATTTTTTCCGGATTCGCGATGGTGGTCACTCTGCTGATTATTGCCCGAGAGGTATTTAATCTAAAAGAATACATCACGATGAAGCATCTCGAAAACATGAATAAAGTAATGCTGCTTACAGCGATGATGGTTGGATATGCTTACATTCTCGAATTTTTCACTGCTTGGTATAGTGGAAATCTTTACGAAAAATTTATCTTCATCAATCGTGCATTCGGTCCCTATTACTGGGCTTACTGGACCATGATGAGTTGTAACGTGATTGTTCCGCAAATTTTCTGGTTCAAGAAATTGCGACGTAATATCAAAGTGATGTTTGTTGCTTCTCTCTTGATCAACGTTGGAATGTGGTTTGAAAGATTTGTCATTATCGTCACTTCCTTACATCGAGATTTTCTCCCATCTTCTTGGGGCTATTATCTCCCGACCAAGTACGAATGGGGAATGCTAATCGGAAGCTTCGGATTTTTCTTCATGCTTTTCCTCTTGTTCTGTCGAGTCCTTCCGACCATTGCAATGTTTGAGGTGAAGTCGATAATGAAAGTTCCTTCCAAAAAAGGGGAGGTGACTCATGCTTAAAAAAGAAAAGTTAAAAGGGGTTTTGGCACTTTTTGATCATCCAGATGATTTGGTGAAAGCAATCTCCGAAGTTAAAAAAAATCAGTTAGATAAAATTGAAGCTTTTACCCCTTATCCAGTTCATGAAGTGATTGAAGCTTTAAAAATTAAACGTTCCTGGATTCCATGGGCCACTTTTTTAATGGGGCTTACAGGTCTTGGTTTAGGTTTTTTACTTCAGGTCTGGACGATGGCTTATAATTGGCCACTGAATGTCGGTGGAAAACCAATGATCTCTTGGCCGGCATTTATTCCGGTTACCTTTGAGGCGATGGTTTTAATTGGAGGGGTGAGTACCGTTCTTATTCTCGTTTTTGGTTATATTCTTCCGAATTTTTTAAAGCCAATCTTAGATCCTCGTTTAACTGAAAACTATTTTGGTCTTTTTGTCGATGAATCGGATTCTTCTTTTAATCCATCTACTTTAAATCAGATTTTCAAAGATTGCGATGCAAAGGAAATTAAGAATGTTGGATAAGCTGAAAAAAAATATTATCGGTAAAAGTGTAGGGTCGTCCGCAGTTGGATTATGGATAATCTTGACAGTTGTTTCTATTTTTATCACCTCCTGCACCAGTACTTCGACCAAAGAAAAGCCCCCGTTTGAATATATGCCAAATATGGTTGATACAGCTTCGGTCAAAGCTCAAGAAAAACAGATGAGAGTTCCTCCTGAAGGAACTTTACCTCAAAATTTTGAGCCATATGCCTATTCGAAAGATCAGGGGGATGAGGCGGGAGTTGCATTGCAAAATCCTTTTCGAAGAACAAAAGAAAATTTCGCAAGAGGGGAAAAAACATACAACACTTATTGTATTGTTTGCCATGGTCCGAAAGGATTAGGAGATGGAACGATTGTTCCAAAATTTCCACGCCCACCATCTTTAGTTTCCGAAAAAGTGAGAAATTGGTCCGATGGCAGAATTTTTCATGTGATTACCGAAGGTCAAAACTTAATGCCTTCGTATGCTACTCAAATAAAAATTGAAGATCGATGGGCTGCAATTCTTTATATTCGGGCTTTACAAAGAGCAGCATATCCGACTGCCGATGACGTTGAAGTTTTGAAAAAAGAGTTAAAAGAAGGAAAAGTTCAATGAGTGATCATCCGATCGTGATGCCTAACAAATTTTCTTGGTCCCCAAAGTTCAAAGCTCTCTGGTCTGTTTTTGTTTTGATCGGCGTTGCGACTTTTCTTTATGCGCTCCGAGGAGAATCTCAAAGAGCTTGGGCCAATTTTCTTTTAGATTTTTTTTACTGGCTTTCCATTTCTCTTGCCGGAATTTTCTTTGCTGCGCTTCAATATCTTGCTGGGGCTAAGTGGAGTAGTCCGATTCGAAGAGTTTCAGAAACCTTTATTGGATATATTCCGGTTGCTGCAATACTTTTTGTTATCTTACTTGTTTTTGGAGTTCATCATCTTTATGAATGGACTGACTTGGCGCTGGTTGCAAAAGATTCACTTTTGCTTCACAAATCTCCCTATCTCAACCTGAAGTTTTTTACTGTTCATCATATTCTTCTTTTCGGAGTTGCCTTGGTTTTAGGTGGGGCGATGGTTCGAAACTCTTTCAGACAAGATGAAAACGGAAATCCAAAATTGACAAAGATGAATGCAAGGTTATCTGCCCCATTTATCTTACTTTTTGGATGGCTTTTTACCTTCGTCAGTTTTGATTTAATCATGTCACTTGACCCACACTGGTATAGTACGATTTTTGGAATTTACTGTTGGGGAGGCCTTTTCTACAGCGGTTTGGCGATGATTACCCTCTGGACAATTTTCTTGAAGAAAAAAGGATATCTAAACCATTTTGTGAATGAGAATCATCTTCATGATCTCGGAAAACTGATGTTTGCCTTTCTCGTTTTCTGGGCCTATATCGGTGTTTCCCAGTTTATTCTGATCTGGTATTCCAATCTTCCCGAAGAAATAGTTTATATGTTGGTTCGTGTTGAAGGACCCTGGAAAAAAGTTTCTCTCCTTCTTGCCTTTGGGAAATTTATTGTTCCATTTTTCCTTCTTTTATCGAGAGCGGCAAAACGAAAAGAAAATTTTCTCATGTTTATGACTTTCTGGTTTTTAATGGCTCAATGGCTAGATCTTTATTGGCTTATTTTCCCCACCTTCTTTTCAACGCCTATCTTTGGTTTTGTTGAAATTGGGATGTTTTTGGGATTTTTGGGTCTGTTTGCCTTAAGTGTTGGGAGAGTCTTTTCCAATGTCTCCCCAGTGGCGATTAGAGATCCGTATTTGCAAGAGGCGTTACATCATCATCAATAGCCTCTCGCGTAGGTAGGAAGGGTTCCTCCTCCCCTTGACGGAAGTAGAGTGGGGGATTAGGGAATAGAAATGCAGTTTTATAAAAAAATTTTAGTTAGTCTCTTTTTTGTTTTGCTCTTTCAAAATTTTTTGTTTGCGGATGATCAAATTCCTTATGAGTTACAAGGGATTGGAGTCGACGAACATCTGGGGAATAGAATTTCAACCGATTTGGAGTTTACCGATGAATCTGGAAGTAAAGTCCCTCTAAGCCGATTTTTTGATCGGCAACATCCGGTAATTTTGAATTTGGTATATTTTGGTTGCCCCAATATCTGTGGTTTTCTTTTGAATGGATTTACGGCCGGTTTAAAACAGATGGCTTGGATCCCTGGAAATGAATTTCAAGTTTTAACGATTAGTATCGATCCAACTGAAAAATCAGAATTGGCAAACGAAAAAAAGAAAAATTATTTGAAAGAGTATGGCAAGCCGGAAGCAGAAAAAGGATGGCATTTTTTAACCGGAACAGAAGAACAAATTAAAAAATTAGCCAGCGAAGTCGGTTTTAAATACAAATATGACATAGATCAGAAGCAATATGCTCATGGAGCAGTGATTTTTGTTTTGACTCCCGAAGGAAAAATATCGCGATATCTTTACGGAATTGAGTTTAATCCGCGAGATTTAAAGCTGGCTCTTTTAGAAGCAAGCGAAGGAAAAATTGGTAATGCAGTCGATCGTTTTTTGATGTTTTGTTATCACTACGATCCAAAAGGGAAGAAGTATGCCCTTTTTGCCACACGCTTGATGAAGGGCGCTGCACTGGTTACAGTTATTTTTTTAGGATTAATGTTTTATCGGTTGAATCGGAAAAAGCGAGGATAGGATGTTAGCTTTATTGCAACTATTAAATTTGCCTGAAGCATCAACGGCTGCAAAAAACTTTACTGGTCTCTACGATTTTATTTTCTATATCAGTTTGATCGGTTTTGTTGGCGTTGTCCTTGCTCTACTTTACTTTGTCATTTTTTATCATCGAAAAAAGATTGATCCCGAGACAACCCCTTATATTCATGGTCATGCTGTTTTAGAAAGTTCTGTTGCGGTTGGGCTATTTGTGATTGTCATGATTATTTTTTATTGGGGGTGGATGGATTATAAAAAAATTATTCAATCTCCAAGTAATTCTCTCGAAATTAATGTCACGGCAAAACAGTGGCTCTGGGGTTTTGAATATCTGAATGGAAGAAAGTTTACCAATGAACTGACTGTTCCAAAAGGGAAGCCGGTCAAATTGATTATGACCTCGTCAGATGTTCTTCATAGTTTTTTTGTTCCCGCATTCCGATTGAAACAAGATGTTGTTCCTGGAACCTACACAACACTTTGGTTTAATGCGACTGAAACTGGTACTTATGAAGTGTTCTGCGCTGAATATTGTGGAACCGCTCATTCGGGAATGTTGGCAAAAATTAAAGTCGTAGAACCGGGTGAATACGATCATTGGCAAAAAATCTGGGAATGGGAAAAACAGCTCGGCGTTTCTTCTACCACCTCTGCGGTTGCTGAAAAGTCTGTGACTTCCGCAGAAGGTCAAAAAGGGGAAGAGAAAAAAGAAAATAATATCAGTCCGGTTGAGCGAGGGCAAAAACTTTTCACCGAAAAAGGGTGCACAGCTTGCCACACGGTGAATGGAAGTCCCCTAGTGGGCCCTTCTTTGAAAGCGGTTTTTGGCCATGAAGTGGAACTCGAAGGGGGAAAGAAAGTTTTAGCCGATGAAAATTATATTCGTGAGTCAATTGTTGAGCCGCAATCAAAGATTGCTAAAGGTTTCCAGCCGGTAATGCCGACTTTTAAAGGGACCTTGTCCGATGATGAAATTAATGCTTTGGTTGCTTATGTGAAGAGTTTGGGGAATTGATTGAATGTAAGGAACGTCGTATCCCTACAAAAGAAAAAGGAATAAATCGAATGTCACACGATCATCATAATCAAAATTATCTTCAAGGGGGAGGGATCTGGTCTTGGCTCACCACTCTTGATCACAAAAGAATCGGTGTCATGTATTTGGCTACCACTCTTCTCTTTTTAGCGATGGGTGGAACTTTTGCGATGCTCATCCGAACCGAGCTGTTCACCCCCGGTCAAACAATTATTGGTCCAGATACTTATAACAAATTTTTCACCTATCATGGCGCCATTATGGTGTTCATGTTTATCATCCCTGCAATTCCTGCAGCGCTTGGTAACTTCTTTCTTCCGATACAGCTTGGAGCGAAAGATGTCGCATTTCCGAGATTGAATTTACTCAGTTATTACATTTTTGTTGCGGGTGCTTTACTCGCTCTTGCGACTCTTTTCTTTGGTGGCATTGATGGAGGTTGGACATTTTATACCCCTTACAGTATTCGAACCGCTTCAAGCGTTACAATGATTGCCTTCGCTGTCTTTGTGATGGGGTTTTCTTCGATTCTTACTGGTCTTAATTTTATTGTAACTGTTCATAAGCTTCGTTGTCCCGGAATGACTTTTTACCGAATGCCACTTTTTATTTGGGCACTCTACGCTACCGCGATCATTCAGGTTCTTGCAACTCCCGTCATTGGGATCACAGTCGTTCTTCTGGCAATGGAACGTATTTTACATATCGGAATTTTCGATCCGAAACTGGGGGGAGACCCAATTTTATTTCAGCATTTTTTCTGGTTCTATTCGCATCCAGCCGTTTACATCATGATTTTGCCAGGAATGGGAATTATCAGTGAAGTGATCACGGTTTTTTCCAGAAAAAAAATCTTCGGATATACTGCTGTCGCTTATTCAAGTTTGGCCATCGCGCTTATCAGCTTTATCGTTTGGGGACATCATATGTTCGTCAGCGGTCAATCCCCCTTTGCGAATATGCTTTTTTCAGTGCTAACAATGTTAGTTGCAATTCCGACAGCGATCAAAGTTTTTAACTGGACTGCTACTTTATATAAAGGATCGATTCTTTTAAAAACGCCGATGCTGTATGTTCTCTCATTTTTATTCATGTTTACCATCGGTGGGTTAACAGGTCTCTTTTTAGCAGCCCTTTCCGTCGATGTTCATTTGACCGATACTTATTTTGTGGTGGCCCATTTTCATTACGTCATGATGGGGGGAACTGTGATGGGATTTTTGGCCGGAATTCATTATTGGTGGCCAAAAATGTTTGGAAAAATGTATCCAGAAAAAGCGGCAAAAGTTTCTTGGTTTTTGATTTCTCTCGGATTCAACATTACTTTCTTGAGCCAATTTATGCTCGGAAAAATGGGAATGCCTCGAAGATATTATGATTATCTTCCACAATATACTTCTTTGAATCAGCTTTCTTCGATCGGGGCATGGATGATTGGTACCGGTTTTCTTATCATGTTTATTTATCTTTTCGCTTCTTTTTTCAGTAAAGAGAAAGCCCTAGCTAATCCTTGGGGAGGAAAAACTCTCGAGTGGGAAATTCCATCTCCTCCCACTTTACACAATTTTGATGAAACCCCTGTGGTCACTATGGGGCCTTATGAATACGGAGTGAAAGGTCAGCAGGCTTATTTCCCTCATCATTAATTAGGAAAAAAAATATGACAGAGCATGTAGTACCCCATCATTTTGAATCGGCTGAACAAGCGTTTGAATCATCCAAATTAGGTTTATGGCTTTTTTTGGTGACTGAAATTCTTCTCTTTGGCGGTCTCTTTGTTGCTTATATTATTTTCCGTGCTGAATATCCTGCGATGTTTCACGAAGCAAGCCATCACCTCAATCGAACTATGGGAGCTATTAATACGGTTGTTCTAATCTGTAGTAGCTTTTCTATGGCAATGGCGGTTCAGATGACTCGTGAAAATAAAAGAAAAGCAGCCAGCTTTCTTCTTTTGTTTACTCTTCTCTGCGCTGCTACTTTCATGACGATCAAATATTTTGAATATACACATAAGTTTCATGAAGGATTGCTTCCGGGAATTCACTTTACCAATGAGACAATCAAAGATCCAAAAGCGCCACTCTTCTTTTCGCTTTACTTCATGATGACTGGTCTTCATGGATTTCATGTTCTCGTCGGAATGATTCTCATCAGTTGGGTTCTCTATAAAACTGGTAAAGGAAATTTAAATAGCCAATATTACACACCAACAGAATTAACCGGGCTTTATTGGCATTTAGTCGATCTGATTTGGATTTATCTGTTTCCATTATTGTATCTGGTTGGATGAGTAAGAAAGATTCGAGAGAAAAATTTTTTCACGAATCTTCTGCAAGATTTTTAAAGGGATAGTCGATGAAGAATTCAAACGATAAACATTCAAAAAAACATACAAAAGCTTACGTTGCAATCTGGATTACTCTTTTATTATTAACTTTTGTTACGGTCGATGTTTCCTATCATGACTTTGGTGCTCTGAATATTGCTGTGGCAATGCTGATTGCGACTATCAAAGCAACTTTGGTTGCTATTTTCTTCATGCATCTGAAATATGATAATCGAGTGAATCAAGTTGTTTTTGTTTCTTCTCTTTTATTTTTGGCGATTTTTGTTGGTTTGACAATGACGGATACCGAATACCGAACGGTAGTAGCTGTTCCGAAAGTGACACCGATTCAGGAACCGGAAGGAAATCAGGCAGCTAAAATGAATGAACTTCGCAAAGCAACTCCTGAGTTGGTTGCCAAAGGAAAAGAAATTTTTAAAGCTCAATGCATTGCCTGTCATGGTGAGAACGGTCAGGGAAATGGACCTGCCGCAGCGGCACTGAATCCTCACCCTAGAAATTTCACTGTTGCAGAGGGGTGGAAAAACGGAAGAGCCCCCTCCCAAATTTTCAAGACTTTAACAGAAGGGATTGCCGGAGGAGCAATGTCCTCTTTTGCAACCT
>CAZQOW010000074.1:0-5454 GCA_964595045.1 uncultured Pseudomonadota bacterium
GGGCTTTGATTCTAAATTTTAATGAAAAGGTTTTCTCTTTGTTCTCAAAATAGAGCCCTTTTTTCCATCCTGCCTCAAATTTCTGCGGCCAACTCGCTGGGGCAGAAGCGGGAGAGGCTGTTTCTACGGGTGGTGTCGGTTTGTTCCCTGGCTCATCGACTGTCGGTTTTTGGGCTGAAGATTGTTCGCCAGTTGAAGAGGTTTGAGGATTGGTAGAAGACTGTTCCGTGGTTGTCGTTTTTTTGTTCTTTTTCTTTTGTGTGGCGCTGTATCCTTCATTCATAAAACAGCACAACATTAAGACCGCACAAACCACCCCTACTATTTTCTTCATCATAAATTTTTTCTCCTTTTATTGTCTTGAAGATTTGTTTTCTTGGATCTCAATAAAAAGGTTTTATGACAATTGTGTTAAGATGAAGAAACGATTGGGGAACAAAAAAGGGATGCCAAATTTGACATCCCTTTTTTGTTAAGATGATTGTGGTGAGGGCAAAATTTCGCCCTTATATAAATTGCTTAACTATTTCGTCTCTCGATCCGATGCTTTGCAGTTAAACCATTCGTTGTAATCCCACCAGCAAACATTCGACTGGCTTCTGACGGACGGAGTCAGATGGCGAAAAACTGGCACTTGATCAAAAGTTTTTTGACCAGAACTTTTTTCATAACGATACTTAATCAAGCTTTCGTTATAAGCATCGTTAATATCATTCGCTTTGACTGAGCCAAAACTGACCAGTGCAGCGACAAATGCCATTGCACAGAAAACTTTTTTCATAAATCCCCCCTTTAAAGAATGATGAGTAATGATTTAATTGTATCAGGGGAGAGAAAAGGCGAGCAATATAACAGGTTTAAGCACTTTTAATCAGCCTTTAGCAATGAGCTGCTATCAATCAGCAGTCAGTGGTCAGCTTTAACTTTTTAAGCTGAATGCTGTCTATTGTTAGCTTAATCTTTCTTCTTCTGTTTCAGAGGATGACAGCTGTATTGCCCGTTATAATTCCACCAACACTCTTTTGGCTCTTTCTGAACCTCAGGTGGCATGTCTTCGTAAGTCCCGTAGAGATCTCTCACGTTCTTCCCTTCCCGATTTTTATGATAATAATAGATAAGGCTCTCGTTCTGAATATCGCTGCTGTCATCTGCTTGGGAGAATTGTATTCCACTGAAAAGAAAGAAAGCTGTTCCTACGATGAATATAATTTTTTTCATAATCCCCCTCTTTTAGTATCACTCCAATGGGAACGGGAATCCGATTAAATCAGGAGGACTCCTGCCCACCTGCCGCGAGGCACAGTCTTCACAGGAATGACACATCTACTTTATATTTTAGAGGATAGATCTGGAAAACAGCAATACAACTCGTTTTGCTGGTTATAGACTTTTGTTAACATTATCGAAAAATTAGGGGCACGGATATGCGCTCTACGTTATTGGAATGGTAAAAATAAACTTTGAACCTTTGTCTAATTTACTTTCTACCGAGATTTCTCCGCCATGCAGTTGGACGAGATGTTTGACGATCGATAATCCGAGCCCTGTTCCACCTAGCTCGCGGGAACGGGAAGCATCGGTTCGATAAAAGCGTTCAAAGATTCGAGGAAGATGTTCGGGTGAAATTCCAGGTCCATTATCTTCTATTTCAAAGCGAATCGATTGAGTATTAGATTCTGCCTGAAGAATAATCGTGCTTTTCTGATTTGAATATTTAATCGCGTTTTCTAAAAGATTCGACAAGATTTGCCGGAGTGCGGTTCGATCCGCAAAAATCGAATCCAAATTTTTTGGGATAAACTTAAAAATAATTTCTTTTGATTTTATCTCCTGGGAAAAAGTTGAGATTAGTTCATTGATTAAAGATTGAAGAGAAAAATTTTC
The DNA here is from genome assembly GCA_964595045.1 of uncultured Pseudomonadota bacterium. Lineage (GTDB taxonomy): Bacteria > UBA10199 > UBA10199 > JADFYH01 > JADFYH01 > CAZSRQ01. Next base: position 1,885 of record CAZQOW010000074.1, read on the forward strand.
ATATCGTAAGGAGTATTGTCCCGATTCAATCTTTGAAAGATCGAGTAAATCGGTCAGAAGATGGGTTAAACGATTCGTATGCTCATGAATAATTTTCAAAAACTTATTTGCGTTTTTTTCGTCCCGCAAAGCACCTCCAATCAACGTTTCTGTATATCCTTTAATTGCGGTGAGTGGGGTTTTTAATTCATGCGAAACATTCGCTACGAAATCTTTTCTTAGGTTCTCAAGATTTCTCAGAGAAGTAATATCGTGAAAAACTAAAACCGAACCTTTAATTTTTTCATTTTCCTTGAGAGGAGTTGCATAGATGCGAATTTGTCTGAGAATATTCGATCGAATTTCAATTTCTCTTTCAAGAGATTTTTTCTGAATAGAAGCTTCGCGAATCAATTCTTGTAAATGAAGATTCCGAATCGCCTCGAGGGAGGTAAAACCGATTGGAGAGTTTTCCAAAGAAAACATCTCGACTAAGGCGGAATTCGTCAAAATAATTTCTCCGTCTTCATTTAGAACCATCACCCCTTCAATCATGCTATCAAGGATCACTCGGAGCTGTTTTGATTCCTTCGACATTAGTTCGATAAAATCGACTAGAGACTCAGAGAGTTGATTCATTGATCTCGAAAGAACTGTCAGTTCGTCATCTCCTAAAACTGGAACTCTTACCTGCCATTTTTTTTGTCGCATCGATTGGATCGCCAATAAAAACGGGGCATAGAATTGATTAAAATCATGAGCCAATATCAGGGAGATCAGAATAGAAAAAAGAAAACCGAAAACCAGAACCGAGATCCAATGATGGTTGAGTAAAATAGAAGTAAAAAAGAAAAATAGAAAAATTAAAAAAAGAAAGAGAGTAAAAAACTTCCAGAAGATTTTTAAACGAAATAAATTAAGCATCTTTTAATCGGTATCCGACTCCGCGAACTGTTTCTACCAGTTCTCCTGCTTCACCTAATTTCTCGCGAAGTCTTTTGACATGGGTGTCGACCGTTCGAGTGGTGACACTGGCATCATATCCCCAAACTTTGTCGAGCAATAGGTCGCGCGTCAAAACTCTTCCCTGGCTTTTGAGGAGATATTCGAGAAGTTTGAATTCGGTCGCGGTCAAGGTGATTTCCTGTTTACTGACCCAGACGCGATGCTTTGAAAAATCGACTTCGAGAAGATTTTTTTTTAAAATATCCTCTTTTTTAATCGAGCTTGAAATGCTTCTTTTTAGAATTGCCTTTACCCGCAAAACCAATTCTCTTGGGCTAAACGGCTTGGTTATATAATCATCAGCTCCTACTTCAAAGCCGATCACACGATCAATTTCTTCACTTTTTGCGGTCAGCATCAGAATCGGTATTTTTTGAGAAGCACTATTCGCACGAATCAATTTACAGACTTCGATTCCGCTTAATTTGGGAAGCATGAGATCAAGAATAATTAGGTCAGGACTTTCTTTCGTTGCTTTTCGATATCCCTCTTCTCCATCATTTGAAATTTTTGTGCGAAAACCTTCTGACTCAAGATTGTAGGCGATCAGTTGAGAGAGATCTTTTTCATCTTCAATAATTAAAATCGTCGATTTAACCGACATGGTTATATTCTCTTAAACGAAATTTTACTTTCAATTCTTCTTCAACAATTTTTCTGCATTTCTCCACATCTAATTCCGGGAGACCGACCACCGAGGCTGCAACCTCTGGAACATACTTTTTAATTTCTGAAATAAATTCTTTTACTTTTGGATAAGCAGCTTCTTTATACCGCGAAGGACAAACTTTTGCATAGGTTTCTGCGTCTGGCGCATTGAGTGACACCGAAACCGCATCAATCAAGCCTTGCAGCTCGGGGCAAATATTTCGATTGTGAATGAGATTTCCCAATCCATCCGTATCGAGTCTCACTTTTTTATTTTTGGAGTGAACAAAACTGGCGATCTGTTTGAGAAGATCGAGACGTTGGGTCGATTCACCAAATCCGCAGAAAACGACTTCATCCATCTCGTCAAAATTTCCCATCGCCTGAACTACCTCTTCAAAATTCGGTTCTTTGGGGAGACGAAGATAATATCCTTTCACTTCAAATGTAGAGAACTTCGGACAAAAAACACAGGCAATCGTGCAACGGTTAGTAATATTGAGATAGAGGGAATTTCGAATTCGATAAGCAATTTGAGGAGGAGCTTTTTCATCTCCTAAATGAAACAATCTTCGCGTATTCAAACTCGTTGTCCGCGCGACATCTTCTAAGGTTAGTTTTTTGATCTCCGCAATTTTCTCTGCGACGATTTTTACAAAAGCAGGTTCATTTCTTTTTCCACGATGCGGTTCTGGAGTTAAATAGGGAGAATCGGTTTCAACCAAAATAAATTCCGTTGGAGTTTTTAAAACGACTTCTCTTAAATCAGCCGCTTTTTTAAAAGTAATGATTCCAGAAAACGAAACGTAAAAACCTTTTTCGATCATTTTTCTGGAAAAGTTCCAGTCTCCTGAAAAGCAGTGAATCACGCCGCCGCAATCGAATCCGTTTTCTTCCTCTAAAATCTGATAAAGCTCTTCATAGGCATCGCGCACATGGATTGAAATGGGTAACTTTACTTTTTTTGCCAACTGAATCATTTGGCGGAAAACCTTTTTTTGGATATCAGCATCGGAATGTTCGTAATAATAATCGAGTCCGATTTCGCCGATTGCCACCACTTTTTTTTCAGCGGTCAATTTTTCAAGGTCATCCACCATTTTTTCATCGACAATTTTTGCATCGTGCGGATGAATTCCGATGGTTGAAAAAATATTAGGATAGTGTTCGGCAAGTTCGACCGCTCTCAGATTTCCTTCGTATCCTTCTCCAGCACCAATATTAATGATCGTTTCCACCTTATTCTCTTGGGCGCGGAAAAGAATTTCGTCGATTTCTTCTGGTTTGAATGGATCAAAATTTAAATGGGCGTGACTATCGATAAGCATAAATTTTTATTTAAAGAGTTGAAGCGGACTCAAACGAGCAATTTTCTGAAAATCTTTATCTAATGTAAAAAGTTGACTGCCTGACTCTAAAGTTGCCAGGGCAATATAGGCATCAATCAAACCGGAGGTAAAGCCCTTCCGAGCGAGTTGAAAGCAGAAGAGACCGACTTTTTCCCAAAAATCTTCTTTCAGTGGATAAGAAGGGATTTTTCCTATGGTTTCTCGAACAATTTTAACTTCGTTTTTAGTTAAACAACCGCGCAAGAGTTCTGCCAAAATAATGGGGAGTGAGACCACTCTCTTTTCATCAATCGCTTTCTCTACCTCTTCAATAATAAAAGTATTTTTGCCCCGAAAGTATTCTATCCAAACAGAAGTATCAATGACGATGGAGGTTTCTCGATTTTTTTCTTGCCGTTGCTGTGTCATCTTTGAATTTTAATTTTCCTTTGTAAGTTTTGATTTTTTTAACCTGTTTCCAGAGCAGGTAATCTTCGATTACCATTAAAACCGCTTTAGATTTGGTTTTGCAGCCGGTTTCTTTTTGGATTTTTTCAATCAGGCGCGAATCTAATGTGATATTGCTTCTCATAAAAACCTTTCCTGTGCA
>CAZQOW010000074.1:5490-10079 GCA_964595045.1 uncultured Pseudomonadota bacterium
GATAAATGAATCGTCAAGATATCAAATAAAGTGAATAAATCAATTCAGTGATAGTTACAGTTTAACTTCCAAAAGCGGCTTCACCAAATCTCCCAAAAGAATCGCGACTCTCGAAAAGGCAGAAAGTGTATCGAGATGAATCGAAGAGGTCTCAAAACTTTCTTTTAGCCCGGCTTGTAATCTCGATAAATGCTTTATTCGAAGTCGTTCGTGAGTTTCAGCGAGATGTTCGGTATTTCTCAAAACTCGATGGACTAGTTCTTTATCTCCGGAAGCGAGTGCCGAGATTGACCAGGCGAAATTCTCCAGGATTTTTTCGTGATATTCTTGGATATCTCTCCATCCTTCTTCAGAGAATTGTCTTCCCCAATGGATTTTTTTTCCTGCCATATCTAAAATATTTTGATCAATGATATCACCGATCTCTTCGAGACATCCCATGATCGACAAAAGGCTTAAATTGAGCTTTGCCTGTTCATCGGTTAAATTTTCTTGGGAAAGTTTAGTTAAGAAAAGCCGAATTTCCCGATCGATAAAATCGACCTTGTCATCCCTCGATTCAATCTCGACAGCGAAATCGGGGTTCGATTTTTCAAAGCAGCGAATACTATCCCGGAACATATCGTAAACAACATCCGCCACTCGAAGGATTTCCCGCTTTGCATTGGCAAAAGCGAGGGACGGAGTCGTTAGATCATTCGGATTAATGTAGCGGAGCGTAAAGCCATTCTCTAAATCTTTCTTGGTAGGCGGAACCAGTTTCTCGATCAGCTGAACCCCAAATTTGATAAAAGGGAGAAAGAGGATCGAAAGGATGGTGTTAAATAAAATATGGGCGAGCGCGATATGACCGCTCACACTTCCTTGAATGATCGGAATATGGGAGCCAAGATAATTGACTAGATTGGCAAAAGGGTGAAGCAGAGGTAAAAAGATTGCAACTCCAATACTTTTAAATAGAAGATGCGCGATGGCAACCTGTTTGCCGGTTCTTGACCCAGAAAAAGAGGAAGCTAGAGAGGTAAAACAGGTTCCAATATTTGCTCCGAGAACATACGGAAGTGCCATCTCAAAGTTGATGATTCCTGAAAAAGCGAAAGCAATGGTGAGCCCGATCGTCCCAGCGCTGGAAAGAAAAGGGGTAAACGCGGCTGCTAATGCAAAACTGTAAAATTTGCTTTCCGAAAGAAAACCGATCAGCTGAATAAAAAAGGAAGAATTTTTAAGAGGTTCAGCATGAGTTACCATTAAGTGAAGTCCAAAAAAGATGAAACCGAATCCGACACAGATCATGCTGATGTAACGGGTCCTCTTTTTCTCCCCAAACAGATCCAACACCACCCCGATAACCAATACAATCATTGCATATTCAGAAAATTTGCGAATGGAGAGAAGGACGACGACAAAAGTGGTTCCGATATCGGCGCCTAGCAGAACTCCCATTGCCTGGAAAAGTGTGATTAGGCCTGCTCCTGCAAAGGCGACGAGCATGTTAACAGTCGCGGAAGAGGATTGAAGGATGATGGTGACGAAAGCGCCGACGGCAACTCCAATAAACCGATTTTCTGTGAGAGAAGTGATCATCGCTCGAAGACGATCGCCTCCTAAGAGTTGTAGACCGACTCGGCTCACGCGAATTCCGTAAAGAAAAATGGCGACGGCGCCTAAAAACCAGATGAAAGAAAATTCGGTCATTATTTTTTCATTGTACAAACAAATGAATCAGGAGGCAGTAGAAAAATAAAAATTTTGTTGTAGGCAGTTCCCTTTCCTTTGGGGAGAGGGTGGCCGTAGGCCGGGTGAGGGGAAAAATAATGAATTCTTAAACAACATGAGTCGTGCAAGCTCTGGGAGTGACCCCTCATCCGGCCTACGGCCACCTTCTCCCCCTGGAGAAGGAAAGAGCAAGTTTTAATTCAATCGAAATCTTACCGGTACTTCAACCCTCGATTGAATCGGACTTCCATCTTTGGTTGCCGGTTTAAATTTCCATCCTTTCACTGATCGGATTGCCGAGTCATCGAGCCTTTTAAATCCCGAACTTTTATGAAGGGAAACAGTGATCGCCGTTCCGGTTTCGCTAACCTCTACCAGTAAAATGACGACCCCTTCTTCATGATTATCACGAGATTCTTCGGGATATTCGGGAGGTGGATTTCTCAGATAATCCGGTTTTGCGTTAGTGGATCCATTTGCAGCTCCCGAATGCGCTGGCCCAGAGCCTTGTCCTGGATTTCCCGAGCCTGTTTTTTCTTCATTGGACGTAGAGTTGGTTTTCGTTTTTTCAGGTTGAGAAGGTGGTTCTTTTTCAGAAGGTTTTGTTTTTTTCAATTTTGGTTTGACCACATCGTCCGGCGTTACCAATTCTTTAGGCAAAGAATTTTTTATCGGAGTCGGTTTGATTTTGGGAGGATTCTGTTCTTCATTGGGAGAATGGGCGACTAGATCTACTTCAGTGGATCCTCCGCCGGTAGATTGTATTCCATATTCAGCCGGATTCATCCCAGATTTATTGACAATAAACAGAATGATCAGATGAATTCCGATCGAGAGAAAGATTGCAAGAATTAAGATTTGAGAACGTTTCACTTCGAGCCTCTATTTCTTTTTCTCTGTCTCGATGGCGACTTTAGTAATTCCGATTTTTCGGGCTTCATCCAACACGCTAATGACATCCTCAAAATGGGCTTTTGCATCGCCGTTGATAAAAACTTTTGGATCGGGGTCAGAGATTTTTAATTGTTGAAGCCGGGAAATAACGTTTGGAAGAGTAACGCTGTCTTTATTCCAGAAAAATTCCCCATTTTCCGTAACGGTGACAGAAACATAGTTTTTACGCTCTTCTGCACTGCTACTTGCGGCGACAGGGAGATGGACATTGATCGTCTGATTTTTAATCATCGATAAAGAGACCATGACGAAAGTCGCGAGCAGGAAAAACATGATATCGATAAGAGGAATGATTTCAATTCGTGCCCGACGTTTGGCTCTGGGATGTGGAATGTGCATGTGAGTTGGTCCTTTTCTCCCTCTCCTTGGGGAGAGAGTTGGGGTGAGGGGCGAATTAAAATTATGTGCAAGTTCTGTGAATAACCCCTCATCCGGCCTACGGCCACCTTCTCCCCCTGGAGAAGGGAGTTTTTATTAATTTTTTTCGCTATTTTTCCGCATAAATACCAGTTCCAGATGTGTGGTCGAATCTTCAATATCATGTCGTGCTTCTTCGAGCTGGGAGTTCAAATAGTTGAAAGGGATTAGGGCAATAATGGCGATGCTCAATCCGAAAGCGGTTGCGATCAGTGCTTCGGCTATTCCACCGGTGATCGCTGTGGGTGCTCCCAACTCTTGCGCTCCCAATAATCGAAAAGAACGGATGAGCCCAGTCACCGTTCCGAGCAAACCGAGCAGTGGTGCGAGAGTGATGGAGGTATCTAAAATCGCTAATCCTCGGCTGAACCTCTTAAGCTCTTTGTTGGCGGCTCCAAGAATCGCATTTGCCATCGAATTGTGATGATGTTTGAGACCATATCCCAGAATTTTGGCGACGAAATCGGAGCTGCTTTCGGCGGTTGTGATGGCAGATTGAACCTCTCCTTTTTCAACTGACTCGATAATTTTAAGAGCAGTTTTTGGGTTTCGTTTTCGCTTTTCGATGAGAACGAAAATCAATCGTTCGATGACAACTGAAAGAGTAATGACGGATAAAAGCAAGAGCGGCCACATGATCGGCCCACCTTTACGGAAAATTTCAATCATGAATTTGTTCCTTTCTAGTTTTGAAAATTTATAGCTTTAAAGCGAGTTCCCCTTTCCCGGCCAACGCCACCCTCTTTCTCCAGGGGCAAGAGATTTTTAGAATAATAGATATTTAAACACTTATTTCGGATTTCCAAAAACAAACGTGAGTCCGCCAAAAAATCCTCGACGTTGACCGTATTGGGAAGCGGTTACTCCGATCCCGGTTCCATTTCTTAATTGGTAAATTTGATCGAGCAAGTTTACGATATCGAAACGAAGTTTGACAGCTTGAATATCTCCCGAATTCAGTTTGAAAGTATGTTCCGCTCCGAGATTGATCGGGTAGTAGGCTCCGAGATGACTGGTGTTCGCAAATCCATCTCTCAAGCCGCTTCCGATGATCATGTCGCCGTAAACCATTGTATTCCAGAACTCGTAGGACGACCCCACCGAAGCGGTGTAGCGTTGGTCATGATCGAGATGGACATAATTGTTATTGATAAAATCGATTTCAGCCTGTTCGAATAAAAACTGGCTGGAAGCGATCTCTTTTCCGAGTGCTTTGCTGTAGGCGAGATTTCCGTAAACTGAAAGTCCGCGATTTTTATAGGTTGCAGAAAATTCCACTCCATAGATTCGTCCCGAATCATAATTGAAAGGGACAAAAATAAACGCTTGGCCGAATTGGCCGGCGTCCAACTGATTTCGGGCGAGTTTGAGATAACCATCCAAGCCGATCTGAAATCCTTTCAGGAATTCATGCGTCGCGCCGATATCAAAATAGTGCGCCCGTTCGGATTTTACCTGCGAGTTTTGATTTACTTCCGAGGCGTTGGTGGTGTTGTTGAAAG
>CAZQOW010000075.1:0-10074 GCA_964595045.1 uncultured Pseudomonadota bacterium
AATTTCTTTTCTTTAATCCCTTTTATTCGCATTAAACTTTCAATCTTTTTGAAAGCTCCATTCCGGTTTCGATCTTCTACAATTTTTTCAGCAAGCTTGGGGCCAACCGCCGGAAGCGCGGTTAAATCTTCAACCGTCGCGTGATTGATATCTATTTTTTGACCCAAGGCAATTTTGCTTGCGCCGCTTAGCTCCTCCTTCTCTCCCACAATAGATGTAGAGGAAGTGCTGGATAACAAAGAAAACCACTTTTCATTTTGAGAGAAAGAAGAAAAATAAGATGAAAAAAAATGAAAAAAAAGAGTCAAAACAGCAATGACTATCGGAACAAAAATGGAAATTTTATAAAAGGACTCCCCCCTCTCTTTACAAACAAGAGGTTGCCGACGCGCCAAAGCAGCTTTGACGACAGGGCGGGCTGGGGGAGAGGTCATTTCTGAATATCCTTCAACAATTTATATTCAATGCTATCGACCAACGCCATCCAGGATGCCTGAATAATATTTTCAGAAACCCCGACCGTATTCCAATAATCTTCTCCATCACTCGACTCGATCAGAACTCGAACGAGCGAAGCGGTTCCGGTCCCGGAAGATAAAACTCTGACTTTGTAATCGATCAATCTTACTTCAGAAAGTTGAGGATAAAATTTTTCAAGTGCCTGCCTCAATGCCTTATCGAGAGCATTGACTGGTCCCGACCCGATCGCTTTAGTTAAGGTTTTTTCTCCATCCACTTCCAACTCAACCATAGCCTCGGAGCGAAGGGTATCTTTTTCAGTCGACTTTTCATCGATCACTCGAAAGCCAATCAGATTAAAGAAGCTCTGATGTTTACTCAACGCTTTCCGCATTAAAATTTCAAAGGAAGCCTCAGCTCCTTCAAATTGAAATCCTTTATTTTCCAATTCTTTAAGCTGATTTAAGATAAGTTTTACTTTAGGATCTTTACTTTCTAAATTCACTCCAAATTCTTTTGCTTTATATAAAATATTTGCGCTTCCGGAAAGATCAGAAACGAGAACTCTTCGGTGATTTCCGATTAATTCAGGATCGATATGCTCGTAGGTTTTCGGATTTTTTGCGACTGCATCGACATGAATTCCCCCTTTATGAGCAAAGGCGGAATTTCCGACAAACGGTTGATGACTATTCGGATTTCGATTCGCCAACTCATCAACGAAATGAGAAACCGTTTTCAATCGCTTTAATTGAGAGAATTTAAGAACTGGAAAATTCATCTTCAATTCTAAGTTTGGAATAATCGAAACGAGATTCGCATTTCCACAACGTTCTCCAAACCCATTGATCGTTCCATGAATCTGTCTTGCCCCAGCTCGAACCGCTGCCAAAGAGTTCGCCACGGCAAGCTCGCTATCATTATGGCAATGGATTCCCAAAGGGGTCGTGATTTCTTCAGAAATTTCCTGGATGATCGATTCAATCTCTTCTGGAAGCGAGCCACCATTAGTATCACAAAGCACAATCCAATCAGCCCCCGCTTTTTGTGCTTCGAGGAGACTACTCATCGCGTATTCGGGATTCGCTTTATATCCATCAAAAAAATGCTCGGCATCGTAGATAACCTCTTCAACTTCTTTTTTAAGAAAACTAATCGAACTATTGATTAAATCTAAATTTTCTTTCAAAGAAATTCGAAGCGCGTCTTTGACATGAAAATCCCAACTTTTTCCAAATAAGGTAATCACCGAAACACCCGCTTCTAAAAGCGCTTTCAGATTTGGATCTTTGGAAGGACTATTCCCTGCTTTTCTAGTCGAACCAAAAGCGGTGATTTTTGCATTTTTTAGTTTAAGTTTTTTACACTGTTTGAAAAAGTCGAGATCTTTGGGATTGGATCCTGGCCATCCTGCTTCAATATAATGAATGCCTAGTTCATCAAGCTCTTTGGCAATCGCAAGTTTATCTTCTACTGTAAAAGAGATATCTTCGGCTTGGGAACCATCTCGAAGCGTTGTGTCATATAAGGTTAATTTGGATTTCATAAAAAGGTCATTTCAGTTATTCATAGTCTTGCCTTTACAAAAGGGAAACAAGAAAGAGGTTATTTTCCTAATCCAAACGCATCATGTAGGGACCTAACCGCCAATTCGGTATACTTCTCATTGATCACCAAAGAAATCTTAATCTCTGAGGTCGAAATCATCTGGATATTAATTCCCTCTTTCGCCAAGGTTTGAAACGTTTGCGAAGCGATACCGGCATGCGAACGCATCCCAACTCCGATAATTGAGACTTTGGCAATATTTTCATCGGACTCAACTTTCTTCGCCCCAATCTCTTCTGCTGATTTTGAAACAATCTTTAACGCCTTTTTGAAATCGGTTTTGGGAACGGTAAAAGTTAAATCAGTCGCTCCATCGGCACTCACGTTTTGGACAATCATATCGACATTGATATTTGCCTCTGAAATCGGGGCAAAAAGTTTCATCGCAATTCCCGGTTTATCTGGAACCTGACGAACAGCGATTTTTGCCTCATTTTTGTCATAAGCGATTGCGGTCACAACAACCTGTTCCATGGTGGTTTCCTCCTTACAAACAACAGTTCCCTGATTTTGATTAAACGATGACCTGACATGAATAGGAACATTATATTTCGCCCCTATTTCAACCGAACGAATTTGCAAAACCTTCGCTCCGGTCGAGGCCATCTCGAGCATTTCTTCGTAAGATATCTTGTCAATTTTTTTGGCTTTATCACAAAGGTTCGGATCGGTCGTATAAACCCCATCGACATCGGTATAAATCTCGCACGAATCAGCTTTCAAAGCAGCAGCTAAGGCGACTCCGGTGGTGTCGGATCCGCCACGTCCTAACGTTGTAATATGGCCATTTTCATTCGCCCCCTGAAAACCGGCGACGACAACGATTTTCCCGTCATTCAACTCTTTAAGAATATTTTCCGAATCAATCGATTTGATTCTCGCTTTACTATAAGCATCGTCCGTTAAAATTTTGACTTGATGACCGAGATAAGAAATCGCCTTTCCACCGAGTTGCTGAATCGCCAAAGCTAACAAACCGACAGTAACCTGCTCACCGGTCGAGACGATGACATCATATTCTCTTTCATTCGGGGTTTCGCAAGCCTCGTTCGCCAAGGAAACGAGACGATTCGTTTCACCTGCCATCGCGCTAACTACGACCACGACCTGATTCCCCAACTCTTGGGTTTTTAAGACCCGCTTTGCGACATTTCGGATTTTTTCGACATTTCCAACCGAAGTTCCGCCATATTTTTGGACGATGAGAGCCATAAACATCCTTTTAAAAATGGAATTATTAACCTAAATAAGCTCTAAAAAGCTCGGGCATCTTATGCAAGCTTATCAGGCAAAGTCAAGGTATGAGCTTTAAACCGATTGAGAGGTTTTATGAATATTCGTCACCCTACATGGAACTTATCCGCAACTGAGGCAATTCAACTTCAGAACAAATTGGCTTCACAAATTATTATAGAAGATAAACTTTCACCCATTCAAAAAATAGCTGGAGCCGACCTGGCTCTCAATCTCGATAAAAATGAAGGAATTGCCGGAGTAATTCTCTACGAATATCCCTCTCTCAAAGAGATTGAGCGGGTTTATGCAACCGCTCCACTTGAAATGCCCTATATTCCAGGCCTACTCTCTTTTCGGGAAGGACCAGTCCTTTTAAAAGCTTTCGAGAAACTTAAAAACAGTCCAGATCTGATTTTATTTGATGGGCAGGGGATCGCACATCCACGCGGTTTGGGAATCGCCAGCCATATCGGATTGATTTTGGATATCCCGAGTATCGGGTGTGCGAAATCAGTTTTATGCGGACAATACAAAGAGCCTAACTTTGAACGAGGAAGTCACTCTCCATTAATCTATAAAGGAAAAGAAATCGGCACTGCTTTAAGAACGAAAGAAAAAGTAAAGCCGATGTTTATTTCTCCTGGACATCGCATTAGTTTAAAAACATCGGTTCGAATAGTGTTGGATTGTAACAGCGGATATAGACTCCCTAAACCGACCCGAGAAGCAGATCGATATGTGGCAAATTTAAAAAAAGATCCTGTTGAAATCAACGAACTTCTTCTCCCACTTTTTTAAACTTCTTTGAACCGAAAATTGCCGAGGGAAATTTGTAAAACTTGAATTCCAATAAATTAAACGAAGGATCTTGAAGAAAAAAAGTATAATGCTCGAGCGGACTATTTGGATAACGAACTTTCTCTTTCTGATAAAATTTCAACTTCTTCTTTTTCGCCCGTTTTAAAAACTTTTCCCATGCTTGGTAGGTTGGAAAAACTAGACCAAAATGACGTGGATAAATTCCTTTTTGAGGATTCAACTTTTCTTTCGTCAGTTGAGCTACGATTTGATGTCCTGCCAGATTAAAAATGATCGAATAATTCGATTCTCTGCCGACTTTACATCCCAATCCGGCGTGATAAAAAATTTTCGCTTTTTGAAGATGATCAATAGGGAAAGCCAAATGAAAAATAATTTCAGTTTTTTTCGACATAATCGAAGTCTAAAAATATTTTCATAGGTGAGTAAAGCTTTTTTAGAAACGTTTACTCGACTTGAGTCGGAGTATCTTCCGTCGTTACATTGGATGAAGTTACTTCTGCCGGGGTCTCATCATTATCCTCTTCATCCGACTCCTCTTCGGCAGGTTTTTTCTTATTGATCGCTCCACGCAGTTTACTTACTTCTACAATCTTTGAATGAATCGAAGCTACAGCCTCGCCTAAATCTGCATCTTCTTTCACTTTTTGGTTTTTGGACGGATTTTTCGCTTCTTCATATAAAGCGGTCGCCTTTCGAAGATAAGTTAACGCCAAATCAAACTCAGCCGATTTTGCATCTTTCTTGTCGTTCACTGATTTTGCTTTTCCAACATATCCATCTGCCAGACTAGTCAATACAAGTAAGAGAGTTTTTTTCAATTCAGTATATTTTGTAGCATCCGCTTTGGCAGCTACCAAGAGAGATTTGTAAAGATTTATGGATTGACTATGAAAGCTGATCGCTTGAGCAAAAGAATCAGATTTATCAGATCGGAGATGGATTTTTCCTATTCGCAAAAGAGAATCCGCTTTTTGGGGTGAGTTCGTTTGATCCAATTCCGCCGATTTTTGATAAGCCGCAATTGCCGCCCCATCATTTTTTCTAAGTTCTTCACAGCGACCGATAAAATAATGCGTTCTCGGATCGTTTTGGATTTCACCTTTTCTAAGAAATGGATCCAAGAAAGATAATTTGTTGCTCAAATCGGCTGCGGCAAAAAGAGTTTTTTCATTTTGATTAAAAAATAGGTCAGCATAGTGATACAATTCTTCTTTCTCAATCTCTTCCATCGGTTCATCAAATGATTCTTTTATAATTCCTAGTAAACCTTCAAAGATCTCAAAAGCTTTTACAGGATTACTCTGTTTTATTAAAACTGCATAAGCTCTAAATTCTTGGGGATATTCGTTCACTTTTTTTCCTGAAAGTGCTACTTCAAAAAGTTTAACAACTTTTGAAAAATCGATCGATTCCCCTTTTTTAGAATGATCTAAATACATATAAGCAAGTATCAAAGAAATGTTGGAAATTCTTTCGTTATTCTGAGTTGTTTCAGCCTTAGCCACATCAAGCGCCTTCTCACAAAATTTTATTCCGCGTAAATCACCAGACAACTCAAGCGCAGTCGCGAGACGAAACAAGGAAGCTGAATCATTCTTAAAAACCGAGTCTGATTTACCGAAAGCTTTTGTATAATAGTGAACCACCTCTTTCCATCGCTCCACCAACTGCTCACCCTTCAAATCATCCATCTCCATTTTAATTTTAGATCTCAAAACCTCTGCTATTTGGTAATTGGGATCTAAAAAAGTAGAATGCTGATTTTCATAGAATGGAATCGATTCTCGAAAGAAAACGATTGCTTCATCAAAATATTTTTTAGCCAGAATAGTTGCCTCGGAAAATTCTTTTTTTTCTGAATCACTCGTTCGCGCTGCTAAAGCGACTTTGCCCAATTCATTTTTTACAATTCCTTTGCTATAAGACAATTTAAAGCTTGATGCTCCGCTCACCTGATTAAAGTACTCAAGGGATTTTAATAAATTTTTGGACATTTTTTCAGCAGTATATTGAGAAATAAAATGAGGACTTCCATGATTTGCCTGGGGATCATCTAAAAAATTCTGATAGTACGCTCTTCCCAAGCTCATTCTAATCTGATTAGACAATGAAACATCTTCAGAAGCATTCGAAAACTTTAAAGCCTCTTCCAGCGCGATAATCGCCGCCAAAGCGTTATTTTGTCCATCTAATGCAATTGAACCCAAAGCAAAGTAATTGGCAGATGTCGGACTTAAGTCAACAGCTCGGCAATAAGCGAGCAGACTCATATCGCTTCTATTTTCCTGTTTCCACAATTGACCCACTTCAGAATAAAAAGAAGCATTGTTAAAATTTTGACTTTCTTGTTCACACTTTGAACTAATCGAACCAGGAAATGAGCTTCTGCCTGAAGAATTGGAAAAAATAGAATTTTTTGAAATTAAACAATAATCTAAAAGTTTTTGTTGAGAGGAAAACTGTGCTATTGGACGTTCAAATTGATAAACTGATAGATCTTGTACTTTTTGAGGAGTCGCAGGAGGAGCTGAACAGCTACCAAAATCTTCCGGTTTTCTATTATGAAAAAGACTGAAAATTCGATCAACAATCGGTTCACCTGCGCTAGTGTTTAGAAGCGCTGCTATTGTAATAGGTGCCAAGAAAATAAGAGGGAGCATAAGAAAAAACCTTTTCTATAAAGAGGGTAATTTTTTACTCTTCTATTCTCGTCACTTTTATTGAAATAGTTGCTACTTTTTATCGCCATATTCGAAACTTCATTTCTTTAATAATTCCGCCTCCCTTGAGGAGAAGGGGCTAGGGAGAGGGTGATAACTTAGAATGCTCATCCAATCGGTGATTTTTATTCCCTCCCTAGCCTCCCCTCTCAAAGAGAGAAGGGGATCTTTAGTAACGGATGATGGATTGGAAAATTATAAGAAGACAATTCCTTTAAATCCTCTATCCGCACTGGTTGTGGATTCAAAAAAGCTCACCTTTTCGTTTTTGAATTTTTAAAATCTTAAGATGATAAAAAAAAGAATGATTTTGGGATATTATAAGAACTCAAGACGATTGAACTAGTTCGGATCTTTTGAACGGAAGCAATAAAACCAGCAAAAATCCAATCACAGCCCCAAAAAAATGCCCCATAAAACTGAACTGTGGAACAAAAAAATCAAGCCCAGCCTGAAAAAAAATAATGAGCAACATCGATCGAAGCTCTTTTTTCGCTAGCTGACTATTTTCTCGACGCCACTCTTTGAGCATGAGCGCCGCTGTCCCCCCTACAAGGCCCATGATACAAGCGGAAGCACCGACCACAAAGATTGACTGTTTAAAATAATAAAGATGACTCAAAAAAATCAGAATCATCGCTCCAATTCCCGAAACAAAATAACAAGCCAAAAACTTCACTTTCCCCAAAAGATATTCGAGAAGACGACCGATCACCCAAAGCCCCATCAGATTCATCAAAAGATGGACAAATCCCAAATGCAAAAAATTGACGGTGATAAATCGCCACCATTGAGGAAACCCTCCTGGTTCATCCGGAAAATAAAAAAGAGCCCCTAGATGATAAAGATTTTCAGGATCGGAAGATCCCCCTTTCATTTCAAATAGGAAAACGAGCAAATTGATTAATATCAAACTATAGGTGGTATAAGCTCTCCAGCGGGTAGGATGATAGGAAGAGTGATAACGGGTCGTCTCCAAAAAATCTTTTTCAATTTCAAGAATGATTTGTTGTTGTTCAGGCGATAATTCAGAGATTAAAAAAGGTTTAATTCCGAGATGAAGTCTTCTTTGAATTCCCCGTTTCATCATCGGATCTGCGATGTTCATTGCTTCGGAAAGGAGTAAGCGGGCATTCACTTCATCTCCTGCTGCCCACAAAGCAGTTCCAATCGACGATTTCTTTTGCGCTTCATTATAAATTGAAAGAGGTCCAGATAATATTTTTTCAACCAGCTCTTTTTTTCCTGTAAAAACAAAAACGACTAACCAAACTACATTTTTGAGAACATCATCCCTAAATTTTCCGGAAACTTTTTTCCATTGGGGATAAAATTCAAAGAATTCTTTTAAACGCCCTGTTTCAGCCAAAGCGCGAAGATAAGTAGGAAGATAATGAAAATTTTTATCTAGCCATTTTCGATGTTCTAGTTTTTCACCCCACTGAACAAACTCTTCCCATTCTCCTCCGAACATGAACATTCGGATCATCGCAGAACGACCGACATCTGAATCCGTCGCTTCAAAACTTTTCAGAAGTTTTTCAGCCTCTTCGTGAAACCCTTGCTGTTCAAGCATTAGGGCTTTGTAAATATGATTCGCATCTCTCCATCCATCGAACGGATGAAGAAAACTCAAAAAACGAAATAAATGATAAGCGCGTCTAAATTGGCTTCGATAAATTAGCCGATTTACCCAAAGAACACCAAGAGAAGGAAGAAAAATCAACCCCCCCCAAAGAGTCGTTGCCACAAGAAAGAAAGTCGGGTGATTCAACAGATCACTCGCTCCCATGAGAAGGAAAATGGAAAGCGAAATAAATATCCAACCGATTCTTTTAAGCGGATGATGAGTCAACGATTGAATGATCAGAAGAATACACCAAACTTCAATCGACCAAAATATGAGAGAATGTAAATCCATAATTAATGTTTCAAAAAAACCGCTCTTGCAGCACCGATCACACCCGCTTTATTTCCTAGCATCGCTTGGATGAGTCTAAGTCGTTTGGCCGTCGTCGAATAAAGATACTTAGAAATTGATTCTAAAGCAAAAGGAGAAAAACAGGAAAATGCCTCAGAAATTCCCCCTCCTAAAATAATCGTTTCAATATCGAGGAGGTTTACAATGGAAGCAATTCCAATCCCCAGAGATTCTCCAAAGTTTTGAAATATTTTCAAAGCAAGAGGATCTTTTTTCTTTGCCAACCTAAAAAGCTCCAAAGGAGTGAGATCAGTCGATTGGTTCAAAGAATTCAGCTGATGAAAAATACCGGTAGCCGATGCAGACATCTCGAGACATCCCTTTCCACCGCAATTACACTGCAACCCATGTCGATCAATTACTAAATGCCCTGCTTCACCGGCAAAACCAGAATCGCCATGAAATATTTTTCGATCGATGACAATGGCACCACCAATCCCTGTTCCCAAGGTTAAGAGGATAAAATTCTTTTTCTTTTTTGCAGCTCCTAGCCACCCTTCTCCGATAGCGGCCATATTTGCATCGTTGTCGAGAATCATTGGGATTGAAAATTTAAGTTTAAGTTTTTTGTGGATCGGATAGTTTTTCCAGGCAGGAAAATGGGGCGATTGATAGACAATCCCTTTTTCAGGGGAGACAATTCCGGGAATTCCGAGCCCTAATCCTTTTATTTTTAACTGATTCTTTTCTGCCCAATCGAGTTCAATTTGAATCGATTCGATTAAACGATGAACCGTTTTTTCTTTGTTCTCTTTTGATTCGGATGAAACGATCTTTTGATGAAGGATTTTTCCGATCGAATCGACCACGGCTGTTTTTAGATCAGTTCCTCCGAGATCAACGGCAACGGCAAATGTTTGTGAAGATTTTTTGGATTTTTGGTTCATCTTTTAAATAGATTTTAAAAATCAAAACCGTTAAAAAGTCTGTTTATGAGTGTTTTTTTTATTTCATCCTCCAACATCCAGGATGACATTGTCAAATTATCCGAAGCAGAATCCCACCATCTGCTCAATGTACTCCGAAAAAAAATCGGAGATCCGATTACTCTCGTAAACGGCTCGGGCTTAAGCATGCAGGGAAAAATCAATTCAATCGATCAAAAAAGAATTGAAATTAAAATTTTAGAAAAAAAAATGAATCAGGAAAAACCTCCCTTTTTCATTCTTTATCAGGCGATTCTTAAAAATCCTCGAATGGACTGGCTGATCGAAAAAATAGTTGAACTAGGAGTTTCAGCTATTATTC
>CAZQOW010000076.1:0-10046 GCA_964595045.1 uncultured Pseudomonadota bacterium
AAAGAGCTGAAACACATCGGAGTTGATTATGACCGGGTCGGAAAAAATTATCTTTGTCTCGACTGTCGCGAACTTCATATCGAAACCGAAATGAGAGCCCAATGTCGCCAATGTAAACGGGCATTCTCAGAAGAACATGCCATTCAACAATCCATTTACTCTTATGCAATCACTGAAACTGCAGAAGAGTGCCTAAGAGAAAATAAATTTCCTGAACCCAGTCAGGAAAAAGAACAGATCAATGAACAGACAGAACTTTATCATCTTCACTATTTTAAAAGTGAATTTTCACAAGAATTGAAACGTTGTCAGGTTTTTAATCATTCACTTTCATTGATTTTCATTAAGATAACCAATTTTGCCTCTCTTGTATCGGCTGAAGGTGAAACTGCTGCATTTGAGAGAATGAAAGATCTTTCAAAACTAGTGAAAGCCTCACTCAAACTGGTCGACATTCCTGCCCAATTGAATGAATCTAGCATTCTTGCACTTTTGATTGAATGCTCTGTCAAAGAGACAAAAAAATTGATCGACGAGATCAAAGATAAGATCAAAAAACTTCAGGATGGAAAACTAGAGGTCCGTATCGATTCAGTTTCATTTCCAGAAAACGGATCGAGCGAAGAATCGCTATTAAAACAACTGGTTGTTCTTTAATCTCATGATTTCCAATTCTCTTTCTATTTTTTTTGGATTTTTTCACTCCTCTTTTTTCAGGCTTTTTTTATTTTTTGCACCGGCACTTTTATTTGATACCACACGATATTTTTTAACCAATCTTCTCTATTCAATTTTCTCCCTATTTGCGACGAATCACAAAAAACAGTTTCCTTTTACCTATTATCCGCTCGTGAGCGTGATCATTCCTGTTTACAATGAAAAGGAGAGTTTTTATCTTTCTCTGCAGTCCATTCTCGAAAACAATTATCCAAATTTTGAAATTATTGTAGTCGACGATGGAAACTCTTCGTTTATTTGGCAAGTTTGTCGAAAGCTCCAAAAAGAAAAAAAACTCCTCTATCTGAAAAAGGAGATCAGGGGAGGAAAACCTTCTTCCCTCAATTATGGATTAAAATTTGCCAAGGGAGAATTTGTCATTCATCTTGATGGAGATTCCACTTTGAGTCGCAACGCAATTTTGGAAGTGATTCAATGTTTTTCAGATTCAAAAGTTGGTGCAGTTTCCGGAAACCTAAAAGTTCTGAATCAAAACAAAAATCTTCTCACCCGACTACAATCGGCAGAATATGAGATCAATATTGGGATGCAACGTCGCTGGCTTTCCTGGAGCGACACGTTACAAATCACCTCGGGAGCTTTCAGCTGTTTTAGAAAAGAACTCCTCTTGGCCCTGCACGGAACCGATCCGGATGAAGGAGAAGATTTAGACATCACACTCAAAATCAGGAAAATGGGATATAAAATTGCTTTTGCCCATCGAGCCATTGCTTATACTTCTGTTCCGGATTCTTGGGCTGTTCTTTTCAAACAACGTTTTCGGTGGGATCGATGTTATATCCGACTCAACTTGAGAAAGCATGGAAATCTGATTAATCTAAGCCGTTTCAGATTAGGGGATTTTATTGCAATTGTTTCCGACTTTTTCTTTAATCTGATTCCGCTTCTAGCATTACCCATTTATCTATTAGCGGTTCTCTCTTTTTTTCCGGAAGATATTTTTTCGATTCTAGTTTTTACCTTCTCTTTTTATGCGATTTTAAATCTGCTGCAATTTCTATTGGTTATTTTTCATGGAGAGAAATCCGATCGAAAACCGAGGAACATTTTATATACCCCACTTTTTCTTCCGTACAATGGATACCTGAGAACCATCAGTGCTTTGGCCTATTTTAGGGAGTTCTTTAGTAAGAAAACCGCGATTCGAAATTCACATTTTCCTGAAAATTTTTGGGAGAACTTGCCGAGATATTAAAATCTAGTTTAAAACTCTTCAGATATGACGAAAGAAAAGAGATCTTTTGGTTGCTTTTTCGGTTTCAGGATTTTCTTTTTTAGAGAGATCACGAAGTTTTTGCATGATCCAGATCATTCGATAAATGGCGGTCAAATTGGTCATAATGGCAATCAGCAGAACAGCAATCACCAAAAGATATTCATGGCTAATCTCAAAATAGGGACTCAGGAGATAACGGACAATCGGGCTGAAAATCGATCCAACCCCCAGATAAACAATTCTTTCAGGGCGTTGCATCACACCACTTTTACATTCAACACCCATCGCCTCCCCTCGGGCACGGGTGTAACTCACCATCATTGAACCGGAAATCGCCGCAAGCACAACCCAGAAGAGCCAACTGTTACGGTAAAAACCGGCAAGGCCAACCAACGTGGCAAGTTCTCCGAATCGATCCATGACAGAGTCATAAAAGGCACCGGCTTGCGAAGTTTTACCGGTCAGACGAGCGATACGTCCATCAAACATATCGCAAGTTCCTCCCAAAATTACCAGCCAACCAGCGACTCCAATACTCCCTTCAAAAAAAGCATATCCTGCGAGACAACTTAAAATAAATCCAAAAGTGGTAAAAAAATTCGGCGTAAGTCCAAAGAGAAGAGAGAGTTTTTCAATCGGAGTCGTCACCCAAAACCAATACTCTTTGAACCATCTTCCCAAAAACTTTGAGTCATGTCTTTTTTCGAACTCTTTTACTTTGTAACGAGAGGCATTTTTTTTATAAACAAAAGCAAACACCACCACAGTCAAAAGCCCAAAGACATTCACAAAAAGTAAAGGGCCCAGAGAAAACCAAAGCGGGTTTATTTGATGGAGAAAATGAAACATAGAAGAGATTGGATCATTCACAATTTTTAGGGGTTCAAAATTTTGAACCCCTAAATTTTATTCAACCTTATCCATTAGTGAATTTCTTTCGAAGCTGCGGAAAGTGGAACCTTCACTTCATGATCAAAAGTAGGAAGCTCCAAAGGCTTATTTCCCGCAAACACTTTATGTCGACCGTAAACCCTATTCCACTCAGCCACTGAAGAGTTTTTGTACATATTTTCTATAATCTGTCTCCAACCTACCCCTGTATTATAAGCACAGAAGGAGATTTCTCCCTGTTGAGTTCCATAAGGGATAATGCACATTTCGGTTCGGCGGAAATCGTAATTGAAAAGATCTTGAAACCACATTCCTGCTACGAACATAAAATGCCAACGATCTTTCTTTCTCTCGGCGCCAACCCCGTAATCGACTTTACCAGCATTCAGCCCTCCACCAGTCGATTTATCAAATTTGGCGAGCAGATCATTTAAAGTAAGTTCTTTGGGAGCTTTTTGTGGGTTGTAGTTACGAAGGAGCGCCGCCGCGACTTCAAGCTTGGTCAACCAAGCTGGCTGATTGGCATCCGTGACAACTTGAATATCCTTTAATAATTGATCAACATTTAAAAATTCGGAAACCGGAAGCCATTTCTTTTTATGTTTATCAACCATGAGCGCCATTCCAACACCGCAGTTGGGATGACAACCACATTTCATGGTTCCCCAATCTTGCCCGGGACCTTTCATCATATCAGCCAAATCAGAGAATGGACCGGCGGCAGAGAGTGGAAACCAATCGCGAAGCGGCTCAGAAACTCCTGTTTGTGTTTTCACATCATGCGCTAAATGGGAAAGGGTATATCGATGCTTCTCTCGATCTTCATCACTAATGTCTTCATCGCGACCAGTGAAAGAAACGGGCTGAAAGGAACAGAAAGTAACCTTATCGACATTTTGAATCGCAAAATCGATGATCGGACCCACTTGATGATTGTTCACCTGATTCACAATCGTGGTGACAAGAACCACATCGATTCCGGCATTCGCCAAATTGGTTATTGCACGAAGTTTTACATCAAACAGATTGGAAATTTTTCGATGTTGGTTGGATTCATTGTCGACTCCATCAAACTGTAAATAGGCAAGCCGCATTCCCGCCTCATAAGCCTGTTTGGCAAAATCGGGATTTTCGGCAAAACGAATTCCGTTGGTTGCTGCCTGAACACTAAAATATCCAATCTCTTTGCAATACTTAACTGCTTTTAAAAAATAAGGAGAAAGAGTCGGTTCTCCACCTGAGAATTGAACAGACATCTGTCGTCGAGGTTGAATTTTTAAGGAGTTATCGAGAATTTCTTTAATATCTTCCCAGGCAAGTTCGTGAACGTATCCGACCTGATTGGCATCCATAAAACAGGGATCACACATCATATTACAACGATTGGTAAGATCGACAGTGAGAACAGAGCCACGTCCATATTGAATCGTCGAGTTTCCGTGGTTTCGAAGATAACTGATAGGGGATTTAAAATCTCGTCCTGGATAAAGCTTTTCAATTCTTTCTAAAAACTTGGTGTCCATCGACATAATATCTTCAAAAGTGCCATGCTTTGGACACTCTTTCACCATCCAAACTCCACCATCTTTTTCTACAATTTTTGCTTTAATTTCACCTGGATTGGAATTAATCAAATAAGTATGGTCTTTTTCTCCCGAGATAATCGCTTCACGCGCTTCTTTAATACAGCGTGGGCAGAGCGAATCGGTCGTTCTTGGCCAACCAAGCTGCGGAAAAGTTCTCTCTTTTGATTTTAAAAGAGGTGCGGGAGCCCATTTTGGTTGAAACGCTTTTCCTTGATGAACTTTATTAATAAATTTAAAAACCGGCCAAGCAACTTTTGCGAGATTCACCAAAATTCTTTCTTTAATTTTGCTCCCACCCTGCTCTAATTTTTCGGAAGCTAATTTTCCATTGGTAGGAAGATAAAACCCTCTTTTTGCTCTTTCTAATTTTGAATCTTGAATTTCTTCTTGCATACTTTCGAGTTCTTTAATTGAAACCGCCATTTTTTCTCCTCCTTCAAGGATAATTGAATTTAACTTTTCGAGAATTCTAAACGTTCTAAATAATTGATTTGTATAACCTTTTTAACAGAGGCTTTATTTAGAAGTATTTAGGACGGTGTGTCAAGGGGAAAAAGTTTAAAACATGCAGTAGAAACAAACAATTTCTCTCTTTCATATATTGAAAATGCGAAAAAAGGCTTAGTCTTCAAAAATAACCCGGCGAAGAAGATTAATATCGACGTCTCTTCCTTGATAAAAATCTTCAAAAATCGTGCTTGCCGCCATATAAAAGGCAGATAAAAGATTCAACTGGTTGACGATAAATTCTACCTGATCAGATTTTTCTTTCATGTTTCTTTTCAGATCATCAAACTGTCCTTTGCACTTATTGATGATTCGAATACTTTCGTCGATTCCATCGCGCAGACGATCGAAAAAATCGCGAAAAAACTGTTTCGGATAATCGCGACAAGCTTCGTAATAATCACGGCGTGAACCTTTGACCCATATCTTTCGGACCAGTTTATAATCTTCGAGCAGACGGATATTGATACTAATGTTTGACTTGCTGATTTTCAAAAGAGAGGCAATTTCATCCAAAGAGAGCGGTTCATGCGATAAGAATAGCAATGCATAGATTTGTCCACCAACCCGATTGACCATCCCGAGCATATTGGCAGAGATTTTTCCAGCCGCCTCAATAAAAACATTCAAGGCTCGTTCGAAATCTTCGCTCTTTTTTTCATTGAGATAGAGAATCATTTTTTCTCCAAACTTCCAGAATTTATTATGGCAATCCTGGAAAACTTTTCACAAATTCAATTTTCAAATCAGGAAAGGCATTCACATACTGGATTTTGAAATCGGGAAAAGCGGTGACATATTCCCATTTTCCACATTGATCCGGAAACGCTTTTACTTTCTCGACTTTCAAATCGGGAAAACTATTCACTACCTGCACTTTAAAGTCGGCAAAGGCTTCGACCACTTGAACTTTTCCGTAAAGCTTTTTCCCTTTCAGACTACAACCCGAATCTAAAGCAGATGCCATCTGAGAAAGAGAAGAAAGAGAAAGAAGAATAAAAACAAAAATTTTTAAATTAGTTTTAATCATTTTACTTGAGATTTATTGAATTATCTGCTCATTAAAAATGCAACTTTTATCTTAAGGAAAAACATCCTATGAAACATGGCCCGATTAGTCAATTCATTGAAAAACATTTTCTTCACTTCAACGCCGCCTCGCTCGTCGATGCGGCAAAAGGATATACAACTCATCTTGAAAAAAACGGAAAGATGTTTCTCACTTTAGCCGGGGCAATGAGCACAGCAGAATTGGGAATTTCACTCGCTGAAATGATTCGCCAGGATAAGGTTCATGGAATCTGCTGCACTGGTGCGAATCTCGAAGAAGATGTCTTCAATCTGGTCGCCCATAACCACTACGAAAGAATTCCCCATTATCGCGATTTAACTCCAGCCGATGAAGAGGCATTGCTCAAAAAACATTTAAATCGTGTCACTGATACTTGTATTCCCGAAGGGGAAGCAATGCGACGAATTGAAAAAGTAATTTTGAAAGAGTGGATGAAAGCTGATTCAAAAAAAGAATCTTACTTTCCGCACCAATTTTTTTACAAGATTTTGTTGAGCGGCGATCTGCAACCTTCTTATCAAATTGAACCAAAAAACAGCTGGCTGCTCGCTGCCGCTGAAAAAAATCTCCCAATGTTTGTTCCCGGTTGGGAAGATTCGACTTTGGGTAATATGTACACCGGCCATTGCATTTCACAAGATGTCAAAAATGTTCATACCGTCAAAACCGGAATTCAATACATGATCGAACTCGCAGACTGGTATACAGAGTTAACTAAAAACCATTCACTCGGCTTCTTTCAAATCGGTGGCGGAATTGCCGGAGATTTTCCGATCTGCGTCGTTCCGATGCTTCATCAAGATTTACAAAGAGAAGAAGTTCCACTCTGGGGATATTTTTGTCAGATCAGCGATTCTACCACTAGTTATGGATCTTACTCAGGGGCAGTCCCCAATGAAAAAATCACCTGGGGAAAATTGGGGAAAGAGACTCCAAAATTTATTATTGAGTCGGATGCCTCGATTGTCGCACCTTTAATTTTTGCCTATATCTTGGGTCAATAAATTCACTACGTTTCACTATTAAATTTTAGTTCATGACTAGCAAATCGGTTCCGATTTAATAAGTTTAGAGATCAGTTTATAAAAGTTTTCATGTCTGTGATTGAATCTAAATTCACATTCTTTTAGAGGTAAATAAAAAGTCGACTTTTGCATACCACGGAATTTACTCAACCTGACTTTTGCTAGTCCCCAGAAGTTTTCAATCCCATTAATATGGGTCTTCTTGGTCGCAAAAACATTCGCTCCATGATTCACTCGATAGTGTCTACGGTATCCTAAATCCACTAACCCATCATAAGCGCGCCATTTGTCCGAATGGATGGTACTTTCAAAATTCACCTTGCCTCGGATAACTGCATGTAATGTGGCTCTGGTGCAATCAGGCACAATCTCTGTATAGACTTTCCCATTTCGTTTATAAACACCAAAAACAATCGTTTTCCCTAACGCTCCTCGCCCTCTTTTGCCGCGAACTCGTCTAGCTCCAAAAAAACTTTCATCCACTTCGATATCGCCTTGAAAGGGGGATTCCTTCTCACAATTCTTAGCAATGACCTGACGGATGAATCGAAAATATCGATTGATGGTATTTCGATTGATCCCTGTTAATTGAGCGATCTGAGTCGCTTGTAAATCGACAGCAAAATAACGGATAATTTTCCTTATTTTTATCTTTGAAATCTTTGCACAATCGAAAAACCCTCTAGCCCTTGTCATTCCTAGCTTTTTAGACATTTTTAATGCCGTTTGCTAGTCATGAACCTATGTTTTTTATAGTTCTGAATCGATCTTTCAGCATATTTAAATAGGTCTTCTAATTCGGAACTGAGTGCGCTGAGTGTAGATCCGCAAAGGGAGTATCAAAAAAGAATTGCAGAGCTTCAAAAACAGAGGCCAGAGTTTTATTATGTCGGTTCTCAATCTGTTGAAGAGGTTGTTCAATTAATTAAAGACAATCATGAGCAAGATCTCTCTTCTCAAAAATTAATTTTTAAACCAAGACCTTACAAAAGATTGCGATAGCAATCATTACCTACCAAGATTATTTCACAAATGATGAAAGAGTTATCAGGCTCAGATCGGGTTTGTCATTCCTAGAGATAATTTAGATCCGCAGAAAACAATTTATTCTCAACTATTAGATTATTATTTTGGGAAAAGGAAGTAATCTGTTGTATAAACATGTCAGAGAGGCAAAAGGGCTAAGCTATTCTGTGGGAGGAGCAGTAGTAAAAGGAGACAGATTGAATGTTCAATCTTATCTGTATGGATATGCCTCTTCCCAGTCTGACAAAGCTGTTGAAACAATTAAGACGATTATCGATTTATTAAAAAATCTTCCAATGGATGAAGAAAACTTTTAGTTCAACAGAGATAATTTAAGAAGAGATATTTTGAGTGAACGGTTTTATTTTCGTCAGGTAATTCCGCAAGTTTTACATTGGCGGGAGTTGGGTTTACAATTAGATCTGCGTCAAGAAAGACTTGAACAGTTAGATCGGATGACCCTCCAAGATTTTAAAGAGTATGTGAGTGAGGTTTTGAATCGTCGAAGTTTTGTTTTTACCGTGGTTGGAAACAAAAAGAAGATAGGCGAAGATGAACTGGGCAAATTAAGGAATCTAGAAGAGTTCTTCCTACCCAACTTTTTGGAAATTAAATTTTCCATCACTTGTCTTTCATAACCATGTAGGCTTTCTCTTTTCCAAAAACGCCTGAATTCCTTCACGGCCTTCTTTACTAGCGCGCCGTTCTGCAATCTTTCGTGAAGTGAATGTAGAAATTTTTTCAATCGGTTGACCGGAGACTTTTTCAATCAAAAGTTTAGACTCAGCAAGTGCTTCGGGTCCGGCCGAAAGAAGAAATTTAATTTTTTCTTCGAGTTTTTTTTCGATTTCTTCAGGCGATCCTACTTCATTCACCAGATTCATTTGACGCGCTTTCACTGCGTCAAACCGTTCAGCAGTTAAAAAATATTCTCGGGCATTCGCTTCGCCCATCTTCTTCATCACAAAAGGGGAGATCACCGCAGGGATGAGCCCAAGCCTTACTTCTGAAAGCCCAAACTTGGCACTGTTATAAGCTAAAGCGATATCGGCTGCAGCAACCAGCCCAACTCCACCCCCAATGGCAGAACCGTTTACTTTCGCAATCACCGGTTTTGCACATCGATAAATTGTTTCGAGCATTTTGTGTAGACGTTTGCTATCCTCCAAGTTTTCTTTTTTGGTGAAGCTCGACATTTTTTTCATCCAATTCAAATCGGCTCCAGCGCAGAAAGATTCTCCGTTTCCGGTGAGGATGATGATTCGGATATTTTTATCTTTTGAAAGAAGTGTAAAAGCTTTGGTCAGTTCTTGAATCATCACTTCGTTGAACGCGTTGTGAAGCTCAGGACGGTTGAGAGTTACGGTGACAATATTGTTTTTTTGATCAAGGACAAGAGTTTTAAAATCAGTCATATATGAATTTCTTTAAGCTTCCCTTTAGAAAAAAAAGGGGGAAATTTTTTTTTGAAGGTGAGAGGACTACATCCGAAAAACCCCATAACTCGTCTGTTCAATCGGCGCATTCAAAGCGGTTGAAAGACCGATGGCCAAGACTTTTCGGGTATCGACCGGATCGATAATCCCATCATCCCAAATTCTTGCAGTTGAAAAATAGACTGACGATTCTTTTTCGTATTTTTCTAAAGTAGGAGCTTTGAATTCATTCGCCTCTTTTTCGTTCATCTGCTTTTTACCTTCGGCTTTGAGCTGATCTTGTTTTACCGTTAAGAGAACATTCGAGGCTTGTTCTCCACCCATGACGCTGATTCGCGCATTAGGCCACATCCATAACTGGCGAGGGCTGTAAGCACGACCGCACATGCCGTAATTTCCTGCACCATAAGATCCACCAATGACAACCGTGAATTTTGGAACCTTGGCATTTGAAACTGCCATTACCATCTTAGCGCCATCTTTCGCGATTCCGCCGTTTTCATATTGTTTGCCGACCATAAAACCGGTGATGTTTTGTAAAAAGAGAAG
>CAZQOW010000077.1:0-7530 GCA_964595045.1 uncultured Pseudomonadota bacterium
GCGAGGAGTTTAACAGAATTTTTCTTTCGTCCTGATTGATTGAGAGAGAGCTCGATCGAATCCAAAACTTTTTGGTAGTTGAGGGAGATTTTATTCATAATTTTTATGGCTCACCGATTTGATGAGAAAATAGTCTTCCTTGAATTGTATAAGAAATTAGGCAAAAACAGACGATTACCAATATTTTCAGCCAAGTTTTCGATGCGATAAAGTTTCCAACCATCACTGCCCATGGAAATAAAACCGATACGAATCTCGACCAGGGAAAAGGGCGATAAGTATGAAAGAAAATAGAAAAACTGAAAATGGCGATGTACAAACTTTCTAACAACCATTTTTTCTTATAACAATAAATGGCAGTCAAAATGGCAAACCAGAACCAAAAGCATTCCCAGTGAAAAGAAAATAATAAATATCGGATGATCCATCCTCGGGGAGATTCTCCTGCAGGAATATGAACCTGAATCAACTCCTGAATCCAGGGATCTTGGGCTGCAACGAGGCTTTGACCGCTTTTCCAATAAACTATGAGATTCCAAAGAAGAAAAATTACCAATCCGACAGATCCCTTTAAAAAAAAAATGAGAGATTGCCAGTGGGTCATTTGATCTCTTTCACGAATCCAATGAATCAGCTGTTCGATAAAGATTGCAAAACATAAAAAAGATCCGCTGGTTCGAATAAGAACAGAAATTCCTGCTAAAAAACTTGCCCAAAAAATCTGATTCCGTTGTCGAAAAATAAAAACATACAAGGTAATCGCTAGATATAAAGATTCGGAATAGGCGGCGAAGAAAACATTGTGTCCCGGAAAAAAGAAAAGGCAGACAAGGATGAGCCAGGGAGAGGCTAATATATTTTCTTTTTCTTTGACGTACGTGAAAACCGCTTTTGCAATTGCTAAATGGGCAACTAGATTTACAATTCCAGCCGACTTTTCGAAAGTGGGGGGATGAAAAAGAAAAGAAGCGATCTTGAGAATAAGAGGATAAAGGGGTGGCCAACTAAACCGATCGTAATTTTCATAGAGTTTTTTGTACCAAGAGCTATCCCAATCGATAAAAATATAATCGGGTAAAAATCCGATGGGATGATAAATCGTCGCATCCGGAAAAAAAATTTTGATGTAAAAATGGATGAAAAAAAAGTGAATCAAATAAATGCAGGTTAAAACAAGAAACCAGTTTTTTTTGAGTAGAGAAAGTGAGACGTTTAAAAAACTTTCCTTTGGAATTGAGGTTTTAAAGCTCATTGAACTGAGAATGACCTGAATCAAAAAGTATCGTCAAGAATTAGATTTGAAAGATGAAAGTGACATCGAGAAAAATATTTTTTGTTTATTTTATTAAATATTTTTTTTAGAATTTGTTTTTAGAGATAGACATTGTCATAAGTTGCTGAGAAAATGAAAAGTGAGTTAACAAAAATTAATCTAATTTTTCATTTTAATCATAAAAAACATGGCTCAAAATCCTAAGCTTTCAAAAAAAATCAAGATTCTTCTTTTCCTCTTTTTGCCTTTCATCTTTACGCAATGTTTTTTTGGGAGCGGGCCTAAAGTTGGCAAGGTTCGTGGTTATAAACCTGGAATGGTTCTGACAGATAAGGGGTTTTATAACGTCGGAATTCTGAAAAAACCGTGGATACGCATGCACGTCGCCTTCTACCGAGTCATCAGTTTTTATCAAAAAGGGTTGAAAAGTACGATTGAAACGGATGCTTTTTGTGACGGTGCCTACGAAGATGCCAGTTTAAAAGTATTAACCACTCATCTCCAAATGGCACTCGATAGCCAAAAAACTGTCTCCGAAAAAACCTTGATGCTTGATAATCGGGAAGCGCTTCGTACCGTGGTTGAAGGAAAGGTAGATGGAGTCCCGATCACTTTAGATACCGTCGTCATCAAGAAAAACAATTGTGTATTTGATTTTTCTCTCATTTCAAAGCCGGATGAGTATAGCTTAGTTGTTTCCGACTTCGAAACTTTCTTCAATGGCTTCAAATATCGAGGGGATATTTAACTCCTTATGTCTATGGGTCGCGTAAAATCTGAACGTTCAAGCTCTATCGTTGGCTTTCTCGCCTGGATTGGTGATCATTTCACTCACATGATGGAATTTATTGGCGGTATTAGCTTTTTAAGTCGCCAAATTATTATCTCCATCATTCGAGATCCTTTTGATTTAAAAGATACAGTTGGGCAAATTGAAACGGTTGGAATCAAATCGTCTTCCTTGACCAATCTGATCGCAATTTTTACCGGGATGGTCTTGGCGGTTCAGTTTATTGTTAGTTTAAAAAGATTCGGTCTTCAGCTTTATACTGGGCAAATTATCGGAATTGCGATTACCCGTGAATTAGGGCCTGTTTTGACTTCACTCATGGTTGCTGCAAGGGTCGGTTCTGGTATTACGGCTGAAATTGGTTCCATGAATGTGACTGAGCAGGTGTCAGCGATTGAGGCGATGGGCGGAAATCCGATTCAGAAGCTGGTAGTTCCGCGAGTAATAGCAGCCGCGCTTTGTACTCCAGTTCTTACAGTCGTTGCCGATATTATCGGAATCTTTGGTGGAATGGTGATCACTATGATCGAAACAGGGGTGAGCGCCCGATATTATTTTGATCAGATTGTCCACAGCGTTGAGATTATGGATGTGGGAAGTGGAATGGCAAAAACCTTCTTTTTTGGTTTTTTTATCGGAGTCATTGCCTGCTTTCAAGGTTTACATACAACCGGTGGAACCGAAGGAGTTGGTAAAGCAACCACTTTTTCCGTGGTTTACTCATCGATCTGTATTTTTATTTCAGACTTCTTTCTAACAAAACTTTTCCTAATGCTTTAGTTGATGAATTATGACGCCATTTATCCGATTTGAAAAAGTTTCTAAATCTTTTGGAAAAAAAGAGGTCTTTCGAGATTTGACGTTGGATATTGTCAAAGGGGAAACCATGACGATTATCGGTGGTTCAGGGACCGGTAAAAGTGTCATGTTAAAACTTTTTCTCGGATTGATTAAACCGGATAGCGGCAAAATCCTTTTTGATGGTCATGATGTTCTCAAAATGAATAACGAAGAATTGCTGAAAATGCGCAGAAGAGTCGGGATGCTTTTTCAGGGAGCAGCCCTTTTTGATTCACTCGATGTTTATGATAATGTTGCCTATCCCGTTCAGGAAAATTTTCAATATCCCGAAGAAGATATTACAAGAATTGTGAGAGAAAAATTGGCGATGGTTGGGCTTTCCGGAATTGAACATGTGATGCCTTCCGATTTATCCGGTGGGATGAAGAAAAGGGTCGGGTTGGCTCGGGCAATTGCTACTGAGCCTGAAGTGATTTTGTATGATGAGCCGACGACTGGGCTTGATCCAACCAATACAAATCGAATTGATGATTTGATTTTAGCACTTCAGAAACAACTGAAAGTGACTTCTTTGGTAGTGACTCACGATATGAACAGTGCTTTTAAAATTAGTGATCGATTGGCGCTGATTCATAATCGACAAATTGAATTTGTTGGAACCAAAGAAGAGGTTCGTAGCTCTAAGAACGATATTGTTCAAAGATTCATTCATGGTCAAATAGGGGAATAATATGGATAAAAAAACAGCTCTTCAAACACGCGTTGGAGTTTTTGTCACCTTGGGGCTCTTCTTAACAATGCTGGTTATTTTCTTCCTGAGTGGTGATAAAAATTTCTTTGAAAGAGATTATGTTCTCCAAGCAAGATTCCAAGATATTAGCGGACTTCGCATCGGGGCCCCTGTTTTTTTGGCAGGATTGAGTGTCGGTTTAGTCGATGATATCGATTTCCCAAAATCACTCGAAGAACAAGATATTATCGTAAAACTTAAAATTATTGAAAAGTATCGAAATCGTATTCGAGAAGATAGTGTCGCAACGATCGCCACCCAAGGTTTATTAGGTGATAAAATTATTTTAATTAGTGTCGGATCAATTAATGTCGCTGAAATGAAACCGGGAAATTTTTTGAAAACCAAAAAAGGTTTTTCAATCGATAATTTTACCGAAAAAGGGGGAGAGCTTCTCGATCGTATTACTAAACTCGCCAAAAACCTCGATGAGACAGTCGATGATATTCGTACCAAAAAGAGTCTAATTCATGGTTTGATATACGATACAAAAGGGGCGGATGTAATTCCGAATATCGCTTCAATGACCGAATCAGGGAATAGTATTTTGAGGCAGATTAAAGTCGGGCATGGTGTGCTACACTCATTCATTTATGATTCTGTTGATCGTGATTTTTCCAAAAATATCTCTAAAACCGTTTCCAATATGAAAACCAGCTCCGAGCACATTGAGTCGATTACAGGAAAAATCGATCGTGGTGAAGGAAGTTTGGGTGGCTTAATCAATGACCCGACTGTTTACTACGATTTAAAAACCCTTCTTGGTAAGGCAAATCGAAGTAAGTTGTTGAAAGCTGTGATTCGACATACTTTGTCTCAAAATGAAAAAAGTACATTGAAAGAGTAGTTTTCGATGCTACAATTGTATTGTGTTGTTGACCTTTGTCTCTGTCCCCTCGTTGTTTTCCGGATCTTTCTAAAAAGCAGTTATGGGTAATGAGTTATGAGTGATGAGTGAGAGTTTTTAACTCATTACCGATAACCCATCCCGGTTTTTTAAAGGAGGATTTTATGACCACTTCAGGCTCGCTCATGGATGTTCTGCGTAGCCTCCAGGATGTAAAAGGGTATCAGAATCTTACCTGGGAAGGCTCTTTCGACCAATATCTAGAAATAGTAAAAAAGAATCCCAAAGTTGCCCGAACCGCTTTCCAGCGTGTTTACGACATGATTATGTCGCACGGTTTTGAAGAGTATAAAGAGTATAAAAAGAAAATCGTCCGGTATAATTTTTTTAAAGATCCTTTCGAAAACGGAAAAGATGCGATTTACGGACTGGATCTTCATCTCATGAAGCTGGTGCATCTCTTCAAAAGCGCCGCCCGTAGATACGGAACCGAAAAAAGAATCTTCCTTTTACATGGACCTGTTGGATCTTCCAAATCAACCATTGCGAGACTTCTCAAAAAGGGGCTCGAAGCGTATTCGAAAAGCGATAAAGGTGCCTTGTATACTTTTAAATGGGTGAAGAGTGCTCAGGCCGATGCTCAATCGGTTTTTGGAACTGCAGAAGAAATTCCCTGTCCGATGCATGAAGAGCCGATCCGGTTAGTTCCGATTGAATTCCGTTCCAATATTCTCAGTGAGATTAATCGGGGAATTTCCGAAGATGAAAGAATTACGATTGAAGGCGATCTCTGTCCCTCCTGCCGATATATTTTTAAGGAACTTCTTTATCTTTATAAAGGAGATTGGAGTCGTCTCATTGAAAATCATATCAAGGTAAGAAGATTGACCTTAAGTGAGAAAGATCGAATCGGAATTGGAACTTTTCAACCCAAAGATGAGAAAAACCAAGATTCCACAGAATTGACCGGAGATATCAACTATCGAAAAATTGCCGAATATGGATCTGAATCTGATCCTCGTGCTTTCAATTTTGACGGAGAATTCAACATTGCGAATCGTGGAATCATTGAATTTATCGAAGTTTTAAAACTCGATGTTGCTTTTCTTTACGATCTTCTCGGAGCTTCCCAAGAACACAAAGTAAAACCAAAAAAATTCGCTCAAACCGATATCGACGAAGTAATTATTGGTCACACCAATGAGCCTGAATTCAGAAAACTACAAAACAACGAATATATGGAAGCGTTGCGTGATCGAACTGTAAAGGTCGATGTTCCTTACGTTACAAGACTTTCAGAGGAGATGAAAATTTACGAAAAAGATTTCAACTCTGAAAAAATCCGCGGTAAACATATTGCTCCTCATACGATCGAAATGGCTGCGATGTGGGGAATACTGACTCGGCTTGAAGATCCCAAAAAAGCAAATCTTGCACTAATTCAAAAACTCAAACTCTACGATGGTAAAACGCTTGCCGGATATACCGAAGACAATGTGAAAGAACTGCGCAAAGAGGCGAATCGAGAAGGACTCGACGGAATCTCTCCCAGATATATCCAAGATAAAATTTCTAATGCTCTGGTGAAAGATAGCGAAGGATGCGTCAATCCTTTCATGGTGTTGAATGAACTCGAAAGTGGCTTGAGACATCACACCATGATTCGCGGAGAAGATGTTCGTAAAAGGTATATCGAGCTTCTTTCAGTCGTCAAAGATGAATATGAAGATGTGGTAAAAAACGAGGTTCAGCGAGCAATTTGTGCAGATGAAGATGCAATTTCCCGATTGTGTGGAAACTATATCGATAATGTCAAAGCGTATACTCAGAAAGAAAAGGTGCGAAACAAATACACCGGTCAGGATGAAGAACCAGATGAGCGAATGATGCGCGGTGTAGAAGAAAAAATTGATATCCCCGAATCGAGAAAAGATGATTTCCGTCGGGAAATTATGAATTACATTGGCGCTCTCGCAGTCGAAGGAAAAAAATTCGATTACCGAACCAACGAAAGATTGCAGAAAGCGTTAGAGCTAAAACTGTTTGAAGATCAAAAAGATTCTATTAAGCTGACTTCGCTAGTTACCAGTGTGGTCGACAAAGATACCCAAGAGAAAATCGATGTCGTAAAAAGTCGCCTGATTAAAAATTACAACTACTGTGATGTTTGCGCGACCGATGTTCTCCATTTCGTTGCAAGTATTTTTGCCCGGGGAGATATTAAGGATAGAGGCTAAGGTTTGTGATGAGCTATGGGTGATGAGTTGCGGGAAGAACCATCTTTTGAACAATACTCATTACTTGTCACTCATCACTCATAACCAAAAATATGGTGATGAAAATCGAGCAGGATTACAATCGTTTCAGACAAATTATCCGCGGAAAGATTCGAAAAGAGCTCAGGAAGTTTATTACCAAAGGGGAGATGATCGGTAAAAAAGGGAAAGATTTGATTTCGATCCCGATTCCTCAAATTGAAATCCCGCATATCACGTTTGGTCCGCCCCAATCGGGGGTTGGTCAGGGAAATGGAAAAGAGGGGGATGCAATCGGTTCCGGAGAAACCGAAGAGGGAAATAAAAAAGCGGGAGATGCTCCGGGCGATCATCTCATTGAAGCAGAACTTACCATGGAAGAGCTCTCAGAGATTCTAGGAGAAGAGCTGGAACTCCCAAAAATTCAGCCGAAAGGGCAATCGAATATTGCCGCAAACAAAACCAAATATTCTTCCATCCGATCTTCCGGACCCGAATCGCTTCGACATTTTAAAAGAACCTACAAACAGGCTCTTAAACGCCATATTCTGACCGGAGCGTATAATGCAAAAAATCCGATTATTGTTCCGATTCGCGAAGATCGTCGATATCGTTCCTGGAAAGAAGAGATTAAACCGCAAAGGAAAGCAGTTATTATTTATATGATGGATGTCTCAGGTTCGATGGGACAAGAGCAGAAAGAGATTGTTCGCATTGAATCTTTCTGGATCGATACCTGGCTTCGCTCTCAGTATCGCTCGATCAGCCGTCGCT
>CAZQOW010000077.1:7540-9909 GCA_964595045.1 uncultured Pseudomonadota bacterium
ATATGAAGGTTTAGAGACGAGATACATCGTCCACGACGCGGTCGCAAAAGAGGTCGATCAGGAAACCTTTTATCATACGCGAGAATCAGGTGGAACGATCATTAGCTCCGCCTATAAGCTTTGCCACAAAATGATTGAAGAGGAATATAATCCGGGTGAATGGAATATTTATCCGTTCCATTTTTCCGATGGAGACAACTGGTCCGGAAGCGATACCATTGAATGTTTAAGTTTGCTTGAGAAGGAAATTTTTCCAAAAGTAAATGTCTTCTGTTATGGCCAAGTAGAATCGCAATATGGAAGCGGTCAATTCCTCAACGACCTAAAAGAAAAGTTTCATAATGAAAACGAGCAGCTCATTCTCTCAAAGATTGAAGGAAAAGATAAAATTTTTGATTCAATCAAAGACTTTTTGGGGAAAGGGAAATAGATAAAGACGGTTATGAGTAATGGGTTATGGGTGATGAGAAAAAAACCATAATCCTTAACCCATAACCCATAACCCATAACGATTATGCATCAATCCACTGCACTACCAACAGAACTTGTTGAATGGCGCGAAAAAATCGAGGGATATGCACGTGAGTTCGGGCTCGATTATTTTCCGGTGATTTTTGAAATTCTTGATTGGAATCAGATCAACATGGTGGCTGCCTATGGTGGTTTTCCAAACCGATATCCCCATTGGAGTTTTGGAATGGAGTATGAACAACTCGCCAAATCTTATTCTTACGGCTTATCCAAAATTTACGAAATGGTGATCAATAACGATCCTTGTTATGCCTATCTGTTGCATAGCAATAATCTCGTCGACCAGAAACTAGTTATGGCGCATGTTTACGGTCACTGCGATTTTTTTAAAAATAATGTTTATTTTGCCCATACCAATCGGAAGATGATGGATGTAATGGCCAATCACAAAACCAAAGTGAAAAGATATATTGATCAGTATGGTCTCGAAGCGGTTGAACAGTTTTTGGATGTCTGTCTTTCGGTTGATAATTTAATCGATTATCATGGAACGTTTATCAAACGTCGTGCCGAAGAAGAAATCATTCAAGAAGGAGAAAAAAGAGAAGATAAAAAAGTGAATAAACTAAAAAGCAAAGATTACATGGACAAGTTCATTAATCCTGCTGAGTTTTTAGAATCAGAAAATAAAAAATTACATGCAGAACAGGTAGTTAAATTTCCCACCAGTCCTGAAAGAGATATTCTTCTTTTTATTTTGGAGTACGGTTCTTTAGAGAGTTGGAAACGGGATATTCTCTCGATGATTCGGGAAGAGGCATACTATTTTCTTCCCCAGAGACAAACTAAAATCATGAATGAAGGATGGGCTTCCTATTGGCATTCAACGATCATGACTCAAAAAGCGCTCACCCCCGAAGAGGTGATTGACTACGCGGATCATAACGCTGGAACTCTAGCAACTCATCCTGGAAGATTAAATCCTTATAAGTTGGGAGTGGAGCTTTACCGAGATATTGAAGATCGATGGAACAAGGGAAAGTTTGGAAAGGAATATGATGATTGCGAAGAGATGGTTGAAAAGAAAAAATGGAATAAAAATCTAGGGCTCGGAAGAAAAAAGATTTTCGAAGTCAGAAAACTGTATAACGATTTAACTTTTATTGACACCTTTTTGACCGAAGAGTTTTGTTTTGATCAGAAAATGTTCACATTTCAATTCAATAAGAACAATAACCATTACGAAATTGCGAGCAAGGAATTTAAAAAAGTAAAAGATAAGCTTCTTTTTTCACTTACCAATGCAGGACAACCTTTTCTTTCTGTGGTTGAAGGGAACCATAAAAATCGCGGAGAACTTTATATTCTTCATCAGCACGAGGGAAGCGATTTGAAAATTGATTGGCTGCAAGAAGTGTTAAAAAGCTTAAATGCACTCTGGGGAAGACCAGTTCTCGTAGAAACCAAGGTTGATGGGGTTCCCAGGGTTTATTCTTATGATGGAAATGAACTGAAAGATTTTAGAAAAGAAGGAGAAGTTTAGTTCGATCCAATTTTAATCCAGATTAAAGGAGTGTTTATGCGTAAGTTACTGTATCTATTTTTGACCTTAGAAATTTTGTTTTTTAGTTTTCAACCTCAGAAAATTTTTGCTCAGGGGGAAATTAAAAAGCCGGGGGAAATTCAACAACCGAAGGGAAATTGGCAACAACCTGGAGAGATTCAGAAGCCGGGCGAAGTTCAAAAACAACCTAGTTCGAATTCTTCACCTAGTAATGAAATCAAGCAACCGAGTGAAATCCAGCAACCTAGGCCTGTGAGTGAATGGCCAAAGGTAAAGCCGGCGAGCGAATGGCAAAAACCGGGCGAAATCCAAAAACCTGGAGAAATTCAAAAGG
>CAZQOW010000078.1:0-9878 GCA_964595045.1 uncultured Pseudomonadota bacterium
AAAAACCCTCTAGCCCTTCTCATTCCTAGCTTTTTAGACATTTTTAATGCCGTTTGCTAGTCATGAACCATTATTTATTATTATATTACTTAAAAATCTTCCTCAAAGGTTGATCTGTAAGCCGGATTCTGTCTAACCCTATTTTTTAAATAGGATGAGATGATCATTTCTCTGGGCGTTGAATTGCTTCAACGCTCAAGCAACCTACCCATTCCACAAACTCAGATCGTCTGGATATCCGGAAACAATCTGAATCTCAGCCGAGCCGACTTTTTATATCCCAAGGATATCGGTGGAACCTATTTGGTCTTGCACCTCGTAGAGGTTACCTGATTTCACTACAGCATTCGTGGATACGAACCTGTACATTCTTTCTGTTGCCCTGTTCCTCACCTTACGGTGGACGGGTGTTACCCGCTACGATACTCTTTGGTGTCCGGACTTTCCTCCCCGGTTTTTCAACCCGAGCGATCATCCGATCAACCTTTGAGGAAGATTTTCAAAGAACTAGGATTGGGAGCAATCCGCCGAGTAGCCCCTACAGATGATTACCGCTCATATATAATCTTATCCCCTTTTTTGATTTTATGCTTGGCTACAAAACCAGCATTCAGCTCCAGGGCAAAACGGTAATAAGTTCCAAACTCAATCAATTTTTCAGAAAATGGAACGGTCTTTTCCGAAATCGCCACAATTCGCTGATCAGAACTAATAAAGAGAATATCGAGAGGCAAGGGGGTATTTTTCATCCAGAACGGATTGGCGGTATCTTGATCAAAAACAAAGAGCATCCCCTCGTTGATTCCCATCGTTTTGCGGAACATCAATCCTTTCATCCTTTCTTCATCGTTATCCGCAATCTCGACCCTGAGAGAAAGTTGCGATCCATCTGATTTTTGAATTTTTAATGGTTTCATGGGATGAGCCGAGGAAGAGTGGCTAAAAAGCAATACGATCAAAAGGATATAGAAAACAGTCCCTCTTCGCAACCCCTTGCTGATCGAGTGTCGAAGAGGAGAAACAAAAACAAAATCAATGATAATTCTCGAGGATATCTTTGACAATTTTCCTCCTTTGTTTTTCAGGCATTAACTGCTTCTGTCGAACCGGATCATTTTTGATGGATGGATTTGGAACCGTTTGAGGATTTTTAATGAACGGTAGATCTTTTCCAGATTTTAGTTTTCTCTTTTCCGCTTCTATCTTTCTTTCCTGGTTTTTTTGAATCTGTAATTCAATCACCTTCGGATTGGGATAACTATTTTGAATCTCCTTATAAATGGCCAACGCCTTATCATATTCTCCCAAATCTTCATAACAGTCAGCGAGATTAAATTTTGCTTCATTGATTAAGGGAGTTTTTGGAAAATGCTCAATCAACGATTGATAAATTGGAATCGCCTGGGTGGTTTTTCCTTCCATAAAATAACTATTGGCCGTCTGAAACAATACTTGGTCAGCAAGAGCGGTATTTAAATTTTTATCTAGAATCGTCTTGAATTCACGCCGAGCCGCTTCAAACTGTTTCAACTTTACATGACAAATTCCTAGCTTTAAACGATACGCCTCAGCTTCTTTTAATTGGGGAAAATTTTCCAGAATGTTTTGGTACTCTTTCAACGCGCGATCAAACTGATCGTTCACAAAAAACAGTTCACCCTTTTTGACAAAAGCCTTGAGGGCAAAATCGCTCGAGGGATAACGAATGGTGATCAAATCGTAGGTCTCTGCTGCCTTATCCATTTTATTCAGTGAGAAGTTGTAGATATCCCCCACCTGCATCAAAATAGTGGGAGTTTTAGGATTTTTGGGATCTCGATCAATCAGAGAAAGGTATAAAGTAATCGATTCATCGAATCGTTTCGACTTGAAAAGTTTATCAGCCTTTCTCAGTTTTCCTTCATAGCTTTGCGTGCGGGTTCCATAAATAACCGTAAGAATGACCAGTGCCAGAATTCCAAGCACAATCACCAGTTGCCAAAAACCTGACTGTCTTTTGAAAACCAATTGCACAACTCCCTTTGAAAACAGTAAACAGGAGACAGAAAAGACGAAACAGAAGAAATTAAAAAATCATTCTTCTGATTTTTATCTTCTACCTCCTCCCTTCTCTCTTCTGCCTACTCGTTTTTTTCTTCTTCTTCGGATTCGCTCTCTGCCAATTTAGCAATCGCCGTCACTTTTTCATCGGGATCTACTGTAATCAGTCGAACCCCTTGGGTATTACGTCCGATGACTGAGATATCTTTCACCCTCATTCGGATAATTTTTCCCTTGTCGCTAATAATCATGATTTCATCGGTATCAGTAACCTGCTTGATATTGACGACAGAACCGGTTCTTTCAGTCACTTTCATGGTAATGACTCCAACCCCTCCACGCGATTGAACTCGGTATTCATCGGTGGGAGTTCGTTTTCCATAACCCCGCTCTGAAACGGTCAGGATGTTCGCGCCCACATTGATAACCTCCATACCAACCACCTGATCCCCTTTTTCGAGACGGATACCACGGACACCGGTAGCCGTTCTTCCCATCGCACGTGCCTCTTCTTCATGAAAACGGATCGTCATCCCTTCTTTGGTGCCGATAAAAATATCTTGGTCTCCATCGGTGAGACGAACCACAATTAGCGCATCATCTGAATCAATTCCCATCGCAATAATTCCACCGGCTCGAGGATTCGAATACGCCATCAAATCAGTTTTTTTCACCGTTCCATTTTGAGTAGCCATGATGACATATTTTCCTTCGACAAACTCTTTGACTGGCAACACCGCTGCAACGGTTTCATCCCCGGCCATATTGAGTAGATTGACGATCGCTTTCCCCTTAGCGGTTCTTCCTGCCTGCGGAATATCGTAGACTTTTAGCCAATAAACTTTTCCTTTGTTCGTAAACACGAGAACGTAATGATGAGTAGAAGCAATAAAAAGATCTTCAACGAAATCTTCATCGCGCGTAGTCATTCCTGTTTTACCACGTCCACCACGCCGTTGCGCCCGATAAAGGCTAATTGGATTTCTCTTGATGTAACCCGTGTGGCTGATTGTGACAACCATATCCTCTTCTTGAATTAAATCTTCAATCGAGATTTCCGCACTGGTCGCCTGAATCTCCGTTCGACGTTCATCGCCATAATTCTTTTTAATCTCTTCAATTTCATCGGTAATGATTTTATAAATTCTTTTTTCATCAGCCAAAATCGCCTTCAGCTCTTTGATCAATGCGATAATTTCTTTATATTCTTCAATGATTTTAGCCCGCTCAAGTCCAGTGAGCCTTTGCAGTCTCATCTCGAGAATTGCCTGAGATTGAATCGCGGTTAAATCAAATTTTTTGATTAATCCCTCTTTTGCCTCTTCGGGGCTTTTTGCCTTTCGAATCAACGCAATTACTTCATCGAGATGATCGAGGGCAATTTTCAACCCCTCTAAAATATGAGCTCTCTCTTCTGCTTTCCGTAAATCAAAAAGGGTTCTTCGGGTGACCACCTCTTTGCGGTGTTCGATGAAATATTTCAGACAATCTTTGAGAGACAAAATTTTCGGCTGACCTTTCACAATCGAAAGGAGAATGACTCCAAAACTGCTTTGCATCGGAGTATGCTTATATAATTGGTTAAGAACTACCCCGGCAATGGTCCCTTTTTTAAGCTCCACGACAATACGCATTCCATCACGATCGGATTCATCCCGTAAATCGGAGATCCCTTCAATTTTTGCATCTCGAACCAATTCGGCAATTTTTTCAACGAGTCTTGCCTTGTTCACTTGGTAGGGAATTTCAGTCACGATAATTGCTTCTCGATCTCCTTTGGCAATTTTTTCAATCGCTGCTTTGGCTCGAAGAGAGATAATCCCCCTTCCATTTTCATATGCTTCCTTAATTCCTTCTCTTCCATAAATCGCCGCACCGGTCGGAAAATCGGGGCCAGGAACAATTTTCAAAAGTTCTTTGTGAGTCAAATCGGGATTTTCAATCAGCGCAATAGTGGCATTGCAAATTTCCCTTAAATTATGCGGAGGGATTTTGGTCGCCATTCCGACCGCAATTCCGTCCGATCCGTTGATCAAAAGGTTGGGGGTACGACTTGGCAAAACCATCGGCTCAAAATTCGAGTTATCGAAATTAGGGGTAAAATCGACTGTTTCTTTATCCAGATCTTCTAGCATCTCTTCAGCTAGTTTGGTCAGTCTCGCCTCGGTATAACGATAAGCAGCGGGAGGATCTCCGTCTACTGAACCGAAATTCCCCTGACCATCGATCAGCGGGTAGCGCATATTCCACTCTTGGGCCATTCGAACGAGAGAATCATAAACCGCATTATCCCCATGTGGATGATATTTTTTGAGAACTTCACCGACCACCCCGGCGCACTTGGAATAACGTTTATTGGAGAGGAGCCCTTCGCGGAACATCGCGTAAAGGATTCGGCGATGAACCGGCTTTAATCCATCTCGAACATCCGGAAGTGCCCGACCAATGATGACGCTCATCGCGTAATCGAGGTAAGCCCCTTTCATTTCATCTTCAATATTAATTGGAATAATTTCTGCTGATCCTGGTGACATAATTTTTGTAATTTTCTTGTAGAGGACAACCGCAAAGATTGTCGGCAGCTACTTTGAATGATTGAGATTAATATTCAGAAAACCGGATCTAACCTAGATTTTAGGGGAAGAAAAGTCAATTTTTCTCGTGATTCTTCAGCACTTTCAAGCTGGTTGCTAAGAAATAAATATCACACAATTAATAAATTTTACTTCTTGAGAATCAGAGAAAAAACAAACACAAGAACGATCGTAGCAACTCCGATAGTAATCGATCCGGCAAGATTGCATCCTAAAGCGATCGAAAGAGCAAAACCTCCCAATCCAGCCAACAGATACCATAAACTTGTCCGCTTACGCTCTTCTCTCTGAAAAGGAATTTCACCCTGAAAAATATCTTTTCGGGATTCTTGCTTCCCATAATAGTAGTTCAGTTCTTGATCAGAAAAACCACCTCTTTTGCGGAGATAAGAAAGAAGACGTTGAGAAGACTCGGTAAGATTTCCCTTAGAGAGAAGTTGCAGTGCCAATAAAAATTGCTCTTTTTGAAATTGCGGATTTGTTTCTGCCCTTAGTAATTCTAGAAGTGCCTGGCTCCCAATCGATTTCATCAACTCTTGCGCTTTGAGAGATTCTTTTCCTAAAATTGCGTCTCCTCTGACACTTTTTGAAAGATCGGCTGACCCTTCTCCCAATCGTGATAAATCAGCCTTTGCCAAGGCTCCTTGTTTCTGCAAAATTTGCTGAAAATTCTGCCAGAATTGTCCCCCCTGATCGACTTTCAACTTGGTAATAATCTGGTTGATATCCATCCCCTGAGTAATCAGATAATTTGATTCGCGGATAAATTCTTTCATCACCTGAAGATCTCGCTGCATGCCTGCTTCAGCGTCTCCTCCCTGAAAAAAATTCCCGGATTGATTTCCAGCCCCTTCTCCAGGATTTGTTTTCGGAAGATTAAACCCTTCATGAACAATATTATCGAGCACTTTCAAAAGCTCAGTCGTCTGGAGATGAAGATTCTGGTTTTGCGCACGCATAGAATCTTCCGACGCTTTTTTTGCCATCTGAGCCATTTGCGCTTCTTGGGTTTTCCGCATTTGAGCCGCCTGATCGGCTTGGCCAGCCGCATCCGCGCCTCTAAGAGAATCTGAAACATTCGAAAGAATCGATTTTATATCGTTGACCATAATTACCTAAATAAAAATGAGAGGGTTATTGGATAAAAATTATCACTCTTTTTTTGAATTAGAAAGTATTAAAACTGGGACTCTCTTATCAGTTATCGAATCTAGAGACTTGCAAAGTTTCTGAAAAAAAATAAATTTAACGACGATTCTCATTGACATAAAAACGAAGACTCGTATGATCAGGCATATTTCAAAATTCATGAGAGCAGGAGATACACAAGGGAAAGCAATTTCCTGACATTATTTTTTTAATTAATTTTGAAGCTTTACAATAACCCAATCCGCTTAATTCTAAGTGGGTGCAATAGGAGGTGGAATAGAATGACAAAAGCAGAACTGATTGCCCAAGTGGCAAAAGAAACAAAACTCTCCAA
The DNA here is from genome assembly GCA_964595045.1 of uncultured Pseudomonadota bacterium. GTDB lineage: Bacteria > UBA10199 > UBA10199 > JADFYH01 > JADFYH01 > CAZSRQ01. The sequence continues at coordinate 6,118 of CAZQOW010000078.1, forward strand.
AGCCAATGCGGAGAAGGCAATTAACGCCACAACCGGCACAATTGCAAAATGTCTGAAGAAAAAAGACAAAATCACCCTCACAGGTTTCGGAACTTTTCTTGTCTCGAAAAGAAAAGCACGTAAAGGAAGGAATCCTCAAACCGGCGCAGAAATCAACATCAAAGCTGCAAATGTTCCAAGATTCAAGGCAGGCAAACAGTTAAAAGATTCCTGCAGATAAAATCGTCAGGTCTCTATAGACTTTATTGAAGCCCCCCATGCAGATCGCAGCGGGGGTTTTTTATTTTTATTTCCCTCTATAATGATAAGCGATTCCCATTTGACTCACTTGCCTTATGTAATTGGATTGAAAAGGTTCGAATAATTTCTTTTTCGGGTTAAGAACTTATCCAAAAGGCAAAAGACAGGAACAGACTCGTTTCAAAAAAGAGACTACAAAAAAATAAAATAACCGGAAATGCTTACTGGACAAGGATTGTACGAATCGCACAAGAAAAAGTCTGTCTAAAAATAATGGTAGGATTAGCTCCCTTCAACTTTTTTTTACATTTCTTAAAAAACATAACTGTCGGGGAGACAGGATTTGAACCTGCGGCCTCCAGCTCCCAAAGCTGGCACTCTACCGGACTGAGTTACTCCCCGAAAAACCTGTACTGCCCTATTAAAAGCTGCAGGAGATTATTGCAATAATTAATTCATTTTCAACTCAAAAAAAACGTTCACCTTCTTTTTGCTGATGTATAATTGAGAGTAAGGTTTAAGACTAAGAAGGTGCGCACCTTAAACTTTTATTGCATTAAAGAAGGAGGCAAATATGAAAGCAATATTCCGTATCGCTCAGGTAACCGCTGGAGCTGCTCTTATGTTACTCATAGGGGTTTCCACAACCTTTGCGTACTCACTCAAACTGACTAGCTCGCCTAGTCGAGCCAAAGTCTTTATCAATGGAGTTGAATTGAGAAACAGAACTCCTGTGATAGTGACTCAGATGACGAAGGACAAAAAGTACAAGATCTTCATGAAGAAAAGAGGATTTGAAGAGTATCAAACTATCTTCAAAACCGAGGATGATTTCAAGGGACTTCATGCAGATTTAACCAGCAAGAATAAAGAAGTACCAAATGGATGGCAGACTGCAATTGATGAAAACAATTCCACACGCCTCCAAAGAGTCTTTGGCTATGACAAGATGTTCAAAAAAGGAACTTACGGTTGGCTCTATGTAGGAAGCATTCCTAACAAAGCAACCGTGTATATTAACGATCAACGACAATCTGGAGTCACTCCTAATACATTCAAAATTCCAAGTGGAGTGGTGAAAGTTTCCGTTGTAGTTCCTGGAAAAGCCAAACAAGACTACTCTCGGGTAAAAGTAAAACCGGGTGAAACAACCAACTTGGGAGTCATCGATCTCAGAGATCCTATGAACAGACCTACCACCGGTATGTTAATGGACAACGAATAATAGTTTTTCCGAGTCCTACTTCAATAATTGCCCTTCTATTCACCCCCTCTTTTGAAAGTTAAAAGAGGGAGTGATGAGGGGCTTTTTTATATTTTATTGTAGAGGCGCACGGCAGTTCGCCCCTACATTTAATTATTTCGACTCGGCCAAATTTTTTAGCCCTTTTTTCTTCGCATTCACTAAAATCGACATATTCCCGTGCGGATGTTTATTTTCACGCATCAGCTGGTGGGCATCGCCAGTTTCTTTAAACTCCCAGGTTCGTGCGAGACAAGGATCCACTTTTTTCTCGATCACCAAATCATTAATCCCTTTCGCTTCCTCATCATTAGCAAAATGAGAACCCTGAAATCGTTTTTGTCGCATCCAGTGATATCGGAGATCCATGGTGGCATTGTATCCAGTGGTTCCTGCACAGATGACCACCATTCCACCAGTATCACAGACGAAAACGCTGGTCGGAACGGTTGATTCACCCGGATGTTCAAACACAATTCGTGGGCTTCTTTTTTCACCTAATACATCCCAAATCGCCTTTCCAAAAGCGCGCGCTCCTTTTAACCAGGCATTGTATTTCTCGTTATCTTTCCAGTCTGGCAAAATTCCCCAATGGTCAAATTTTCTACGATCGATCACCCCCACTGCTCCGAGACTTTTACAATAATCGATTTTATCTTCGCCTGAAACGACCGCGATCGCCTTAGCGCCTGCTGCCTTACAAATTTGGATTGCCATACTTCCTAATCCCCCGGCACCTCCCCAGATGAGAACCACATCATCTTTTTGAACTTCATGCTCTCTCCAGCGATAAAGCATTCGATAAGCGGTTGCGCCGACCAACATATAGGCTGCCGCCTCTTCCCAACTTAAATGTTTTGGCTTTGGAAGAACTTGATGATCTTGTACTTTACAAAATTGGGCGAAACTTCCCCAGTTAGTTTCGTATCCCCAGATTTTTTGGGTCGGAGCAAACATCGGATCTTTGCCGGCCAAAACGTGCGGATCATTTGGATCCCATTGTCCACAGTGGACAACCACCTCATCTCCCACTTTACAATTTTTTACATCTTTTCCCACCTTCCAGACAATTCCACTCGCATCACTTCCGCCGATATGAAAATCCTCTTTCTCTCCCGCTTTTTGACGAGCACCAATGACGTTGACTGGAATTCCGAGCGCCGCCCAAACGTTGTTGTAATTGATGCCAGCTGCCATGTTATAAACTAAAACATCGCGCGGACCGATTTCAGGAACGTCAATCACTTCCGGTTGAAAAGCGGTTTTTGGCTCTCCAAAACGTTCGGCCCGAATCAGTTGAGCATGCATTTTCTTCGGAACAAATCCGAGCTCAGGAATTTCACCTAATTCATAAAGTTCTTTCGACATATTTATTCTCCTTGATCAATGATTTTTCGTTTTTACAGCTTTTGTGTGAAGATCTTCAAAAGCATGGTTAATAATTTCTGAATAACTTTTTCTCAAGTTGGTTAAAATTTCTTCTTTAGAATCGGCAATTTTTATTTGAGAAATTCCCTCTCCATTTAAACCTGGGAGATAATCAAGCTTTAAACGGGCCGTCAAGCCACTATAATGGCCTCCCAGATCGTTATCTCCTGCGAAAAAAAGTGTTAGATGAAAAGAACAAACACCTTGTGCTTTTTTGACCGATCTCATTCCAAATTTTTTTATAGTTTCATAAAAAACTTTTTCTTTATTCTGATTCAAAATCTGAAGCATCGCTTCCGAGATTTTCAATGGAGCTGCCTGTTTACTTAACTCTGTAATCGGAGCATTGAGTAAATTAACATTTCGATCTCCTTGACTGCTGAACTCCCCTTTCATTGTGATTTCAAATTGACATTTTTCAATCGCCGGCCAAAGAGGTTCAAGGGCAAAGATAGAAGAAGAAATAAATAAAAGAAGCACCAGGAAAAGCGCTGAAGCTAAAACCTCGTAGAGATCTACAAATTTTTGATGAGCAACTTTGTGTTCGGAGAATTTCAAAAGAAATTTAAAAACTTTTATCATGGCTTAAATCTTTTTTATCTCTTGAATCAATGTGCGAACGCAAAAGTCTTATTAGATGAAAAAAGTTTTTGGGAAACAACTTTTCCATTCAAAGTCGGTTGAGAACTTTTAAAATTCTGAAAATCTTGAGAACTAAACGTATATCGCAATTGATAATTTCCGGGGCTTTTTTGATCGACATGAATTTCACCTAAGTAAACAATCGTGTCCGGCTGAAGAGATACTGCTTTATGAACCGGAACACTGCGAGTTTCGAAAACTTTTTCTT
>CAZQOW010000079.1:0-9845 GCA_964595045.1 uncultured Pseudomonadota bacterium
TATCGCGGAAATAAAATCGTCAATTTGAAAACCGCTGCAGATCAGGCGATGGAAGAATCTGCAAAAGGGGGGCATGAAGTTAAAAAATGTCTCGTTCTTAAACGAACCAATGAAAAAATTGCAATGAAGGAGGGGCGCGATCTTTGGTGGCATGATCTTGTTCCTGTTCAATCGTCCGAATCTTTTCCCGAAGTGATGGATGCTGAAGACCCATTATTCATTCTTTATACGAGCGGTTCCACCGGTAAACCGAAAGGGGTTCTACATTCTACGGCCGGTTATATGGTGTATGTCGCGACCACTTTTAAATATGTTTTTGATACTCATGAAGAGGATATCTTCTGGTGTACAGCCGATATCGGTTGGGTGACCGGTCACAGTTATGTTGTGTATGGACCGCTTCTGAACGGCGCAACGGTTTTAATGTTTGAAGGAGTTCCAACTTATCCCGTGCCTGATCGTTTTTGGGAGATGATCGATCGACATCAGGTCTCGATTTTTTATACTGCTCCAACCGCGATTCGAGCCCTGATGCGAGAAGGGGAGAGGTATGTCGAAAAACATAATCTCTCTAGTTTAAAACTTTTGGGAACGGTCGGTGAACCGATCAACCCGGCTGCCTGGCTTTGGTATTATGAAAAAATTGGAAAAGAAAAATGCCCGATTGTCGATACCTGGTGGCAAACAGAAACCGGTGGAATTCTTATCACCACACTTCCCGGGATTATGCCGATGAAACCTGGCTCTGCCGGTCTTCCATTTTTTGGGATAAAGCCGAAGGTGATCCGCGAAGATGGAAGCGAATGCGAAGTGGGCGAAAACGGTTATTTTGTGATTGAGCAACCATGGCCTTCGATGATTCGGACGGTTTATGGTCAACCGAATCGGGTCCAAGAGACCTATTTCAGCCGGTTTCCAGGTCTTTATCTGTCAGGAGATGGCGCTTATCGAGATGAAGAGGGATATATTTGGTTTCAAGGGCGTATCGACGATATATTAAATGTTTCCGGCCATCGAATTGGAACTGCTGAGGTAGAAAGTGCCTTGGTCAAGCATCCGTCGGTTGCCGAGGCGGCGGTGGTTGGTTTTCCACATGAAGTAAAAGGGGAGGCGATTCATGCTTTTGTCACTTTGAAATCGGAGATTAAACCGACAGATGAGTTGAGAAACGGTTTGATTCAACAGGTCTCTAAAGAAATTGGAGCGATTGCAAAACCGGATAAAATTCAATTTACTCCAGCGCTTCCAAAAACCCGCAGTGGGAAAATCATGCGTAGAATTTTAAGAAAGATTGCTGTAGGAAATAGTGAGGATTTGGGGGATTTGTCTACTTTGGCAGATTCGGGTGTTGTAAAACAGCTGGTTCAAGAGAAGGAATAACCGCGATAATTCTCAAAGGCCCGCCTGTCCCCCCCTTGATTTTCATTGGAAGAGCAATAATTTGAAAATCTTTTGAAGGGAGCTTTTGTAGATTTGCCAGATTTTCGAAAGCGACGATTCCATTTTTAGATAAAATTCGATGAGTTTCAAAGAAGGTTGATTGTCCGTAATCAATGCTGGCAGTATCCAGCCCTACCGCATTTATTTGTCTATTCTGGATTAGCCATTGTGCTGTTTCAGGAGCAAGTCCGGGAAAGTGAAGTTTTGAAATTGCTTCTGGTCCTCTTTCATTGGTTCCTAAATATTTCAATCGGTTTGGCCAATATTTTTCAAATCCGGTTCGAAAAATTAAGATCGATTTTTGTGGAATAGTTCCATTCAGTTTTTCCCATTGAACAATATCCTCAACCTTAATTCTATAATCCTGATTTTTGTAACATTGCTTTTCAATATCGATGAGAATTGCCTTTCCCATTAATTGTTGAAGTGGAATTTTGTCGGTGGTTTTTCCATTTTTAAAAAAATGTTTCGGAGCGTCGAGATGCGTTCCACCATGTTCTGGGGTAGAAAAGTGATTAGAAGCGTAATAGTATCCTTTTGGGGTTATTCCATCATTTTCTCTCATCAGTTCGAACCCTTTTTCGGTAGGCCAAAAAATAGTTTGAGCATCGTAGGAGTGTGAAAGATCGATGATTTGCGAGTTTGATAAACTTTGTGAAAACGAAGAAGAAATGAAAAAGAATAAAATAACAACTGTGAAAAATAACTTTCTCATGGTTGGTGACTATTTTAATGAAGTATCAAAAAAGATTCAGATTAGAACTTAATTTTTAAACTGCATTCACGAAAAAAAATATTTTTTTGATTTATTAAATTGCCCTCCATTAATTCAATAAGATCCTATAAAATTTATTGATTCTTTACTAAAATGTAAATTCTTTTTCCGAATAAAGATATCAGAGAGAAGAGATACAAAAGGAGTTTTGATAATCCAATTGAGTTAAATTCATGATTTAAACCGCATCCCCCAGAACCTGTAATATCTTTAGATCCATCTGCGTTCTGTAAGTCAGTCTGAGAATTGTTATTGGAAGAAGGGGGCTGTTCAGGAGGAGTTGGATTGTTGGGTGGTGTTGGATTCGCAGGAGGATTAGGTGGAACCACTTCATCTTTTTTTGCGATATTTAAATTTAAAGTTTCTTCGATTTGAACAAATTTATTTTTTGCTTTTAGTTGAATTTTAAAATTTCCATCTTGAGTAGGAGTTCCAGTTATTTTATGAGTATTAAGATCAAAGGAAAGCCCCGGTGGAAGTTTTTCTGCAAGAAGTTCAATAATGGGTGAATAGCTAGATGCTTTTAATAAATATTCAAAAGGAACTTCTACTTTTCCAGAGGCGGTGAGCGGACTTGTAATTGCGATCGGTGTAATAAAATTCCCACTTGTCAATGGTTCAGCCATTGGGAGATTCACAATTCCATTTGGATCATTCAAGAAGTCGGTATCTAGGCGATAGATTTTAATATAGTTATCAAAAGTAACTCCGTAAACTAGGTTTTTACCATCTGGAGTGACCTCAAGTCCGATGGCATTTTTATCGGAAGTTAAATTTTCAAATTTCGTAAAATTAGTTTCATTGATTCCAAGACTGTAAATATTAGGAGTGTTTGCAGCGGTTGAATAAATTGTTTTTCCATCGGACGAAATAGTGACCCCTAGCAATCCTCCGTCTTGATCGAAACGGACAAATTTATCAATCGAAAGATCAGAAGTGTTGACAAACGAGAGCCCTCCTCTCTGATTCATGCCTGTATTTTCTCTATGTGCAATAATTAATTTTTGACCATCAGGAGTAATGGCCATTCCTTCAGATAAAAGCTTATTGATGTTCGTGTTATGGGTTTTCTCTACTCTCTCTTCTGCTCCTGTTAAAATATTTATTTTTCTTAAGTCATTATTAAATCGATGAGCGATATACAAAAAATTTCCATCGGGTGAAATGACTGCTGAGTTGGGGGAGGTTGAAATATTTTTTGTTTCTACTTTTGATACATCATTTGTATCTACTTTAGAGTAAGTATTATCTAAAGTATTTAATACAAATATTGTTTTTCCATCTGGTGTAAGGGCAGGTGATCTTGCTCCTTTGCCAAGAATCGGTTGACTCATAGACGCTGAATTATTAGCAAAATCAAATTGACAAATTGATCCATTATTTTTCGCTCGATCTCCAATAACAAAAATAATGAATAGTTTTTTTCCATCAGGTGAAATATGAACATCATTAATGTTTTTTACATCTGTAGGAAGTTGAATTTTGTTAAACTTTCCTTCAGCAATATCGATTACCGAAATTTGATTATCTTTAGTTGGGACATAAGCAAAGAAACCAGCAGCCATTAAATTAAAGCTTTTAAAGAAAATCAGAGAAACTAAGAAAATAAAAAAAATATATTTTTTAAACATATCATTTCTCCTTAATATTTATAACACGAAACTTTCTCTTAAAATTTTCTCGATTCTTTTCCATTAAGTCAAAGACTGTTTTACTTATCAGTTATATTTGTTAAAGATTAATAAATGTTAATAAGTTTTTTTCTTTTAATAATGTAGATACCTTTAAAAATTGATTAAATGATTTTCTAATTAATTCAGAGAATCGGTTTTTTAGAAGAAAGAGAAATTTCCATGATTGAGCAAAAGAATCATTTATTGAATGAGAAATCCCCTTATCTTCTTCAACACAAAGAAAATCCGGTTCATTGGTTTGCTTGGGGCGAAGAAGCTTTTAAAGTAGCGAGAGAAGAGAATAAGCCTATTTTTTTGAGTATCGGATATTCCACCTGTCATTGGTGCCATGTGATGGCGCACGAATCTTTTGAAGATCAAGCGGTTGCCGATCTTCTGAATCAAAATTTCATTTCCATTAAAGTTGATCGTGAAGAGCGCCCCGATGTTGATGAAATCTATATGGCAGCGGTCCATGCGATGGGGCAGCGGGGGGGATGGCCTCTCAGCATGTTCCTCAATATTGATCTCAAACCTTTTTATGGTGGAACTTATTGGCCCAAAGAACATTTCAAAAAAATCCTCCAGGAACTTTCGCGGGTTTGGAGAGAAGAGCCTGAAAAAATTCAAAAATCGGGAGAGTCAATTTTTGAACATCTGAAAAATCAGAAAACAGGAAGTTTAGAATCAGCAGCTTTATCGAATGAAATATTTGAGAAGTTTTATCAACATTCAGAGGCGATGTTTGATCCGCATTTTGGCGGATTTGGCTCCGCGCCGAAGTTTCCACATTCGATGCAGATGTCGATGCTTCTGAGGATTACGCAATTTCCACTCTCTTCTTCCAGCGTAGAGGGAAAAATAGCGATGGTCCAAACCAGCCTCGAACGAATGGCTCGAGGTGGAATTTATGATCATCTCGGAGGAGGATTTGCGCGATATTCCACAGATGAACGATGGCTCGTCCCCCATTTCGAAAAGATGCTTTATGATAACGCGCTTCTCGTTCGTACTTATCTTGAAGCTTATCAGGTGACAAAAAATGAAATGTTTACTTCGGTGACAAAAGAGATTCTTGATTATGTGCTTCGGGTGATGACACATCCGGAAGGAGGCTTCTACTCAGCAGAAGATGCCGATAGCGATGGGGTGGAAGGAAAATTTTACGTCTGGAAAGAAACAGAATTGAAAACTGTCTTATCTTCTAAAGAATTTGAATTGTTCTGTAAAGTATACGGAATAAGTTCTTCCGGAAATTTTGAAGGGGAAAATATTCTTTCTCTTCAACCAGGTTATGATTGGTCAATTAAACAAAATCCACTTTTGATTTCTGCGCAACAAAAGCTTTTTGAAATTCGGGAAAAACGAATTCATCCGCATAAAGATGACAAAATTCTCACCTCCTGGAACGGCTTGATGATTTCTGCCATGGCACTCGGTTATCAGGTTTTGGGAGATGAGCGATATTTAAAAGCGGCAGAAAAGTCTGCACAATTTATCAAGAATCATTTATTTTTAGGTGCGCACGGCCACGCGCCACTACAGGCAAGATATCGGGATGGTGAAGGGCGATTTTCTGCCTATCTTGACGACTACGCTTTTCTCATTCAAGGACTGATTGATTTATATGAATCTAATTTTGATCCAAATATTTTAAAATGGGGATTAGAACTTCAAAAGATCCAAAATGATCTTTTCTGGGATCAAAGCGATGGAGCCTATTTTTTTACGGATGGAAATGACTCAACTCTTCTCATTCGCAGCAAAGAAGCGACGGATGGTGCTTTGCCGAATGGAAATGCAGTCAGTGCCTTGAACCTTCTCCGTCTTTATCATCTGAATTTTGAGGAAGAGTTCAGCAAAAAAGCCCAAGATATTTTCAGATTTTTTTCCAAATTGATTGGAGAATATCCGCAAGCGTTTTCACAGATGCTAATTGCATATGTTTTTCAGAATCATTCAAAAGAGATTGCGATTCTTGAAAAGATGGAAGATTCTGTCGCAAAACAATTTTTAAAAGAGATTTATCAGAACTTTTATCCCAACAAAGTGATGGTAAAAGGGGTTGTTCCTTCTTCATTTCCACTCCTTTTAAATGGAAAAGATTTAATCGATCAAAAAACAGCTTTTTATATTTGTGAAAAACAGAGTTGTCAAAAACCGACTTCTGATTTTAAGGAGGCGTTCAACCTTTTGAGGGGGTGAAAAATGGAATTAAAGTATATTGACTTCATGAAGAATGGCTGGATAAGAACCGTTTTTGATGACGATAACACTCGATATACCTTTATCGATATTAATCAGGATAAAACACCTGATTTTTTTATGATGGAAGCGGCAGCAGGAAGAAGTTTGACGGCGAATGAAGTTGGAAGTCGCTATTTATCTCAATTGAGTGATTCTTATCGAAAAAAACTAGCTCAAGATTTCACTCATTGGAAATATCCCAAAAATGATAAAGCAATAATTCCAGAATTAACCCAAGTAGGGCCTGCTTCTGCAATGTATCTTGCGGCACTCAATAGGGCTTTAATCATTTATTGTTCGCCAGAAGTTTTGGCAATGTCTCTTCAGAAACAAGATAAAGAAGTAACGGTAGATGGAGTAAAAATACTGATCAGAAATCAGGGAAGATCGATTGTTCATTCAAGATTTACCATTCAATTGGAGTCTGAAAAAAGTAGACCGATTTGTTCGAACTCGGTTGATATTTAATTTTGATATAGCAATCGTGAATAAATGATTGTTTTACGTCATTATTGTTCGCGATTATTTTAGTCAGGATTTTTATGATTAACGGTTTTTATCCACCCGAAGGATATCCTTTAGATTTTAGTCATCTTTTTGTAAAATTTGAAAGTTCGGTAGAAAGCGAGCCCCACCTTGAGTCGGTGAATCATTTTCTCTCAAACCATCGAAATGCGCTTTATTTGCTGAATCTGTTGGTGGGGGCCACCGGTTTTTGTAGTGGGATGAAGAGCATCTACGGATTGTCAAAATTTTCTGGAAAACCTTTTTCTTTCTTTAAATTTTCATTCGATTTATCTTCCCGCAATGTCGATAGGATGCTGATTGTTGGAGGAGGGCTACTTGCCTGGGGTTCTGTACTGCTTTATGTGGGAGATCGATTTTTTGATTTAATTAACCCCTCTGCACGCCTTGATTAACTTCCTGAACGATAAAGATGTAATCCTAATCCATCAATCCCCTCAGCTGCTTCCATCAACGTTTCTGAAAGAGTAGGATGGGGGTGAATCGTCATCGCAATGTCAGAAGCAACTGCCCCCATTTCAATTGCCAAAGCGGCCTCAGAAATTAGATCTCCGGCATTGGCTCCGATAATCCCAACCCCTAAAACTTGGTTAGACTGTGGATCAGTGATTATTTTTGTCATTCCTTCGTTTCGATTCAAGGTGGTGGCGCGTCCTGAAATAGTCCAGGGAAAGCGGGAAACTTTAATATCAAGATTCTGTTTTTTTGCCTCTTTTTCGGTCAATCCACACCAGGCAATTTCAGGATCGGTAAAAATCACTGCGGGGATGGCACGAGGTTCAAAGGCTGAATCTTCCCCGGAAATCACTTCTGCGACCATCATCCCTTCGTGGGTTGCTTTGTGCGCGAGCATTGGGTTTCCGGTGAGATCACCGATCGCATAGATGTGAGACTCAGTCGTTTGGCGTTGTTCATTGACCTTAATAAATCCTTTTTCATCAATATCTATTTTTGTATTTTGTAGACCCAAACCACTTGAGTTTGGTTTCCGGCCGATTGCCACCAAGACTTTTTCAAATTCGCGATGAATCGGTTTTTGCTCAGAAGTTTCTAGAGTAACTTTTAAAACTTTTTGACCGCGTTGAATTTTTGTCAAACGGGTTTCGAGTAAAACAGCATGAAACAGTTTTTCAATTTTTTGTTCGAGAGGTCTAACCAAATCTTGATCAACTTCAGAAAGAAGGTTGGAGGTCATCTCAATCAGAGTAATTTGGCTTCCGAGAGCAGCATACACGGTTCCCAGTTCAAGCCCGATATATCCTCCACCGATGATCAAAAGTTTTTTGGGAATTTTTTCCAGTTTTAACGCCGCTGTTGAGTTCCACAAATGAGGAGTTTCTATATTCAACTCAGGAGGAATAAATGGGCGAGATCCAGTCGCCAAAACGGCAAAATCAAACTGAATCGTGATCTGCTCTCCTTCATCTTTCTGGATAAGAAGGGTGTGAGAATCGACAAAACTCGCTCTTCCTTGAATATACTGAATCTTGCGAAGTTTGCAGAGTTCTCCCAGGCCGCCGGTCATTTTATCAACTACACTTTGTTTCCATCGCCTCAATTTTTTCAGATCGATTTTCGGTTTTTTAAAATTAATTCCTAATTCTTTTGCCTCTTTGGCATCACTTAATAGCTTTGCGGCATGGAGAAGTGCCTTCGAGGGGATGCATCCTTTATAGGTACAGACCCCGCCAGGTTTTTTTTCCAGATCGATCAATGTCACCTGAATGCCAAGATCAGCTGCCCGGAAAGCAGCTGCATATCCCCCTGGGCCGGCACCGATGACAATGAGTTGGGTCAATAAACATTTTTGACTCATTCTTTTGACTCGATTGAAAGAGGTTGTCGAATTTTTTCCGTGATAAATTTCAGAAATCGTGCGGCATCGGCTCCATCCACAAGCCGATGGTCATAAGAAAGCGATAGCGGGAGTATGAGTCGTGATTCGAATTTTTCGTTGGTCAGCTTTGGTTTGTGGTCGGATCGGCCGATTCCCAAAATGGCTACTTCAGGCCAGTTGATAATCGGGGTGAAATAGGTTCCTGCAATTCCTCCCAAGTTGGTGAGGGTGAAAGTTCCCGCCTGCATTTCTTCCGGAGTCAATTTTTTCTCTTTCGCCTTATCTGATATTTTTTTTAGCTCGACAGAAAGTTCCAAAATGGTTTTCTGATCGACATTCCGAATCACCGGGGCGAGTAATCCCCGATCGGTATCGACGGCGATTCCGATATGAATATATTTTTTGAGGATGATCTCTTCTTTTTCAGGATCGATGCTGGAATTTAGTTGAGGAAATTTTTTCAGGGCAGAAGCGATGATCTTTAAAAGAATCGCGGTAATCGTCAATTTGCCACCGATTTTCTCAGACTGCTTGAGAAAATTTTTTCTCGAATTTTCAAGCTCCGTAATATCGACTTCTTCAAATTGGGTGACATGGGGAATCAAGCTCCAGCTCTTAGAAACCTGTTCTGCCGTCTTTAACCGGACATTGGTCATCGGTTTGCGTTCTATTGCTCCCCATTTAGAAAAGTCTGGAAACGACGGAGTGATTGAAGTTTTGTGAGAATCAGAATTTGCAGAGTCGAGAAGATCTTCCATTAAAATTCTACTATTCAAACCTGAGCCTTTTACTTTCATTAAATCAATATTCATCTCTCTAGCGACTTTTCGAACAGTTGGAGAGGTCAGGATGTTTCCAGGAGTGGGAAAAGAGGAGAAACGATTTTCTTCTCTTTTTCTTACAGGATCACGTTTTTCCGGTTGGATCGATTTTGAAGATTGTTCTGGAGTGTCTATCGGCTGATCTTTTGACTCGACCGTCAACAACAGATCGTGCACCTTGATTTTTTCACCTTCTTTGACATGAACGGTTTTAACAATTCCATTTAAAGAAGAGGGGATTTCAAAAACTGATTTTTCGGTTTCCAGTTCCAAAATCGATTGTTCTTTTTTGATGGAAGAACCGACCGAGGTTAAAATCTTGATTACTTGGGCTGTATCAATATTTTCGCCCAGTTCTGGAAGTCTGATTTCCTGAAGTGTCATTTGGTTATTTTTAACATCCTATTATTTTCAAGCAACTAAATTCACTGGAGATAGATACGATTTAGAAGTTACACTGTATCACATCCAATCCATTTAAATATTTTTATGAAGATTTCAGAAAAGATTTCTATTCTCGATTCTGA
>CAZQOW010000080.1:0-9801 GCA_964595045.1 uncultured Pseudomonadota bacterium
TAAGTTAATAACCGTTGCTCCGATCTAGCAGCCAAATTTCTCAACCATTGCTGTTGATTTAAATCCGTTAAAGGGGGTCTCTCATTTAATTGCACCGGTCGAGGAGAGGGAAATTCTTCACAACTACCCGGAAGAGGTTCACCCCATATAGGGATAGGGGAAAATATACGATCTGTCGCCATAGAGAATCTTTCTTTTGCTACTTTCTGCCAATTTATCAACGATATGAAACCCGAGGGGAAGCCCTGAACCAGAGACCTCGTGACAAGCCGCGGGGTTTTTGATCAACTCGTCCCCGAAGGGAATAAATCTATATCGGTTTTTTTGATAAAACGTTGCGTTAAAAAATGACTAGAATCCGACAGTTGATTTCTTTCAAAAATCCCCCCTCCCTCCTCAAGGGGGAGGGGATTTTTAGTGACGGATTTGAAAACCATTCTTGAAACAAACTCTTATCTCTTCTCTACGATCAGAATTCCTATTCCAGTAAGGAGAGCTCTCCTCTTTGGAATGCAATTTCTGATCAAAACGATCGGTTCTCCTATTCGCGAGAGGAGAGGTTGCATCGAAAGGATAAGAAGATCGATCAAAACGATGAGAGTTTCAATGGGAGCCGATAAGAGGAGTGATAAAAAAGAGGAGAGCTCTTATCAGAACGATAAGAGCTCCTATTGCAACGATGAGAGGGGTGATCAAAACGATCAGAACCCTATTTTTAAAGGGCAGCTTCCCCCTCTTTTTTGGTTTTTCTCCCTTTTCGGTCAAAGATCTCTCGAAGAGGTTCAAGGGCGGTCTCCATTCCGGGGAGGTCTTTCGCCAACATTTGAGCCAACGCGTACCCCTTAAGAATTCCACGATAGGTATCGGAGCGGGCAGCCATAAAGGTGCTTTCGATTGCTTCAGTCAGTCCTAAAAGAGATTCGTAAATCGGTTGTAAATGGGTTGAAAGCTCAAAATCTTTTCTGATTTCTGTCAAATCGATCACCGGTTTTGCGAAATAGGTAGGAAATTTTTCGAGTACGATTAAAAAAGATCGGCAGGCATCCATTACCTCATCGTTTACTTTTCCCAAACTTCTTCGATCATCGGCTGAAAGACTGAGCAGAAAGTTAAATTGCCCTTTTAGATTTTTGATCGCTTCTAACGCATCTGTTTTCTGCTTTTCTGTAAAATCGGTGCTCACTAGATTGTCTTTACTATTTCCCATGACCCTCTCTCTTTCTGGGGGATTTCCCCCGATAAATAGTCTGCCTTCAAGAGAAAATATCGGAATTTTTCCTCTCTAAAGAACAGCTGATTGGTTTTTTTTGGATGGAGAGTTTTTATGAAAAGTGGGAAGGGATGGCAAGAGGAAAAAAAGAGGATGTTATCTAAAATTAATCAACCCGTCTTACATGCTGTTATTTAACTCATCTCACGCGGTTCTTTGATCCATTTTTTTCAAGTTTAAGATCGCACGGAAGAGCGTCAACGATTTTAAGGGGATTTTCGAATCATTTAAGATTTTTCTTTTGCAACGTGGAGACTCTAACAGATTTTACTACTGCTCCGCACAAATCAAAAATATATTCATACCCCCATCATCACAGGCAGGAGTTGCATCTGAAATTGATTGAGAATTAGTAAGATTTCCTACCCCCACTCTTCCTATACTTGCTCCCGAGCTACTTGTCCAGGCTGTACAGGCAGCGCTTGTAATCCAGCTTGTAAAAAGACCTGTCCAATAATTGGTTCCTGAGGTTAAAAATGAATTTGTGAGAGTTCCAAAGACGAATATTCCAGCTCCGTTCGTGGTCAAAATCGGAGTGGTGCCGTCTGACCGATAATAAGTTTTGTTGGGGGCCAGAACCCAATCGATATTATTACCAGCCGCCACGGTGCAGTTGCCGGTGGCGCAGGCACGACGATTTGTTCCATCTACTAAAAAGGCCTTATAGGTTCCTCCTGACGGTTTATTTGCATCGGTCATACAAACGTTGTCTGCACCTGAAATCCCCCCAAAATTTCCATTATGAGAAGCGGCTGTCACAAATAATATGGGGTTTGTAGTCACGCAATCGACAGTAACATTTGTGATATTAGCATTCGAAACAGTTCCGGTTCCATTCGTTACACTGCAAATTTGACGACTTGGTTGAGTGAAAACCGTGACATTATAGTTTGCTCCTTCTGCCAAAGGGGTTGAAAAAGTAAAACTTCCGTTGCTAGTAAGGTTGAGATTATCTCCCGAATTATTTTGTAAAATGACCGATTCGCTCCCCCCTAAATTAGAAAGAGTACCCCCAATTGTATAGGTAATGTTATTCGTGCATGTAACAACCACATCTGTAATGTTCGCGCTCGAAACGGTTCCAGATCCATTGGTCACAATACAAGTTTGGTTAGTCGGCTGAGTGAGAACCGTGACATTATAGGTTGCTCCTTCTGCCAAAGGGGTAGAAAAAGTAAAACTTCCGTTGCTAGCAAGGGTGAGATTATCGCCCGAATTATTTTGTAAAATGACCGATTCGCCATCTCCTAAATTAGACAGAGAGCCGCCAACAGTATAACTATTGGTGCATGTTATAAGAATGTTTGTCACACTTGAATTGTTGATAGTTCCTGAATTATTTGAAGGGGTACAAATTTGTCCGGAGGGTTGAGTTAAAACTGTCACATTGTAACTGGATCCGTTCACTAATAGGTTTGAGAAGGTGAAATCACCATTAGAGGTTGAAGTAAGAGTTTCACCGTCAGAATTCTGAAGAACCACTGTTCCTGAAAGACCGGTGATCGTTCCTCCAATTGAATATAAATTTTTGCAAGCTTGCATTCCTCCTAAACATAGTAAGGTAAATCCAATAACAAAAATTGTTTTCAGCTTGATGAAAATGGATTTTCGCATTTTACCCCCCTCAGATTTTAATTGAATCAACTTATTGTAAGTTAATAATTTTAAATAGCCATCATTAATTAATTTTAAGTGGATCGTTTCTCGATTGAAAAATTGCCTTTCTTTTTCTGCCAAGATAGAATTTTCGGCATGACCCTAACGTCTTCTTCCATTTCTCCTCGAGAAGAGCTTCTGATTCTTCAAAAAAAACTTTTTCGCCAAAATCAGAAAATTATTGAAAACTCAATTTTGGTACAAGAGAGAGGATTCAAAAAATATCGAAAAGAATATTATAAACGTACTTCAAGTTATGATCATATTTCAACGGTAGAAGAACTTCAGGAGGCTTTGAGCCAAGCAGATATTATTTTTGTTGGAGATTATCATACGAATAAGCAGTCCCAGAGAGGATTCTTAAGAATTTTGAAAATTCTTAATGAGTCGAATGTTGAATTTCAGATTGCGCTCGAATTAATTCACAAAAAATATCAGAAATTTATCAATCAGTTTTTGAAAGATGAGATCAGTGAAAAAACTTTTCTCGAAAAAATTCATCTCAAGCGACGATGGTATTTCGATTTATGGGAGAACTTTCAACCGATTTTTGATTTTGCTAAATATCATCATCTCCCTCTTTATGGAGTAGAATCAGCAACCCGTGGAAAAGCGACTTTAAAGGCACGTGATCATGCTTGCGCAGAAACACTTTACCGAATCTTAAAAAAAAATCCTGATCGCAAACTCATTGTTTTTATCGGAGATCTTCATATTGCGAATGAGCATCTCCCTTCAGAACTTCACCGACTTTTTAAAAAAGGGGAGAAGAAAAAAGAATTGCTGATTTATCAAAATTCCGAGCGAATTTATTGGAAATTAGCAGAACTTGAAATGGAAGAAAATGCGGAGATTGTTCGAATCAATGAAAACAGTTTTTGCCTCATGAACACCCCACCGATCATCTGGCAACAGAGTTATCTCAACTGGCTGGAACATGAAGAAGGGGAAATCGATTTTGCCGATGCAAAACACAGTTTTCTGGAGCTTGCCGATAGGATTGCAAATTTTCTCGAGATTGAGCTCCCATCCTCCAAAGACGAAGTTGAAATTTATACTTGCGGTGATTTAAGTTTTTTAAAGCGACTTCGGGATGACAGCTATTTCAACAAAAGAGATATTAAAAGAATCAAAAATCAGATTTCTGCAGGAGAATCTTATTACATTCCAAAAAAGAAAATCGCCTATCTGGGAAGTTTATCTTTGAATCATATTGCCGAAGAAGTTTCGCATTTTATCCGTCATCTCTGCGCAGGAGATGAATTTGAAAGAGATCCAGCCGATGCCTTTTATGCGAATGTTCTTCATGAAGCGCTCGGTTTTTTCGGATCAAAAATCATCAATCATAAAAGAAAATGTTTGCACGATTCCGATTTTAAAAAATTGATTGTTTATTTCAGGGATACCGATCGTCCGATCCCTCCGAACCGCGCACTTGAAGTGGAAATTGCCCATCTCGTTCTCGAACATCGAAAAAGAGAGAGAAAGAAAAAAATGATCACTTCGACGGAGGTAATGAGTCATCCACACTCTCTTTTTTTTGGAGCAACTCATGCGTTGGGATATATGCTGGGAGATCGGTTGTTTTACGCCTTGATGGCTGAAAAGATTACGAAAGAAGAAATTAAAGCTATTTTCTATAATCCTTTCAAAGAAAAAGGAAGTTCCGCATCCGTTTATCTCGCTTTATTGAATCAAGTAGAAAAAATTCGATTGCCGAAAAGGGTTTAACCTATCAACCCACATTGTTATAGGGGCGAATCTTGTATTCGCCCTAACAAATGTTACTTATAGCTAAAATAATTTTGGACTCCATGTAATCAGGGCGAATACAAGATTCGCCCCTACAAGTAGGCAAAAGATTTCTCATTTAAAAAACCTCTTGGACAATTCCTAGTTTAACTTTACAATTTACAAATTATACATTTTAAAAAAGGGGGAGGGGAGATGAAGAATACCATCAACGGTCTCGTTGTCTGGTTTGTCGTGACTCTGTTTGTCATTTACTCTTTTTGTCTGAATACCGCTTCTGCAGTATTTGCCACCGCTATAAAAACCTCTCTTCATGCAAGTGACGTTGGTGCCTCGATTGCAGTCGGAGCATTTATCGTTGGATTCGCCTGTATGCAAATTCCAGCAGGATATCTACTCGACAAATTCAACCCACGCCTTGTGATCAGCGCCGGAGTTGGATTGCTCGCACTGGGCAACATCCTCATCTCTTTTTCAAACAGTCTCATTCTCTTTTCACTCTCGAATTTAATTCAAGGGATTGGTGGATCGTTCGCTTTCATTGCAGCAGGGGTGATGATTTCGCAATGGTTTCCACAAAAAAAATTCCCGATTATGTTTGGACTCACTCAAACTCTTTCCTGTGTTTTGAGCGGTTTTATACATTATGTTTTTGTTCATCAATTAGAGGTGATTAGCTGGAATCAGCTCTACCAATATCTGTTCATTTTTGGATTTGTCTTATTCGTTTTGACCATTGTTATAGTGAGATCTCCAGCAGGTTATAAGATGGCAGAAGGAGGTTCACTGAAAGCTTCCCTATCGGTGGTTCTCAAAAACAAACAGATTTGGCTTTGCGCACTTGCTACAGCAAGCTCTTTTGGAATTTTGATGGCTTACGGAGGATTTTGGTACACCCAGATTCAAAATTATTATTCCGTTGGAATCGATGATTCTCTCATGATCAGCGGAATGATTTTCGCCGGGATCGGAATTGGAACTCCAATTTTGGGTTGGTTATCGAACGTGGTCAAATCAAGAGTGGTGGTTGTTTTTATGAGTTTGGTTGTTGGAAATATGATGTTGCTTCTCGGAATTTATCTTCCTCATTTTCAAATCAATACGCTTATCCCGATTAAAACTATTTCATTTTTCATCGGTTTTCTCCTTTCTGGATCGATGCTGATTTACACCATCGTCAGCGAAATTTCCTCGAATGAAACGAGAGGAGTAGCGCTCAGTGTCACGAATACCGGGGTATTCCTGTTCAATACTGCAATGATGTTTCTCCCTTATCTGTTTATCACTACCGCTTCAAAAACTTTTTTCACCTATTTATGGGTATTCCCATTCTTTATCATGATTTCGATTCTGCTAACCTATTTTATAAAAGACTCTTATTCGATGATGAGTGCAAAGAGTTAGAGATAAGATTTTTTCTCCCTATTCACTTTAGTGGAGAGTTGAGAAAATTAGGAGATCAAATCAAAATATGGAAGATGTGATTATCATCGGAGCCGGCTATGCCGGCTTGAATGCTGCCTACCGACTATCCAAAAAAGGATTTAAAATTCTTCTTCTGGAGGGACGGAGTCGAGTGGGAGGGAGAACTCTCGATAAAGTATTGGGGACTTCTCATCCCATGAGATTAGAGTTGGGGGGGCAATATATCGCTTCTATCCAAAAGCGGATGATGAACTTGGTGAAAGAATTGGGGTTAGAACTTTATCAGGCTTATAGCAGTGGCGATAATTTTCTTTCATTGAACGGCAAAACTGCCCGTTATCAATCGAATCCTGCAAGCTGCTTGGTCAAAGAATTAAAACAACCCAAAAAAGTTCAAACGGAAATTGAAAAAGTATTAAAAAAGCTCTCGAAGATGCTGATGAAAATTTCTCCGCTTACCCCTTATAAATCGCCTCAAGCTGAGAAATTTGACTCGATCACCTTTCAATCTTGGTTGGAAAATGAACTGACAGAAAATGTTGCAAAACAATTTTTCCGCTTCATGACAAATCAAGGATTTTCGACTGAACCAGAACAGATCTCTCTTCTGCAAATGCTTTACTTTCTAAAAACAAGTCACGGACTTCCTCCCTGGGCGACTGGCGGAGCCCAAGCTTTTCGGGTGAACGGTGGAACCCAACTCGTCGCAGAGAGACTTGCAGAAAAACTGGGTGATCGTTTGAAATTGAACTCTCCAGTTTTCGAAATTAAACAGAATGAAAAAGAGGTTTTGGTAAAAACTTCAGAGATGGTTTTTCATGCAAAAGCAGCGATTATTTCTCTTCCACCGCAGTTAACTCCTCGATTAAAATTTTCACCCTCTTTGCCAGCGGATCTGTATCGTGCATTTGCGGCTCTGCAGACCGGAAATGCGATGAAGGTGCAGGCAGTTTACGAAACGCCGTTCTGGAGAGAAGAGGGGTGGTCTGGAAACGGAATCTCATATCAAGGTCCACAAACCTTTACCTATGATAATAGTGGTCCTGAAGGGGCTCCTGGAGTTCTACTTGGATTTTTAACAGCGAGTCGGGCAACCGAATGGAATCAAAAATCAAAAAAAGAGAGACAGAAGGCGGTTCTTCAAACCTGGGCGAAAGCGTTTGGAAAAAAAGCTCTGCATTGTCTTGAATATATTGAAATGGATTGGGCAGAAGAACCATTTACCCGCGGAGGGCATGGTTGTCATTTTACACCAGGAGTTTGGACTGAATTAGGATCTGCCATGGGTGGAAAACATCTTCCACAATTTCAGCGATTGATCTGGGCTGCATCAGATATTGCAAAGGATTGGTGTGGGTATCTGGAAGGAGCAATCTATGCAGGAGAGCAGGCGGCCGGAGAGGTCGAAAAATTGATTGTGGATGAATAAGTGAAGTACAGAGAAATGCGGACGGAGACTCCTTAGACTTTTTTAGCAAGTGCCACTGAAACCAATCCACTTAAAATCAACACTCCGGAAATAATCAAAGTCGTTGTTATCGGCTCATGGAGTAATAGAGCAGAAAAAACCAATCCAGCTACCGGAATTCCAAGAAATCCAAGGGATGTAGTAATCGAAGGAAGTTCTTTACTGAGAGTAATCGTTCCCAGATAACCAAATGCAGTGGAAAAGATCGCCGTATATCCGACACTCAAAAAGAGATTTTTATTCCATTCAATAATCGGATGAGGATCGATGAAGCATGCTAATATAAAGAGAATCATGGTTCCTAAAAGTAACTGCCATGGGAGTAGTTCAAGGGGTGAAGAATACCAGCGCATGTTTCTCGCACACAAAATGGGAATCGACATGCAAATCGCCGCTAATAACAAGACTGCACTCCCCCACAACATTCTATGATTCGTCCAATCGACACTCCAAGGGCTAAATAGAACAATGACCCCTCCCATTCCCAAACAAAAACCTAACCATTTTAAAAAAGATCCTTTTTCATGAAAAAAGAGAATAGCAATCGGCATCACCCAAAGAGGAGTGGTATAAGTTAAAATAGCGGAACGTCCAGAAGGAACCTCTTTTAATCCCAAATTGAGAAAAAGCATAAACAAGCCAATCTGCAGAATTCCAATAATTAAAATAAGAGGGTAATCATTTCGATGGGGGATTTTTAATTTTCTCAGAGCGCCTACCAAACCAAATAGACTCAAGGCACCGAGAAAAACACGAAAGGTAGCAAACCAGAGAGGAGGCATATATTGTAACCCAATTTTATTGACGGGCCAGCTGAGTCCCCAAATTAAAACGGTCACGGTTAAAAGAAGATAAATTTTATAAGAAGAGTTTTGAGATGTCATAAAGGAAGTTAGGTTTTCTTTAGTGAATGTAAACTAGTTTGATTTGTTAATGTAAATCAATTCTACTCTTTTTTTCAGAGTTTTTTTCCAATTCTTAAACTCTTTTTTCTTTTTAAATTTATGAAATAAAAAAACCGTTCTAAATATCGGAGGGGGAAAATATTTATTAGTAAGAGACTTCTTTAATAGAGAAGTAGAATCAATAAGCTCCTGTGCAACTCTACTTTTGGTTACACAGGAGAAATTTTTGATCAACCAAACGATCTTAGTATTGTGCACGATCGGGCATTTGTGCAAATTTTTTCCAGACCTTGGTTGCTTCCTCTCTCAAAAGCTCTGTGCATTTAATACTTCGATCTTTAGGATCTTTTTTGAGATCGGAGTAAATCCCGACATCCTGAAAGTTACCATATTTCATCGCATCTTCAATATTGGCCGCATAATAAATCTGGTCAATATGAGCCCAATAAGCGGTGGATAAGCACATCGGGCAAGGCTCAGCGCTGGTATAGAGCACACAACCTTTCAAATGCGGGGTTCCTAATTTATGACAAGCCTCGCGGATAGCCTGCATTTCACCATGCCAGGTTGGGTCGTTATGCTTGAGAACTTGGTTGTATCCTTCGGCGATGATTTTTCCATCTTTAACGATAACTGCGCCGAAAACGCCTCCGGTTTTTTCGGTAATTCCTGCCTTCTCGCTCAGAGCGATTGCTCTTTTCATGAAAATTTCGTCTTGTTTGCTCATAACTCCTCCTTTATATAAAGTGGATTTCTATCACAGCTAATCCTTTCTATCATTATGAGGCAGTGGTTTTGCGGATGTCAAATAAGCCGTTTTGACAAGGTGCGACTTCCTTTTTAAGCAAGAAAAAGATGGGTCAAAATGTAAAGAAATGATGAATGAAGTGATTGAATAGATTCGTTACTTTCCAAATAAAAATTGAAAGTAACGAATAATATCTGTTGAAGAAAGTTAAAGCGGTAAGAAAACTTATCTTCTTTGTGGAGTCAAAGTTTCTCTTCCGATTCCATTTGGATCGCTATCCATAAACCAGGTTCCTTGCAGAGTTCCATTAGATTCTAATGTATAGGTAACGACACCGACTCGGGCTTGTGCAGTTCCCCATTCAACGGTAAGAGTATTTTGTTTTAAAGTACCAACCCCATCGTATATATTCCCAACGCGCCAATGAAAAAGATATTGATCGCCCTGTTTTGTAACGGTGACTATGCCACGATAACTACCACGACCTCGAGGATTAACGCCGTAAACGCTATAAATCCCTCCGATCGCAGGATTATTCTCTGCATTTGGATGGGAGGGAGCTGACGGAGCAATAGCG
>CAZQOW010000081.1:0-9781 GCA_964595045.1 uncultured Pseudomonadota bacterium
ATTTGACGGCTGATAGCAAGTTGGGTTACAGAAACCGAAAATTATGTTTAATCAATTAACTGAAAAATTGGGAAAAGTGCTGGATAAAGTTCGTAGTTACGGCCGTGTAAATGAGAAAAATATTGAAGAGACACTTCGAGAGGTGCGTCTCTCACTCCTTGAAGCTGATGTTAACTTTAAGGTGGTAAAAGAATTTACTGAGGCAGTTCGTGCGCGCGCTTTAGGACAAGATGTTCTCGAATCGCTGACTCCTGGGCAACAATTCGTTAAAATTGTTCATGAAGAATTGATTAAAGTTTTGGGAGATTCTCAAACCTTAAACCTTTCTTTCAAACCTCCTGTAATTATCCTTCTAGTCGGTTTGCAAGGTTCTGGAAAGACGACTACCGCTGCCAAGTTGGCACTCTATCTAAAAAACAAGCTGAAACGATATCCCTATCTAGTTCCAGCCGATGTGTATCGCCCGGCAGCGATTGAACAATTGAAAATTTTGGCGGCAAAGCTTGAAATTCCTGTTTATCCAACTCGAGAGAAAGATGATCCTGTCAAAGTCGCCAAAGAGGCGAAAAAATATGCGATCGATCATGGTTACGATACGGTGATTATTGATACAGCTGGTCGTCTTCATATCGATGATCTTTTGATGAAAGAGTTAGGAAAAATCCGATCAAAAGTGGAGCCTCAACAGATTATTTTTGTAGCCGATGCGATGACTGGTCAGGAAGCAGTTAATGTTGCGAATCGGTTCAATGAAACAATCCCAATCGATGGAGTGATTCTTACAAAAATGGATGGAGATGCGCGCGGCGGAGCCGCTTTATCTCTTCGTTATGTTATAAAAAAACCTATTTATTTCATAGGGATGGGCGAAAAAGTTGAAGAATTGGAACCGTTCCATCCCGAACGAATGGCCTCCCGGGTTTTGGGGATGGGTGACATCTTAAGCCTCGTCGAACAGGCTCAAGAAAAGATTGACCTCGAACAGGCAAAAGAGTTAACGACCAGGGTTTTAAAAAAGGGATTTACCCTCTTTGATTTTCAACAACAGTTGTCCCAAATGAAAAAATTGGGGTCCGTGGAAAAGATCGCTGGAATGATCCCCGGAGTCAGCAAATTAAAAGGGGATGTCGATTTTGGAGCTGTAGAAAAAGATCTGAAAAAAAAGGAGGCGATTTTATCCTCCATGACTAAAGAAGAGAGAATTCATCCCAAGATTTTGAATGGAAGTAGAAGATTAAGGATTGCAAAAGGGAGTGGAACTGAAGTATCAGACGTCAATCGTTTAATCAAAGAATACGATCAGATGAAAAAAATGATGGATCGTTTAGGAAAATTTGGTTTGATGAAAGGTTTTAAACAGTTATCAAGATTTATGAGGTGAAAACCCTCAATCAATTAAAGGAGATGCAATGGTAAGAATCAGAATGGCAAGATATGGCGCCAAGAAAAAACCATTTTATAGAATCGTCGTTGCCGATCAAGAATCAAAAAGAGACGGTCGTTTTATTGAAATTGTTGGAACTTATGCCCCAAAAGATCCGACCAAAAAATGCGAATTGAAAAGAGATCGAATCGCCTACTGGATTAGCAAAGGGGCTCAACCCAGTGATACCGTCGGTCAGCTTTTGAAAAAAAATAAAGAAAAAGTCGCTTAATCAAATTTTTACCTTAAATATTGTTTGTATGGATTGTTGAATAGGAGGTGTTTCATGAGTTTGAAAGAATTGATTACCGAAATGGCGAAAGCTTTAGTAGATAAGCCTGAAGAAGTATTAGTGACTGAGATTGAAGGTGAGCAAACCACAGTCATTGAGTTGAAAGTCGCAAAAGAAGATTTGGGTAAAGTGATTGGAAAACAGGGAAGAACAGCACGAGCATTACGAACTATTCTCGGAGCCGCCTCGACCAAAATCCGCAAAAGATCTGTTTTAGAAATCATTGAGTAAAACAACCTCCCATTACATGGAAACTGATTTTACTCCCTTAGGAAAAATTCTCTCTGCTTGGGGTGTGCGTGGAGCGGTAAAATTTCTTCTTTATAATCCGGAATCTAAAGCTTTAGAAAAAACCCGCCAACTTTATGTAAAGGTGGGTTTTTCATTTGAACTTTTTGCGATTAAATCTCTTCAAAAGCAAGGAAAATTTCTGATCATTTATTTTGAAGGATATCATTCCCCTGAAGCAGTATTAGAGTTGAAAGGGAAAGAAGCATTTCTCCCGACTGAAAAATTACCTAAAAAAGAAAAAGGGGAAGTTTACATTTTTGAATTGATAGGAATGAAGGTTTATTCCTCTGAGGGAGAAAAAATGGGGATGGTTAAACGGGTCGATAATTATGGAGCTTCTGAAATTTTGATTGTTGAAAATGAAATAGATGAGATTTTAATCCCGATGACTCCAGAAACTTTAAAAGAGATCCATACCCATGAAAAAAAAATCGTGATTACTCTGCCAGAAGGATTACTTTAAAAACATGGTAAAAGTATTTGATTTATTAACGATTTTTCCAAAATTTTTTGATTCTTATCTTTCCCAGAGTCTTGTCCATAAAGCGATTCAAAAAAAGCTGATTGAGTGCCGGGTTCATGATTTAAGAAAATGGACAACTGATAAACATCATACAGTCGATGACATTCCTTACGGTGGAGGTGCGGGGATGGTCTTTAAACCAGAGCCACTTTTTGAGGCGATTCAGGCGATTCGTTCTTCTCATAAAAATGGAAAGGTAATTTATCTTTCCTGTCAGGGGAGTTTACTGAACCAGAAAAAGGTGAAAGAACTTTCCTCAAATTCCGAAGAAATATTATTTGTTTGTGGCCGATATGAAGGGATTGATCAGCGGGTGATTGATGAAGTGATCGATGAGGAGATTTCGATGGGTGATTATGTGTTATCCGGAGGAGAAATTCCGGCTCTTGCCGTCATGGATAGCCTGATTCGCCTCATTCCGGGGGTGATTGGGAAAGCGGTTTCTCTTGAAGAGGAATCTTTTGAAACAGGATTACTTGAATATCCTCATTATACGCGACCAGAACTGTTTAGAGATCGACCGGTTCCGGCGGTTTTACTTTCTGGAAATCATTCAGAAATCAGGCGATGGCGGCTAGAAAAAGCGGTGGAAAAAACGGTTCAAAAAAGAGCAGATCTATTAGAAAAATATCAATATCCAGAAGAAATACAAAAAATCATTCATCTGTTTGACAATAAAAAGCGAAGTTGATATGCATGCCACCCTACTATTATTTCCATCTTTTATTAGAAGATGGGGAAACGAAATAAAAAAATAAGGTGATCTATGAATTTATTACAAAAAATTTGTCGTGATAATTTGCCCCAGGTAAAAATCCCTCATTTTAAAGCGGGAGATGTAGTTCGCGTATACTGTAAAATCATCGAAGGGGAAAAAGAGCGAATTCAGCTTTTTGAAGGGGTGGTAATCAAAAGACATAACAACGGAATTAGTTCAACTTTTACAGTTCGGAAAGTTTCTTACGGAGTTGGAATTGAAAGAGTTTTTCCTGTTTATGCTTCTTCCATTGATCGAATTGAAGTGCTGACTTCTGGTCGAGTTCGTCGAGCAAAACTCTATTACTTACGAAATCTTTCAGGTAAAAAAGCAAGAATTACCGAAGTTCAGAAAAGTTTTCTGGTAGCTAAACCGGTTTTAGAAGAAGTTTTACCAGCAACTTCCCCTGGTTCATCGGAAACAATTTAGTGTTTTCTCAAAAAGATCTTCATAATTAAAAATAATTGGTTCGTTGGTTTTAAATCTGTCTCTCTTTTCCAATGCATCACTTCAACTCTCTATTTGAAGTGTCTCCTTCCTTCTATGAACAAAAATTAAGGGAAAATAATTTTTCATTGATTGCCGGAACGGATGAAGTAGGACGTGGTTGTTTGGCAGGCCCAGTGATTGCGGCAGCGGTGATTCTTCCTTATCCTCATCCGATTCAAGGAATCAAAGATTCCAAATTATTAAAAGCTGAAACTCGGGAAAAATTGTTCGATCAGATCCAAGCTGTTGCGATTAGTTTTGGAATAGGAATAGTTGAGGTAGAGGAGATCGATCGGGTTAATATTTTTCATGCGTCGTTAGAGGCGATGAGACAGGCGGTGATAAAGCTTTCTGTCGCTCCTGATTTTCTTTTGGTGGATGGAATGTATCCGGTTCCAAAATTTTCTCCCCAAAAACCGGTCATCAAGGGAGATCAACATTGCCAATCCATTGCAGCTGCTTCGATTATTGCCAAAGTGACTAGAGATCGTTTAATGATCGAGCTTGAAAAACAGTATCCGGATTACAGTTTTTCAGTTCATAAAGGTTATCCAACTAAAAAACATCGGGAAGAGATTCAGCAATCTGGAATTTCTCCTATTCATCGAAGGAGTTTCAAGCTTTTATGAAAATTTTTTTACTCTTGATTCCAAAAACGATTTTGTTTTTGCTGATTTTGATCGGAATTATTTTTGTCTTGTTCGGATTGCCCGGCACCTGGATCATTGCCGCGGGAGCTTTTCTCTATTCGATCTTTTTTGACTTTAAACCAGGTTCTTCGGATTTTTGGGTGGTCTTTATTCTAGTAATTGCTGCGATTTTGGGAGAACTGCTTGAGTTTGCTGTCAGCATTCTCGGCGGTAAAAAAATGAATGTTTCAACCGGAGCGATCATTGCCTCGATCGCTGGAGGGATTATAGGTGCCATTGTGGGTGTTCCGGTGTTTTTGATTGGCTCCTTTTTGGGACTTTTGCTCGGCACATTTCTCGGGGCATTTGTTTATGAGCTGATAATGACTCAGAAGTTGGAGATCGCACTCCAATCCGCTTTCGGGGTTTTTTTCTCGAGAGTGATTGCAACCTTTATGAAAACATCTGTCGCGATAGGAATGGGAATTTATATCGGATTCAAATTGTTTTAAGCCGTTTTCTTTTTGCGGACCACTTTTTTCGCTTTTTCAAAATCTTCCCAGACCATATCCGTGGTTTTTAATCCAAGTAAAAACTCCCCTTCAAATCCAAGTGAAGCCAGAATTTCAGGACCAGTAAGAATCAGATTTTTAAAAATAGTTCGATGGGAAAAGGGGAAAAGGTTTTGAAAAGATTTTACCTGATCTTCATAAATCGGATGCTGCATTGCATTTTTCTTAAAAATCACAAAGTCAGATTCTTCTAATGGAAAAAGAAAATCAGGGTTATTTTCTAGCTCCTGTTTTGGAAAAGTGAGAGAGATTCGATCCTCACTGAACGGAATCAATTGATGAAGATAGGTGGTAATTTCTTGATGAATCGACTCAAAGAAAGATTCTTCTTTTTCCAAGGCATTTGATTCGAGCAAATAGGTGACATTTAAAGTTCTTTTTTCAAAGTTGTCGTTTTCTTCTTTAGAAGGATGATAAAGATGAAGATGAAAAAAATTTGATCCGAGAAGCGGCTGATGAGGATCTTTTACAAATAAGACATTATTTTTCATTCCGACAGGGATTACATCTGCATCAATTTCATATTGAATGCTGAATCTTGAATATTTCGGTTTTATTTTTCTCAAAGTCCATTTGAACCATCGGCCGAATAACGTTTGCGGAATCGAGGAAGATATTTGGTGACTCGGTTGATTCCAAAGGAGGTATCGACATCCAATAAAACCTTCAAATCCGCCCAATTTGATTCCTTTTACTTTTCTTTTCTCCAGCAATATATTTTCAAGCTTGATGTCGTTTCGGATATTTCCAGAAAATGACTCAATTTTATTCAAAAACAATTTTTTGAGTTGTCCGATTCCCCCTTTTAAATCAAACAAAACGCTGTTTTCGTTCGCGAGCAGTTTCGCGAGAGGATAGGAAAATGGGGTGTTTGAATGGAAATTACTCAAGAATTTCAGCTGCGCTTCAATAAAAGAACTGACCTCTCCATTCAAATTAAAAGTTTGTAACCAATCGGACATGGTTAAATTCAGATGATTTTCCTTGATAAATTTCGAAAAACGGAAGCGAGCCATGATTCCACGGGGAAGAATGAGATCTTGAAGCTCTTGGCTGTTAAGCGAATGATCCAGTTCGTCGAGACTTAAGTAGAAAGATCGAATCGAATCGGCCTGATCAGAGAACTCTCTTTTTAGTTCACGATAAAAATTGTTTCGTTGGATGGTGACATCAATTCGATTCTTGGGAAGAACCACCTGATAAGGGGTTTCGTAGCGATGAACAATTCCGAGTTCGGAGTCGGCAATGGCGAGTCTTCCTAAAATAGTTTTAAAAAGTTTACTTCCCAGATGGGAAATCAGGTTTGGTTGGATGTTTTTCTCTTTTGTTTCGACATCCTGATCTGGATTCAAAACGGTGACAGACAATCCTCTCTTCGCCAAAAAAGCGCCGGTGATCAAACCGCTTAATTCAGAACCAACAATTAGAATGTCACAGACTTTATCGGACATGATTTTTTAACGAAAATGAAAAGTGAAATTTCCCAACGCAGCCAAAAACACCAAGGCCGAAGATTGCGAATTGCTTCGAATCAAACCGATACTGCGAAATTCGGTTTCTATCCCGAAAGAAACCCAATGATTAATATAAAAATCACTTCCTAAAGCGACATTGGCTCCCAGCCCAACACCGCCCGAATTGTCATGGAGACGACCATCGGTTAAAACACTTAATCCCAATCCGGCACTGACATACGGGTCAATTTTATGCTCTTGTGAAAAGAAATAGAATTTCAATTTTACATCTGGAACGTTGAGTAGAAGGATTCCGCTATCCCCTTGAGATCCCCCTTTTCCATCATAATCAAAAACCGAAAGAGCAGTTTCAATTCCCCAATGTTGATTAAAACGATATTCGAAGGAAATTCCACCCCCGGTACCCGGATCAAGATCGGGGAAAGTATTCACCAATTGAAAACTTCCACCCCCAAAGGCTCCGATCGCTATCGTTGGCCTCGCCCATGACTTAGAAGAAAAAAGAATGAGTAAAAAAAACAAGGTAAAGCTGAATATTTTTTTCATTTTATAAATTTCCGATTGTAGGTGCGCACGATGTGCGCTCCAAAAAACAATTTGTCTCATCATTTATTTTAATAATACTTTTCTTCCCTTGATTTCAACTCGATTGTCGCTGATCCATTGTAAAACTTTAATATAAAGTTGGTGCTCTCTCTCATGAACTTTTTCGGTCAGGCTTTCAAGTGTATCTTCATTTTCAATGCAAATGGTTTCTTGCGCAATAATTGGTCCGGTATCACAACCTTCATCGACGAGATGAATCGTACATCCAGTGATTTTGACAGGATATTCATAGGCCTGTTTGACAGCGTCTTTACCAGGAAAAGCAGGAAGTAGGGAAGGATGGATATTCAGAATCCGCTCAGAATATTCTCGGATGAAGAAAGGGGAAAGAAGTCGCATGAATCCGGCAAGAACCACCCATTCAACTTTTTTACTCAGAAGATTTTTGATCATTTCCTCTTCAAAAGTTTTTTTGTCAGGATAGTTTTTTCTTTCAATCAATTGATAAGAAATATTGTGTTTGTTCGCTCGTTGAAGAGCGTAGGAATTGGGCTGATCGGAAAGAACGATTTCAATCGAGGCATCTAACTGTTTGTTTTCAATTGCATCAATGATTGCCTGAAGATTGGTTCCATTTCCTGAAGCGAGTATTCCGATTCGAAGAGGCATAAGATAAACTTTCCTCTTGATAAGAGGTGATTAATTGACAAAAGAAATGGACGCTTGATTCTCAGTTCGTTCCAATATTTCCCCGATCTCAAATGCTTTTTCTCCCAGAACGCTTAGCCGAGAAATTATTTTGTGGGTATCTGATTTTTCAACGATTAAGAGAAGTCCGATGCCACAATTAAAAACTCTGAGCATCTCTTCTTCTTCAAGTGAACCTGCTTCCTGAAGAAGAGTAAAAATCGGCAATTTTTCCCAGGAATTTTTTTGAATCAACGCGCGGCAGCTTTTTGAAAAAACACGGGGTGGATTTTCAAGTAATCCTCCACCGGTGATATGAGCAATTCCATAAATCGGAAACTCTTTTTTAAGTGCCAGAACAGAATTTACATAGATTTTAGTGGGAACCAAAAGTGCTTCACCTAAAGGAATCTCTAAAGGGGAATAAATCTGATCGAGTTTCAAGTTTTTATCTTGAATGATTTTTCTGACCAATGAAAAACCATTCGAATGAACGCCACTGGAAGAAATCCCAATGATAGTTTGGCCAGGTTTCACTTGAGTTCCATCAATCATTTTACTTTCGTCCACCACCCCAACCGTAAAGCCTGCAAGATCAAAGTCATTATTTTGATAAAGACCGGGCATTTCCGCGGTTTCCCCCCCTAAAAGGGCACACTGAATTGATTGAAGGCTTTGAGTGATTCCTTTAACCACTTCAACCGCAATTTCGGGGTTCAGTTTTCCGGTTGCGAAATAGTCTAAAAAGAAGAGTGGTTCTGCTCCAACACAGAGCAAGTCATTCACACACATCGCAACCAAATCCTGGCCGATTCCGAGATAACTTTTTTCATCGATGGCTAGTTTCAACTTCGTTCCGACTCCATCCGTGGTGCTAACAAGAATCGGGTTTTCAATCTGCAGCTTTTTGAGTGAGAAAAGACCGGCAAAACCGCCAATGGAGGATAAAACCCCCGGGCGGTCTGTTTTTTTTATCAGCGGTTTGATCTGATCGACAAATTGATTGCCGACGGTAATATCAACGCCTGCCTCTTTATAAGTGTGGGGTTTCATAAGGGTTTCGAAAGTAGCGGAAGGGGGTAAGATTGTCAATCGTGGTTCCTTGAAATAGGAGAAAATGATCTTGTAGGGGCGATCCCATGTGGTCGCCCTTATTGTTGGAGTTGTCATTAACGTATGCGTTATTCCCAACATTTTTAGGGCGACCACAGGGGGATCGTCCCTACAACGACGGATGTTCTTTAAATAAAATCACTTAAAGTGAATGAGTTAATAAAATTGTTAAATAAAGTTAAAATAGAAGATGACACTTTCTCTCAACTTAAGCTAAAATTTATAGAGTAAAGTTTTTCAAATCCCCCACAAAACTCATTCAACAGAAGATTATAGCATTTCCAGATTAAGTAAAACTCTCTCGGTTAAGAAGGGTTGAAAATTATGATGGGGGGAAAAAAGCAATTGAAGAAAAAGCGGCTCAAATTTCCTTCTGCTTTAAGTCCAGCCAAATTAAAAAACCTACTTCAAATTGTTGAAAGAGCAAAATATATCTGGGAATCGACCTTTGACGCGATTCTGAATCCGGTGATGATTGTCGACAAGGAATATACCATTCAAAGAGCCAATGTTGCATTAGCAGACGTCATTCAAGAAGATGTCCGAAAGTTGATTGGAAAAGCCTGCTATAAAGTTTTTGCAAACCGTGAATCTCCTTGTGGAGGATGTCCACTCCACAATACGTTAAATAGCAAAAAACCGACTCTTTCACGGATACAAAAATTCTCAGATGATCGGGAATATCAGGCGGCAAGCTACCCTCTCAAAGGGAAGAGAAGTGATCTTGATCTATATATTGTTCAATATCATGATATTCGCGAGGAAAGAAATCTTCAGGCGAGATTAATCCAATCGGAAAAAATGGCAGCGATGGGAACTTTGGCGGGAGGGGTAGCACATGAAATCAACAATCCGCTCAGTGCCATTCTTGCCTTCGCTCAATTGGCGCTTAAGCAAGTGACGAAAGAATCTCAGGTTTATCAGGATATCAAAGAGATCGAAATCTCAGCGCTTCGTTGCAAAAGGATTGTAGAGAATGTTCTT
>CAZQOW010000082.1:0-9763 GCA_964595045.1 uncultured Pseudomonadota bacterium
TGGATCGGATATATTCGCAAATGTGAGTTTCGACTTCCCCCCTCTTTTATAGAAATCACCCAAATTAACTCAGTCGATTGTTATTATTTAGGCAATAACATTATCAATACTGAGATTGCATTAAATCGATGGGAAACAGTTATAGAGAGAGGAGTTGTCACTGTATCCCGTTTTGATACTTTTGATGGAAGAAAACTTTCGAGAACACTCCAGGATCTTTCTCGTTTGAGAAGTCAGGCTGTTAAACATTTTGATGATTTTACAATAGATTTTAAAGAAGCGTTAGAGGTGGATGGAGATCTGTTGCTGAGTAAAAACGAATTGGAAGCGGTAAGACAATCGGAACGTGGTTTATTCCACAAGCTCCGTCCTTTTGAGCAGGCAGGAGCGAGGTTAACCCGTAATGCCCACTTTGCCTTGAGAGTGGAAGATGCAGAAAAACAGATCCGAATTTTAAGTGGTAGAGTCCAAATATCCAGAAAAAATGGAATAGTACAGAGAGGGGAGCCGATGATATTAGCTGGTTTATTGATTCTAATTCCTGCGATTTGTGATTTGGCTTGTCATCAAGAGCCAA
The DNA here is from genome assembly GCA_964595045.1 of uncultured Pseudomonadota bacterium. Lineage (GTDB taxonomy): Bacteria > UBA10199 > UBA10199 > JADFYH01 > JADFYH01 > CAZSRQ01. Next base: position 578 of record CAZQOW010000082.1, read on the forward strand.
CTCAGGTGGTAAAAAATACTTTTTACTCAGTAGTTGATTTTTTTATTCCTTTGCCTTTTTCCCCTCTATTAGAAAAAATGGAATCGAATTCTAGGATGACTTGAACTAGTCATCTTTCTTAGTTTCAAAAATAAACATAACTTTTATTAGATTTTACTGTTTCAAGAGAAAACTAGGTTGACCAACTTGAGATTTTTATCAAACTAAAATTAATAGTCCTATAATGAGAGCGAGAGCTAGCATTCCACCAGTGGCGGCAACAAAATTCCCTGATCGAATAGGGGTGAGTCTTTTTTCATTATTTGACAATCTTGGAAGGGAAAAACTGGGCAATGAAAAACTGTTGGCTTTAGGAAAGTATTCTGAGAACCAATTCGATCTTTCAACAGTTACAGGTTGAGTTACTGCCTCGTGAATTGGAATAGGTACAGGTATGGGAGCTTTTTGAGGGCAAGAAAGCTGATTTAAAGCATCTAAAGCTGACGCCAGCCAAAATCCAGTTTTGATAGCATTTTTTTGTGTATAGTTTCCATCAAAACTAGCAGTTACAAATTGCGTTACCAGATCACTTCCATTGCAAGCCTGTTCGCAAATAGCAATAGATTCAGCTTGGTTGATAACTTCGATGATTTTTTCTAAGTTGTTAGGTAATCTAGTTGCCTCATTATTACAGATAACAGGTGTTTGATAGCTACAAGCTTGAGCACAAGTACGAACCCATTCTGGTGAAATACCATTTTTTTGCATAAAAACTCCTTTATTTCAGTTGATTTTATTTATCGTCGATAAAGGTGAAAAGTTGTGAGTTTTTAAGGGGCATTAAAAGATTTAACGATTTTGAATTAAATAATTAGTTTTATGAGTCGAAAAAAACTTAGTGGCTTCAAAGAGATAGAGCTAGAAAAATGAAAGGGAAAAAAGGAATAAAAAATATTAAATCTTTGGCTGTTGCTGAGTGACGCAATGAATCGCCCCTAAGCCCCAAACCAGATTCGTACAATCAATCCCGATCACTTTTCTTTCCGGAAAAACTTTTTGCAGAATTTCTAATGCTTTTGCGTCATTTGAATGACGATAAGTCGGGACTAGGACTGATCCATTTGTGATATAAAAGTTGGCGTAGGAAGCAGGAAGACGTTGATCCTCAAAGAGAACGGGGCCCGGCATTGGAAGAGTCAGAATATTGAGTGAGTTTCCCTCTTGATCTTTCATCGATTGAAGACGCTTCAAATTATCCTGCAAGAGAAGATAGTTCTCATCCGCAGGATCCTCTTCCACTACTGTAATCACCGTGTTTGGATTGACGAAGCGGGTAATGTCATCAATGTGGCCATCCGTATCATCTCCAACAATCCCTTCTCCCAGCCAGAGAATATGAGAGACTCCGAGATAATTTTTTAAATATTCTTCGATTTCATTTTTCGAAAGATGTGGATTTCGGTTTTTGTTCAGAAGACATTGTTCTGTAGTGAGCAGGGTTCCTTTTCCGTTGACGTCAATCGAGCCTCCCTCTAACACAATCCCAGGTTCATAATAAGGGAGATCGAATTTCTCAGAAATTCTTTTTGGGACGACATCATCTAAATTCCATTTTCCATATTTTTTTCCCCATGAATTAAAAATCCAGTCGGTGATAGCGAGCTCTTCTCTTCCATCAATCGCTCTTTTCAGAAAAACCGGACCATGATCTCTCGCCCAAGCGTCGTTCGTCGGAATTTGGTGCAGAAAAACATTTTCACGAATTCCATTTTGCTCCAATTGTTGACGCACCTTTTTTTCTGTTTCTGCATCATTGACGCAAAGATTCACCTTTTCATAAGGGGCGATCGCCTGAATCATTTTCATCCAGATCGGTGGAACTTTTTCAATCGCTCCCGGCCAGGTATCAGGATTGTGCGGCCATGCGAGCCAGGTTGCCTCGTGCGTCTCCCATTCTGCCGGCATTCGAAAGCCGAGATCTTTCAGGGAATTTAATTTTGTTGGAAATAATTTTTTCATAATGTTGTTTTCATTCCTTGCTGCGGCGAGAATCTCGCTCATCTAATTATTGAGTAGAGAGAGCCTCGATAAAAACACTTGGGGATGACAATGGTTTTAAATATTTATTATGATTGCTCAAAGTGCCCATCGAAAAAATCATGTGTGATAAGTATCTTTTCTTCTACAACTTAGGAATGGCCAATCTTTGCGGACTGTTGCAATTTGACTTAAATCGCATTCAATTAGAATATTTTCTTCCTGATTCGTTGATCCCTGTTTCAGGATTCTGCCAAGTGGATCGGCGACGAAAGAACTCCCCCAGAAATTTAAGTGATCTTCTTTTCCAATGCGGTTGATGGCAGCCACAAAAACGGTATTTGAAATGGCATGTCCTCTTTGAACGGTAATCCATGCATCCCGCTCCGCTTTTCCGAGCTCTTCCTGACCGACGGTTTGCCAACCGATGGCGGTCGGATAAAAAATAATTTCTGCGCCCTGCAGCGCAAGCGATCTTGCCCCTTCAGGAAACCATTGATCCCAGCAGATTTGAACGCCGATCGTTGCATGCTTTGTTTTGAAAACTGGAAAACCTAAATTTCCTCCTGAGAAATAAAATTTCTCAGAGTAATAGTTTTGAGGATCGTCAGGAATATGAATTTTTCGGTATTTTCCGAGGTAAGATCCATCGGCATCTATGACACACGCGGTGTTGTAATAGTTTGAATCTTCTTTTTCATAAAGAGAAGTGATCAAGACAATGTTATTTTCTTTGGCAATTTTAGAGAAAATTTCTACATTTTTTCCTGGAATAGTTTCGGCTAATTCAAAAAACTTTTTGTCATTTGTCTGGCAAAAATAAGGAGAAAGAAAAAGTTCTGAAAGAGAAATAATATTTGCTCCATTTTTGGCAGCACTTTTGATTTTCTCAATGGAGTTTTCCAGATTTACTTTTGAATCCTCTACACATTTCATCTGGATTAGAGCGATAGTGACTAATGAATTAGAATCTTTCATGATTCAAGGTCATATGCAGTTCAATTTAAAAAAACAAGATTTAAAATTTAGAATTTTATCTATCAGAATTTATAAAATATTTTATTTTTCACAATTGATTTTAAAATATGAATAAAAAAATCACTCTTTAACGTATTTTTATTTTAGCGCCCTGATTGACTCCTATTGAGTTTGCAGTTAATTTCTTTCAATAACTTTAAATTCTAGAGATTTATCCATGAATCTTAAAAGCAAACTTGAAATTCTAGCAGATGCTGCCAAATATGATGCTTCTTGTGCTAGTAGTGGTGGAAAACGATCTCGGCAAAAAGGGGGAATAGGGAATGCCGAAGGAGTTGGTATTTGTCATAGTTATGCTCCGGATGGTCGATGCATTTCTCTTCTAAAAATTTTACTCACGAATTTTTGTATTTTTGATTGTCAATATTGTGTCAATCGGATTTCGAGTGATGTTCCTCGAGCACGATTTCGAGTCGATGAGGTTGTCAATCTCACTCTAGATTTTTACCGTCGAAATTATATAGAAGGGCTTTTTTTGAGCTCCGGAATCATTCAAAGTTCCGATTATACGATGGAACAGTTGATTCAAGTCGCTAAAAGTTTACGCGAGCAGCATCTCTTTTCAGGATATATTCATCTTAAAGGAGTCGCTGGGGCTTCTAAAGAACTTCTTGAGAAGGCAGCGCTTTATGCAGACAGAGTCAGTGTGAATATTGAACTTCCTACTCAAGAAGATCTAAATCAATTGGCTCCGGAAAAAACGATTCAGTCGACCGAAACATCGATGGAGCAATTGGAATCTAAAATTAAAGAATCCAAAGAAGAGAGAAAAAAATCTTCTCGCGCTCCTCGATATGCGCCAGCAGGACAGTCGACTCAAATGATTGTAGGTGCAACTCCCAGTACGGATCATTCTTTATTGACTACCTCTCTACATCTTTACCAAAAATATCACCTGAGGCGCGTTTATTATTCAGCTTATAGTCCAATTCAATTTGCTGACTCTCGACTTCCAGCTCTTTCCCCTCCATTGATGCGCGAACATCGATTGTATCAAGCGGACTGGTTATTTCGTTTTTATGGTTTTAAGATTAATGAAATTTTTGAAAAAAAAAGAGAAAAACCTCGATTTACAAAAAGATCCTAAACTTCATTGGGCTTTGAAGAATCGATCTTTTTTTCCGGTAAATCTTCAAACCGCTGATCGTTTCGCGCTTTTACGGGTTCCAGGCTTAGGAATACAAAGCGTTGATAAGGTTTTAAAGATTCGACGATATAAAAAAATCAGATTAAAAGATTTAGAATATTTAAGAATCTCTCTAAAAAAAGTAAAATATTTTGTTCAAGTCGCAGATTATAATCCTGATATTTTTAAAATTGATCAAATAGATCTTGAATCAAGAATTTTGAATCCATCTAAACAATTGAATCTTTTTGATTCTAATTCACTTCTCATCCGAAAAGATTTTTCCATCTCGGCTGCCTGGGGAGAATTATGAAAGCGATTCGTTTTGATGGAACTTTTTCTTCCTGGAGATCACACGCTCGCTCGATGATGTATGCTGATTTTGCCCCTTCTCAAATTCAGTGGATCGATGAAAATTTTGATAAAAATATTTCATTTTTTGAATACCCTCAAGATTCTTTAGAGAAACTTCATGAGTTAAAAGTTTCATCTTTTAAAGTTTCAAAAGAATTTCTAGCGCTTGCCCAGATTGTTTCTTGTTGTCGCACTGAAAAAAAATGGCAGCTGCTTTATGAACTTCTCTGGAGATTAAAATTAGGTGAAAAAAATTTACTTTCAATTTCCTCCGATCCTCTTATGGATCAATTATTAATGATGAGAAAAGCGATTCGAAGAGATATCCATAAAATGAGAGCTTTCGTTCGTTTTAAGAAAATCAAAAGAGAGTTTGAAGAAATAGAATATATTGCATGGTATGAACCTGACCACTTTATCGTTGAGCAAAATGCCTCATTTTTTATTCGCCGTTTTGGTGCCATGAACTGGGGAATTTTAACTCCTGATCTCTCCATTTTTTGGAATGCGAAAAGAGAGGAATTGCTTCAAACGGCCGGTTATCCTGAGAAAAAAGGGGTCGGTATTTTGACGGATGATCCTTTAGAAGATTTATGGAGATCTTATTATTCAAATATTTTTAATCCAGCACGAATTAAAATTAAAGCAATGAAGAAAGAAATGCCAGTTCGATTTTGGAAAAATTTGCCTGAATCTCGCTTGATTTCAAGTTTAATTCGGGAAGCACCCTCTCGATTACAGAAGATGGGGAAAATTTCAGGTAAAATTTAAAATATATTTATCTTTTTCATAGAAGTCATTCTTACAAAAAAGGCAAAATCATTTTATGAATTCTAAAAAAGTTTCGGAATCTGCTGCTGAATTTAATCATCTCGTTTTACCGCCGGATATCAATGCGATTGGAACGGTGTTTGGAGGGCGTTTGATGGAATGGATTGATGAGGCAGCATCTGTCGTTGCGATGCGGCACTGCCGAAATGTAGCGGTGACAGCCAGTATGGATGCACTGAATTTTATTTCTCCCATTCGGTTGGGAGAGATTGTCATTCTAAAATCTTCCGTGAATTATACGCATAAAACTTCGATGGAAATTGGGGTGAGAATCGAGAATGAAAATCCGAAAACGGGAGTTCGGAAACATACTGCGAGTGCTTATCTGACTTTTGTTGCTTTGGATGAAAATGGAAGCTCGACAGAAGTTCCTTCTCTTACTTGTGATACAGAAGATCAAAAGCGGCGATATAAAGAGGGAGAAGAAAGAAGAGCGGTGAGATTAAAATGGAAAGAAACTCACGTCAAAAAGTAGGGGCTAACCTTGTGTTCGCCCAGAATGTTTGAATCATCATCCACCGTTGTATTAGTCCCAACCGATGAATTAGTGCCAACGTTTTTAGGTCGAACACAAGGTTAGCCCCTACAACATTATTCGCCAGAACCAATTCCATAATAGATCGCCTGTGGATGATGAAACACAATCGCCGAAACGCTTGCATCTGGATCCATCATAAATCCTTCCGTTAGCTGAATGCCGATTTCTTCCGGTTTTAAAAGTTTAAAGATAATCTCCTGATCTTCCATATTGGGACAGGCTGGATATCCAGGGGAATAGCGCTTTCCCCGATATTTTGCCTGAAACCGTTCCATCATTCTCATTCCAGGTTGATCGGGAAATCCCCACATGTTTCGGATTCGAGAATGGAGGTATTCTGCATAGGCTTCGGCAGTTTCTAAGGCAAAAACCTGAATCGCGTGCGATTTTAAATATTCCCCTTTCGCTTTCCATTCATCGGCGATTTCGCGGATGTTGGCACCGGCGGTTACCACAAAGATGGCGATGTTGTCCTGGGCGTGGCCTAAACTTCGCGGAGTTAGGTAATCTGCCAAACAGAGCCCATTGTCTTTGAGCTGTCTTGGAAAAGTAAATTTAGCTGCTTCGTTTCCTTGAGAGTCATAAAGATAAACGATGTTTCCTTCGCTTGCCGCTTTGAAGAATTGATAAACTGCGGCCGGTTTCATGAGATCTTTTCGACACTCAATTTTTAACGATTCAATTAACTCCGAAACCTCGAGTGCTTTTTTAGAATCTTCATCTTGCGGAATCGGTGCACGGCCATCTGCTCCTACACTCTCTAACCATTTAATTGCTTTTCCTTTGACTCCCAAATGACGCCCCAAAAGCATGAGCGGATTAATGAACGGCCAAATATGATCGAGTGGGGTGTTGCGGATAATATGTCGTTCTAAATCGGGTGGATTTGGAATTTGCTCTGCAATTTGAATCTCCGTCGAGCGGGTCGTTGATTCTTTGATCTCTATTTTTGACGCACTTTTTTCTTCGGCCAATTTATTTTGACGCGCCTGAAGTTCATTTTTTAGCTCTTCAAAACTTTCAGGATTTCTGATTTTTTTGGCAAGTTCGAGTCCATCCATCGCATCGGAGGCATATGCGACAATGCCGGTGTAAACTCTCGCAATTTTTTGATCGGTGAAATTTCGGGAGAGTGCGGCACCGCCGACAAGCACCGGCAGGTTAATCCCCATTTTTGAGAGATCTTCGGCGGTGATCACCATCTGTTGAGCGGATTTTACGAGTAGTCCGGATAATCCGATAATATCGGGCTTGTGTTCTTCGATCGCTGCAATGAGTTGTTCGGGAGGAATTTTGATTCCGAGATTAATGACCTGAAATCCGTTGTTGCTTAAGATAATATCGACCAAATTTTTTCCAATATCGTGAACATCCCCTTTCACCGTAGCGAGGATTACTTTTCCGCGGGTAGCCGAACTGATTTTATCCATATGAGGTTCTAAATGGGCAACGGCTGCTTTCATCGCTTCAGCGCTTTGAAGAACTTCGGCGACGATCAATTCATTTTTGTTGAAGAGTCGACCAACTTCATCCATCCCTTTCATCAACGGGCCGTTGATAATGTCGAGCGGTTTGGTCGATTTCATTTTTTCATCGAGATCTTCATAAAGGCCGTCTTTGGATCCTTCTAGGATATAGCGGGCGAGCCGTTCATCGAGCGGCAGTGTTTTTAGATTCTTTTTTTCCTGGGGTTGCTTGATTCGAAAATAATTGGCAAATGCGGCAATCGGGTCTGCGCCGCGATTCCAAAGGAGATCTTCGGCTAACTTCCGTTCTTCTTCCGGAATGGAGGGATAACGTTCGAGTTTTTCAGCGTTGACGATCGCGAGATCGAGCCCTGATTTGACGCAATGGTAAAGATAGACTGAATTTAAAATTTCTCGTCCGGCAGCGGGAAGTCCAAACGATACATTCGAAACTCCTAAAATCGTTTTGGTGCGAGGGAACGCTTCTTTAATCATTCGAATTCCCTCGATCGTTTCGACCGCCGAGCCGGTATAATTCTGATCGCCAGTTCCAACCGGAAAAACAAGACAGTCCCAATAGATATCTTCGGGTTCTACTCCATACTTATTTGTTAAAAGATCGTAGCTCCGTTTTGCGATTTCGAGTTTTCGCTCCCGCGTCACTGCCATCCCTTGAATCTTGTCTTCGTCAATCAACCCGACTACAAGCGCGGCGCCGAATTTCTTTGCAAGCGGAACCACTTTTTCAAAACGCTCTTCGCCATCCTCTAAATTAATCGAATTTAAAATCGCTTTTCCCTGGGAATAGGGGAGCGCCAGTTCAAAAACTTTCGCATCTGTAGAATCGAACATCAGCGGGGCTTTAATCTTTTTGATGACATGTTTTAAAAATTCTTCCATGTCGGCCGGTTCGTCGCGATCAGGATCTGCCATGCAGATATCAATGATTTGCGCCCCTTGTTTCACCTGCGCGCGGGCGATTTCGCTCGCTTCTTCGTATTTTCCCTCGGCGATGAGTCGTTTGAATTTTCGGCTTCCGATGACGTTGGTTCGCTCGCCAACAATGACTGGTCGCATTTCATCGGTGATTTCGAGATATTCAATTCCGGAAAGAAAAGATTTTGGTTTGTAATTCGGGTTGCGTGGCGTTTTATTTTTGACCAGTTCGGCGAGTGCTTTGATATGAGGGGCGGTGGTTCCACAACAGCCGCCGACGAGATTGATCCATCCAGCCTCGATAAAACGATCGATCACTCGGGCGATCATCTCGGGAGTTTCTAAGTATTTTCCATTTTCATCCGGAAGCCCTGCATTTGGAACGCAAGCGACTAGTGTTTTGGTGAATTCAGATAATGTTCGAATATGATCGGTCATAAACTCCGGACCGGTCGCGCAATTCAGGCCGATATATAAAAGATCTAAATGAGCAAGCGACGCGGCGAGCGCGTCTATCGTTTGTCCAGCAAGTAGCGTTCCCATCGGTTCGATAGTGACGGAGACGGCGATTGGGAGCGGTTCCTTTACTTCCGCCAGAAATTTTTGAATCCCCCAAATGCCTGCTTTGATGTTTCGGGTATCTTGGCAGGTTTCGAGAAGAAAATAGTCGACCCCTCCTTCGTAAAGCCCTTTCGCTTGTTGGTAGAAGTTTTCGATCAGCTCCTCGAAAGTGACTCCGCCGGTGACGGAGATCGCTTTGGTGGTTGGCCCCATCGAACCGGCGACGAATCTCGGTTTTTCATCCTTCGAAAATTTATCAGCTGCCGCTCTCGCAAGTTTTGCTGCTTGTAAATTGATTTCATCGGTTTTCGACTGGAGAT
>CAZQOW010000083.1:0-3014 GCA_964595045.1 uncultured Pseudomonadota bacterium
ATCCTTGAAAAACGATCTTCTCGCGATCAGTTCAAACTGGCTTTTCTCTTTGGAATTTTTTTCTACTCCGGATCAATGTATTGGCTTTATACTGCGCTGAATAGTTTTGGGAATTTATCCCCCTTGATTTCTGTTGCTGTCTTGTTGCTTCTCATTCTGATTTTATCCACCTATTTTGGACTCATTTTTTTTCTTTCCGCTTCTCTTGAGAAATTGCTCAAAATTTCTCGATTCTGGATTCTTCCACTCGTTTGGATTTTAGTAGAGTGGTGTCGTAATCATTGGCCGGTTGGTGGTTTCCCGTGGGGACAGATTGGGTATTCGCAGGCTCGATATCCTCTCGTGATCCAAATCGCAGATCTGGCGGGAGTTTACGGAGTAACAGCGTTTTTGGTTTGGATAAATTTGGCGGGAGTAGAGATTTTAAAATTGTTGGTTCCAAAGTATGTTTTTCCCCTCACCCCGACCCTCTCCCCAGAGGAGAGGGGAAACAAAGATTATCCCCCTCTCCTTAGGGAGAGGGTGTCTGTAGGGCGGGTGAGGGGCAAGTTTCTTTTCGTCCTCATTCTTTGCTCAGCTGTTTTTATTTATGGTTTTTATTCCAAAAAAAATATCGCTGAAAAAAATCAAAACGCACCCAAACTTCGAGTAGCTCTTCTTCAAGGAAATATCCCGCAAAGTGAAAAATGGTTGAGACAAAAAGCGAATGTGATTTTGGGGATTTATTTGGGGATGACACAACAAGCACTTTTGCAGGAGGTGGATCTTTTAATCTGGCCGGAGTCTGCTTATCCGTTTGAAGTCTCTTTGGAGCAACCGGAGTTTCCAAAACAGTTTCGTTCTTTGTTTACAGAGTCTGCGAGCGTCGCGCATTCACCCAAATTATTATTTGGCGCGGTGACTTTTGAGGGAAATCTGCCGCCTGAGGCGACTTATATTCCGCCAGAATTTCCTATTCATAATAGTGGGTTGTTATTAGATCCGTTGACGGATGAAATGCAGAGTTATCACAAACAGCATCTGGTTCCTTATGGAGAATATATTCCGCTGAAAGAGCTACTTCCGTTTGTTAAAAAGCTGACCGCTCAAATGGGGGAATTTCAACCAGGAAAAATATTTACTCCACTCGTTTTCGGTGAGGTTCGAATCGGATCGCTAATTTGCTACGAAGATGTTTTCCCGGAAATTGCCAGGGGACATGCGAATGCGGGGGCAAATCTGCTTGTCAACCTGAGTAATGATGCCTGGTATGGAAATTCATCCGCTCTTCCGCAACACCTGAATTTCTCGATTTTTCGCGCGGTTGAAAATCGTCGTTCGCTAGTTCGCGCGACAAATACAGGATCGACCGCTTTCATTGATCCGGTCGGTAATGTACAAATAACTCTTCCAACTTTTACCAAAGATTTGTTAATAGGAGAAACTTCATTGCTCGATTCTCCGCATAATTTTTACAGTCGGTTTGGAGATGTTTTTGTTTGGGGATCTGGAGGCATCATCGGGATAATGTTAATGATTGCTATGATGAAAAGGAAATTGAGGTAGTAACGACTTTAGTCGTTTTAAATATTGAACGACTAAAGTCGTTACTACCTGGGTTAAATTTATGTCTAAAGAACTTCATGAGAAAATCGATAGTTTAAGAAAAAGAGCCGAGGCTCTTGGGAGGCGTCTTTGAAGTCTCTCAAAAAGAGAAGCGAAAGTTAGAACTTGAAGCGTTGGCGCAAGAACCGGATTTCTGGAACGATTCCCAAAATGCCCAAAAAGTTTCTAAAGAACTAAACGATCTCAAAGCAGCTTTGGAAAGCTATCATCGAAGATTTCAATTAATCGAAGAAGCCGAGGTCTTGCTCCAGCTTTCGACCGAAGCGAACGACCCCTCTTATCTTCAAGAAGTAAATCAAGAAATTGAGAAAGCAGAAAAAGAGATAGTTCAGGCAGAACTTGAAGCGATGCTTTCAAGCCCAGAAGATCATTGCTCTGCCATCCTCAATATTAATGCAGGAGCGGGAGGGACAGAGTCATGCGATTGGGCGAGCATGCTGCTTCGAATGTATCTGAGATATTGCGAACGAAAAGGTTATAAAAATGACATCGTCGATTTTACACATGGGGATGGAGCGGGATATCGAAGCGTCACCGTGACTGTCAATGGGAGTTACGCTTACGGTTATTTGAAAGCGGAGATTGGGGTTCATCGTTTGGTCCGTATATCCCCATTTGATGCAAACAAGAGACGGCATACTTCGTTTGCCTCGGTGTTTGTGCATCCGCTGATTGATGATGAAATTGTGATCGAGATTAAGCCAGATGATATTAAATTCGAATCTTTTCGAGCCGGAGGAGCGGGCGGACAACATGTTCAGAAAAATGAAACTGCGGTTCGAATTACCCATATTCCTTCCGGGATTGTCGTTCAATGTCAAAACGAGCGAAGCCAAAATCAGAATCGGTTGTTGGCGATGAAGATCTTGAAATCTCGCTTATATGAAGTTGAACTGGAGAAAAAGAGAGAAAAACAGAGAGAGCTTGAATCCTCCAAGAAAGAGAATGCCTGGGGAAGCCAAATTCGTTCTTATGTTCTGCATCCCTATAAAATGGTGAAAGATCATCGAACCGATTATGAGATGGGAGATGCGGAGAAAGTATTGGATGGGGAGTTGGATCCGTTTATCAAAGAGTTTTTGATTAGTTCAAAGTAGGGGCGGCACATGGGGTCGCCCCTACAGGATGAATGTTTCAATGAAACAGATCTTGACCGATTTTGCGCTCCAATGTTAATCGCTATCCGCGATGTTTAATCGAAAAAAACTCCAACTTTTTATTGTTTGTTTTGTCTTTTTTGTTTCCTGCTTGTTGAAAGCGGAAGAGAAAAAGATCGGTATTTCTTCTTACGAAATTATCAGTCCCGATAATCAAGCGTATCTTCAAAAAGTAGTTCGAACCACGATCCTCAATAATTTTAAAGAAAAAGAATCTTATACAACCTTAGATCTTTCTTCATCTGCCAAAGA
>CAZQOW010000083.1:3114-9728 GCA_964595045.1 uncultured Pseudomonadota bacterium
ATTTTAAAGAAAAAGAATCTTATACAACCTTAGATCTTTCTTCATCTGCCAAAGAGAAAAATTTCAGCCAGATTCTCAAAAAAGAAAAACTCGATGCTTTAGTCACCGGTTCACTTTTGAAGGTTGGAAACCGTTTTGAGATCAATTCAGAGATTTATTTTTCCAATTGGTCGGAAGCGGCGATGACTTTTTCAGACAGTGCAGATAGTATTGATGCTTTACTTCCGGTTTTGAAATCTCATGTTGAAAAGCTGAGTTTGCAAATCAATAAAATGATCAACCGAAAGATTTCGATTACTCCCAGTGCAAAACCTGAAGTTCCGGTCGACTCATCAGTCAAACAAACTTCTCCTTCGCTTTCAACCGATGTCACTGTCAAAAGAGGGAGAAAACGAGAGCCGGTTGAAATTAGAGATTACCAATGGATTAGTGAGCAGCTTCCCTATGAAGGAAGAGGAATGGTTTATGCCGATTTAGATCAAGATGGTCAAAATGAGTTAGTCTTAATCGGGTTGCAGAGAGTTTATGTTTATCATTTTGCCCAGAATAAAAAATTGCAGCTGATCGCGACATATCAGGGGAACTCTGAAGATCATTTTATCCGGGCGTATGCCATCGATCTCAATCAAGATAAAAAACCAGAATTGGTGATTTCAAATATTCGCAAAGGGCAAGGTTCTTCGATGGTGCTCGAGTTTACGCAGAAAAATTTGAATCCGATCGTGACTCGTTCTCCCTGGATTGTGAAAGTACTTCCTTGGCAGGGAAAAGAGATTCTTTTGGGAGAAACTTTTACCGGACGCGAAGTAAATTATCATAATATCCAAAAGCTTCAATTATCGGGAGATAAACTGGTCGAAGAAGGGGGATTTGAAATTCCACATGAAATCGGAATTTATGGTTTGATGCAATTTCCTTTTGATCAAGAGCATCCAAATGGTTTGGCATATTTAAGTCCATCTGGAAGTCTCAAGTTGTATGAAGTCAATGATTCGAAATTCAAGAAGAAAGCGAGTAGTTCTGAATCGTATGGCGGAACAACCAACTTTTTACGTTTAGAGAGAAGAAATATCTTGAATGAAGTTGAGGATGATTTTACTTATATCAATCTAGACCCTGCTCCCTGGCTCGATGAGAATGGAAGAGGTTCGGTCATTGTTGCGAAAAATGATACTTTTTTGAAAAACATGATTGGCACTCGACCGATTACCAAAAGTAGTTATTTTGTTAAATTGAAATGGGAAGAAATTGGCTTGAGAGAAGCATGGGTGACCCGGAAAATTGAAGGAGCAATTCTCGACTATCAAATTGTCAAATTTCCTGGTGAGACCACCCAAAAGCTTCTGGCCGTTTTTTGGTTGAGAGATCCCGGATTTTCGGGAACAATGGGAAAATTTAATTCAGTAGTTGCAATATATGATCTTGATTAAGGCGGTGTAGCTCAGGTGGTTAGAGCAAACGGCTCATATCCGTTGTGTCCGGGGTTCGAATCCCTGCACCGCCACTCTATTGACCCCTCTGCAATGTCCTGTTTTAGAAGAGGGCAGGGATGAGGGGTTTTTTTATTTTATGATTCAACTTCCTGTTATCGCTATTGTTGGAAAACCGAACGTCGGCAAATCAACTCTGTTCAATCGTCTGCTCGGTAGTAAGCTGGCGCTTGTTTATGATGAACCTGGAATTACTCGCGATCGCCACTACGCTACGATCGAATGGGGGAGAAATCGTTTTACCCTGATTGATACCGGTGGATATGAGCTCGAGCCTGAGTCGGCTATTTTTCATCAGATGAGAAAACAGGTGGAAATCGCGATGAGTGAGGCGGATCTCATTCTCTGGGTCGTCGATGGAAGAGAAGAAATTACAGTCGATGAAAGAGAAGTAGGAAAAAAACTTCGTCAAACGGGAAAGCCGGTTTTACTCGTTGTCAACAAAATTGATCATACTAAACAAGAACTGTTATCAAATAATTTTTATGAACTCGGGATCGAAAAAATCTTCGGAGTTTCTGCCGAGCATGGGCGGGGAATTAGCGATCTATTAGATACAGTTGTGGAGATGGTTCCTTGTATCCCCTCTGAAATTATTTCTAAAAATCGAGAATCATTTGAAGTTGTAGGAGAAAAAAATGTTCCCCCTCTCACTCCAGGGGAGAGGGAAAAACCCAAAAGTATTCGCGTCACCATACTTGGTCGTCCCAATGCTGGTAAGTCGACATTGCTTAATTATTTTTTTGGTGCTCCACGCGCGATTGTCCATTCTGAGCCTGGGACAACCCGAGATCCGTTAAACATCTCGATTGAGCAAGAGGGAATCGAATTTGAATTTATAGACACCGCTGGAATCCGTAAAAAATCTCATTCCGAGGGAAAAGTTGAAAAGGTTTCCGTATTAAAAGCACTTCGAAGCTTAGAAAAAAGCGATGTCGCTCTACTTCTCATCGACGCAGAGGATAGCATCACCGCTCAAGATGGAAAAATCGCGCAGAAAATTTTAGAAAAATATAAACCATTTTTAATCTTGGTAAATAAATGGGATTTGGTCGACGAGAAAACCGAATGGCAAGAGTTTAAAAGAGAGGTCGGTTTAAGAAACGAAACTGTTTCGTTTGTTCCGCTTTTTCCAATTTCTGCAAAAACCGGAAGAGGAATTTCCAGAATTTTTCGCGAGATCAAAAAAGTTTATGATGAAAGTCGAAGACGTTTGACGACCGGTGAGTTAAATCGGGTATTTCAGGAGATGTTATCCGCCCATCCTCCTCCCACCGTTGCTGGAAAATCGATCAATCTTTTTTATATGACCCAAACCGGCGAAGCTCCTCCACGCTTTGTCGTAATGACGAATCGTCCTACCCTAATTCCTGAAACTTATAAACGTTATCTCATCGGAGGTTTGAGAAAGAAATTTTCTTTTCGGGGTGTTCCAATTCGGCTTGAATTTAAGGCTCGAAAGAAAAAACGTTTTCACGGATAATTCTTTCATGAAAAAATACGAACTTTTTTCCCATACCGCAGATATCGGTCTATTGGTATATGGAAAAAATCTGAATGCCCTTTTTCGACATGCCGGTGAAGCGTTTACTGACCTGATTTCTGAAACAAAAACAATCCAATCGAGAGAAAAAAGAACGATTCAAATCAAGGGAGAAAATGACGAAGAACTTCTCATTCATTTTCTTAAAGAACTTCTTTATTTATTTGAGGTAGAGCAAATTCTTTTTAGCCGATTTGACTTTTCACTTTGGAATAAAAAATCGGTTCAGTGTGAAATGACTGGAGAGTTTTTCGATGAGAAGAAACATCCTTTTAAAACCGAATTGAAAGCAGTAACGTATCATCAATTGAAAATTGAAAAATGGAAGGATGGGTTGAAGGCAACGGTGGTGTTGGATGTGTGATTTATAGGGGCGAACCTTGTGTTCGCCCTAAAAAAGTTGGCAGTATTAAAGATATTGGCAATCGCGCACGCAGTCAGGGCGAACATAAGGTTTGCCCCTACAAGAATATGACTATTTCTCTTGAAAAATTAAACGATTACACTTGGAGAATCCCAAAAACCGGCAATATGCGGGTTGATGGCATCGTCTTCGCCTCCAAAAAAATGATGAATGATCTTCGAGAGGATATGAGTCTAACTCAACTTCAAAATGTTGCGACGTTACCCGGAATTGTTTCCCACGCCTTCGCCATGCCGGATATTCACTGGGGATACGGTTTTCCGATCGGTGGAGTCGCAGCGTTCGATGAAAAAGAAGGGATCATATCTCCCGGTGGTGTTGGCTACGATATTAATTGCGGTGTTCGTCTCCTGCGAACCAATTTGACTAAAAGTGTAATCAAGCCACGATTGAAAGAGCTTGTCTTGAGTCTTTTTTCAAATATTCCAACCGGTGTCGGTTCTCACCATCAAAATTTTAAAATCTCGAAAGAAAATTTTTCAGAGATTTTTAAAAAAGGGGCGAAGTGGGCGATAGAACAAGGATATGGTAGAAAAGAAGATTTAGAACATATCGAGGAAAATGGTTGCATTTCAGGATCTGACGGGAATCTGGTCAGCGAAAGAGCGCAAGAGAGAGGAAAAGGACAGCTGGGAACCCTCGGCTCAGGAAATCATTTTGTCGAAGTGGGAATGGTCGATGAAATTTATGAGGAAGAGATCGCTCATCAACTCCAATTGGATCTGGGAACGATTACGGTGATTATCCACACTGGATCTAGAGGGCTCGGCCATCAAATCTGTGATGACTATTTAGAGACAATGCTTCACTCGACCAAAAAATATAAAATCGAATTACCAGATCGACAGCTCGCCTGCGCACCGCTTCGATCCGACGAAGGACAAAGCTATTTGGCAGCGATGGCAGCGGGTGCCAACTTTGCGTTTGCGAATCGGCAGATGATTACTCATTTGATTCGAGAAACATTTGAAAAATTTTTCAGTCAATCCTCCGAAGAATTAGGTATCGAGGTTATTTACGATGTTTGTCATAATATTGCGAAATACGAAGAACATCTCATCCAAGGAAAACTAAAAAGAGTTTGTGTGCATCGCAAAGGCGCGACGCGTGCGTTTCCGCCCGGCCATGCAAAAACACCTCAAGCTTATCAAAAGATCGGCCAGCCGGTTTTGATACCAGGAGATATGGGGAGATATTCGTTTGTGCTGGTCGGGACAGCTGCCGCTTATGAAATGACCTTCGGAAGCACCTGTCACGGGGCCGGCAGAGTGATGAGTCGCAAGCAAGCATCCAAAAGCTGTAAGGGAAGGGACATCGAATCAGAACTTGCCAAGCAGGGAATATTTGTGAGAGGTGCATCTCGTGGCACCGTGGCAGAAGAAGCGCCATGGGCTTATAAAGATGTCGCGGAGGTAGTCGAAGTGGTCAGCCAAGTCGGGATTTCTAAGAAAGTAGTCCGATTAAAACCGTTGGGAGTGATTAAAGGATAAAATGAATAATAAAAACTCTGATCCAAAACAAAAAAAGAAAAATATTCAAAAGAAGATTCAGTTCTCTGTTTGGTATTTAGTAATCGGGCTAATTCTGGTTACTTTTTTAAATAACTATTATTTCAGCCGAACCGCTCTGAAAACAATTCCGTATAATCAATTCAAGCAATGGATGGCATCGAATGACATAGCGCAGGTGAATCTCTTCAAAGAAAATATTCAGGGAATTTTAAAAGATGGTTCTTCTCATATTGAAAATGGAAATAAAAGTTTTCAAACGGTTCGAGTAGACGATAAAGATTTAGTCAGCGAGCTACAAAAAGCTGGAGTAGAATATTCGGGAAAAATCGAAGATACCCGTTTGAAAGATCTTTTCTTCGTCTGGATTTTACCACTCGGGCTTCTTTTTTTAATCTGGAATTTTTTGCTTCGGCGAATGAATCCGGGCGCCGGAATTTTGAGTTTCGGAAAAAGCAAAGCGAAGCTTTATGCTAAAAGTGAAACTGGTATTACCTTTGAAGATGTCGCCGGTGTTGACGAAGCGAAAGAAGAGTTAAAAGAGATTGTCGAGTTTTTAAAAAATCCTCAAAAATTTAAAAAAATTGGTGGAAAAATTCCAAAAGGGGTCATGCTCGTCGGTTCTCCTGGAACGGGTAAAACGCTTCTAGCCAGGGCGTTGGCGGGCGAGGCAAAGGTTCCATTTTTTTCTCTTTCCGGATCTGATTTTGTCGAAATGTTTGTCGGAGTCGGTGCTGCGAGAGTTCGTGATCTGTTTCAACAGGCGCAAACCTCGGCTCCCTGCATTATCTTTATCGATGAACTCGATGCGATTGGGCGCGCTCGAGGAGTTTCCATTGCCTCACCTCACGAAGAACGGGAACAGACACTCAATCAGCTGTTAGCAGAGATGGATGGGTTTGATCCAAACGTCGGTGTCATCGTTGTTGCGGCGACGAATCGTCCTGAAATTCTTGATCCGGCACTTCTTCGCCCAGGTCGATTTGATCGTCACATCGTCGTGGATAAGCCTGACTTAAAAGGAAGAGAAGATATTCTTCGTGTTCATGTTCGAAAAGTAAAAATATCTAAAGATGTTGATTTAAAAACGATTGCTCAAAGAACTCCCGGTTTTGTCGGGGCCGATCTCGCCAATATCATTAACGAAGCAGCTTTGCTGGCAGCACGAAAAGATAAAACAGAAGCATCGATGATTGAGTTTGAGGCAGCGATTGACCGAGTCATTGCCGGTCTCGAAAAGAAAAGTCGTGTGATGAATAAAATGGAAAAAGAGATTACCGCTTATCATGAAGCTGGGCATACGGTGGTGGCGATGAGTATCAAAGGGGCGGATCCGGTTCACAAGGTCACTATTATTCCACGGGGTATTGGTGCCTTGGGATTTACGTTGCAGCTCCCGACGGAAGATCGTTATTTGATGACTCGTTCAGAACTGTTCGATCGAATTGCGATACTGTTAGGAGGAAGAGTGGCTGAGAAACTGATTTTTAATGAGATCTCTACGGGTGCCGAAAATGATCTGAAACGGGCGACCGAAATTATCAAAAGTATGATTAAAGAATATGGGATGAGTGAAAAGTTGGGGTTGGTCACCTTTGAGAAAGAGCGTCGTCCATACTTTTTAGAAGGACAGATGCAGTCGACTCGGG
>CAZQOW010000084.1:0-9719 GCA_964595045.1 uncultured Pseudomonadota bacterium
TCAGGAAAAAGAGATTCTTGTTCAGAGCTGTTTTTATCTTGCTCAAATTGCAGCGTTGGCAGCAGCGAGGGAAATTAACTAATTTAGCTGATGAAACGATTTTATTTAAAATTACAAATTACCGGTTCTTGAATTTCAGGTAGGGGCAACCCGGCAGGTCGCCCCCACATTGAATTTCTCAATAAAATAAAAAAAACCAATTGACTTTACTCTGCGTAACTTTTTTCCATCCGCTCCTGTTCTTCTTTACATTTAATGCAAAGATCGGTTACCGGGCGCGCTTCAAGCCGTTTGACGCCGATATCTTCTCCACATGACTCGCAGACTCCATAATCCCCCTGTTCAATTTTCGCGAGTGCTTTATCGATTTTTTTCACTAATACTCTTTCGCGATCCCGAAGAAGCAGATTCATCGACTGATCGGCTTCGGAAGAAGCCAGATCAACTTCATCGGGCAGGTCATCAGGATCAAAAACCATACCGGTTTCACGCGTGACTTCCGCACTTTTGACCAACTCTTTTTTTCTCTCAAGAAGAATGGTTTTGAATTTATTGAGATCTTTTTTGTTCATAACTTCCTCCGTAAAATAACGATTTACCCTATAAAAAACAAGAAAGGTGTGAGTTTTTAGAAAACCCACACCCAAGCTTGATGAAAACCAAATTGGTGGAAAAGCATCTTCAAATTCGCTTCGGTTGTCAATCGGATTTTACCAAGGAGAGTCGAATAAATTTTGACCAATGTGTATAAAAATGTTTTTACTCTTGGGCTATGGCAAAATCTGATCCCCCCAAGCCGATTCAAGAGATACTCGATCAATTATTGAAACATCTTCAAATTGATCTTCCGGCTAAGCAATATTCCATTTTAAATTTCTGGAATGAAATCGTCGGGGAAAAAATCGCCCAGAAAGCCCAACCTAGCCGCTTTTGGGGAGATACTCTCGTCGTTTCAGTCACCTCTCATCCCTGGATGACTGAACTCACCCTGATGAAACCGCATATTTTGAAAAAAATGCATGAAAAGATCAAAGATTGTCCCTTTAAAATCATCCGATTTGAACTTGCTTCTCCTGCGAAAAAGTAGTTTTTTTATCCTCCAACACAACTTTATTTCGGCTCTTCCGATAACCTTCCAGTAATCCTTTTTGAAATTTAACTCACTATGAATTGGAGTTTGATATGGCCGATGAATTCAACCCTCGAAAGCCGAAAAACAGCTGTGATGTAAACGATCGGTGGAATGCTCCAGAATGGGCAACCAACGCTGGCACTTTTTTCGGCACTTCAAATTCGGATATTTCTGCCCGGCCAAACTCAAACTATACCGATCAATTCCGAAGAGAAATTCCTATTTGTTGGGAGAAAGCTTCTGCCCGATTTGGAAGTGCGGCATTGCTGGCAGAAAAAAGTCCACTGAGCTCCAAAATCAGACCTTTATTTCAATGTACGATTGCTCCTTCAGACGCTCAAAGTTTTGCGAGTATATTCCTAGTCGGTATAGGTTATTTATCTCTCTTTTCAAGACGTATCAAAGATTTTAAAGCAGACGGAACCGAACTTACAGATAGAGATCCAAAATCGGAGTCTCACAACACTCTTTATGAAGTCTCATTTTACCTTCCAGAACAAGGAACCATCAAATTCAAGGTTTTGGTAGATAAAGACGGCAAAATCACTCCGGCTCTCAATGAAGCAAGAAATTTTTTGGATAAAGCGGTGGCGGCCAATCAGCCAAATTCCTCTGACTTTGCCATTGAATCATCCACGGAGAATCTCAATCAATTTACTTTGAAAAGTGGTTCAATTGAACTCACAGTTAACCTAGAGTTTACTCAAGAGAAAACTCCCCCTGCATCTGATGGGACAGTATCTTATTATAATCAAAGAGTTATTCTGGCAAAATCTCAACCCCCTTCTCCTTTGAAAATAGGAAATGAAGCAGAAAGAGCTCGTTTTGCTTCGCAGAAAAAAGCTGGCCCTGTCACCGTGCTTCAACGACAAACGATTGAACTCTTGAAAGAAGAACAGCCTCACACTTATCCTGCTCACGGCGAATTCCCTGCGAGAACAGTGGTTCATTATGCAAGCCCTGGAAAAGTTTATCTGATCATGCTCTCCGATGGGAATATGGCCGCTATTACTAAAATGAATACGAATGAAAAAGGCGAAGATGATTCTTTTTTATACATCCCCGATCAACAAACAGGTGAAATGAAAGAAATAGAGTTGATAAATACCGGAAAAGGATTTGTCGCAGAAGGATATGAGTATGGATTTAAAATCGAGAAAGCTGGCGCTCAATTTCCTTTTACCTTAGTGAATCGAAAAACTATTGAACCGGAAAAAATCGATCTTCAAAAAGAACTTGAAGCTCTTGCAGCAGAATCCCGAATTGAAAGTTTTTCTCGTGAAAACCAGTACATTAACAAATTCAGAAGAGCGGTAATTGCAACCTTCATCGGCAATGAACATCTGCTTTCAGGATCCGACCTCCTCGCTCAACTAAAACGGAGGCAGGGAGAAACTCTCGACACATGGAGAGTTCGAGTCATTCGCGCACTCGATGCATTTAAGGATAGAGCCAACGAGTTTAAAGTAGTGGGAAGTGGATATTCTACTTCAGATGCTCCTAAACATTTTTTCGATAGGGAATTAAACTCTCCACCATCAACTCGCAAGCCAAAATTGTATGAATTACTTCGAACTCCAATTACAAACTCCGATTTAGAAAGACGGATCAATGAAATTCCAGAGCCCAGAAGTCTGATTCTAGAACGAGGAAAAGTACCTAATCTAACTAACCCGCAGTTAGAAGCTCTTCAAAGAGATCTAGCTCAATCACCGAGCGAAGCAGAAGAAGATGCTTTAGCAAGCTTACCCGATCATGGTGAAAAACCTGTCGGCACTGGAAGGGTCCCAAGAGACTCTCATTCGGCTACCGGAGCTGCTGAGCCTCCAATGTCGATCCCAGAAATTCCTCCGGCCGTAACACCTCCGAAGTCTCCCATTAACGCAGCGGAGACAGTAGATGAGTTATTAAGAAACTTTTCCCCATTGGCCTATCCGCCCGAACCACGCACTGTCACTGCTTACTCCGCATTTGGAAATGGATCCATTGTGACCGCAGTGACCGTTGAGTATCTGGGGATGAATGTCAAAGAGAACGGCAAAAGTGAGCATTGTTTTCGTTTGTCTGTAGTCAACGGGCCGACGATCTACATCGTAGTGAACAAAACAAAAAATGGCAGCCAAACACTCTTGATTCCAATAACTGCGCTCATTAATGGGAAAAATGCAGATGAACTAATAAAACTAGGCCGAAATGACCGAAATCTCATTGTTCTTAAAAGCGAGGCGTTCGCTGTCACAATGGACCCTCTGTTACTCACTGGATTGATCACGGGCAAGCGTATTCCTGACACTTATCAACTGATTGTCATAAGCGGTTTTACTCCCCGATCGTCGGTTCCACCACCAGCACCTATATCTCGTCCAGATGAACCGATGTCGATCGATCCTTCCCTCACTTTACTACCACAAACCGCATTTACCGAATATCAGGTTCGGGAAGAGGTGGTAGAAACAGTCGCCAATAGATTCGGCATCGCCATCGATTCGATTTGGGATCTGGCTGGCCCAGCTCATCGTGGAATGAGCCTCGATCAAATCACCCAAACTGGAAATCATTTTGTCTATGGGAGAGCAGATAGTCGACTGCAAATTGAATTCGATCGCTCTTCTACAAATCCCCATTTCGCCGATATCGCCAATCTAAAAATTATCTATGACGGACAGCCAATCCCTTTTGAATATGCAGTTGAGCATAATCGCCCTTACCTTTTTTTAAAAGCGAGATTGCACGGAGTGGTTTTTTATCTCTCACCGACCGATCAGGGAAACTATGGAATTACCGAGGCAACCCATCCGGTCATTCGCGAGCAGGCTGAGCGAGATATGGGATATACCGCTTCCTCTCGGCCTGACAACATTCCTTATCCTAAAATCCGGGAAAACTTTTTATCTCTTCCATCGGACAAACAGACACCTGAAGAGCAGATTCTCGTCCAGCAGATTTATCGAAATCGTCTCGGAAGACTTAAAGAGGCGGGAGTTTTACCGACAAGTCTGAAAGAACAAACCTTGATCGCCAAACGATTAGGAGCTGATGCAGAAAATTTTGACCGACGAAATGTCGTCACCTTTTCACAGCTTCACAAACTCGAAGAGATCGCCAAAGATGAAAAACTAAAAGAACAGCTCAAAGAAGGATTACAACGTTTAGCGGTCGCCTCGGATGATCAAAAAACTGAGGAAGCTTTAGCATTACTGCAAAGATTGGAGAGTGAAGTCGGTTCTGGAAAAAGCAAGGAGAAAGCTCCTATAGTAGCTCCTCCAGTAAAAAAAGCTTTAGCACCTGAGCCCGCGGTATCAGAAGCACCTGCCGCACCTACTCCACCGGTCTGTGAAGCTCCGCTACCCGCAGATCAAACTAAAGAGCCTCTCGTCTCCACTCAACCTCCTCCAAATTTACTGATACGCGCATTGGAAAGTCTTGGAGAAACGGGCCAAAAGTTAATTAATGCACTCTTTCCTTCAGAGGTTGATGCAGCGACGAAACCGATCTTGGAAGATGCGGATGTGAGAGATAGTCTTTTAGGTATTGCTAGATTTCTTGGGGTTACGGATGAACAATTAACCGCTCTGCTCTCTTCCGCTTCTACTGACGGATACGCGACAGAAACTGTACAAATTTCGGTGGATCGGATACCAGAGCCAGAAGCTGTCTGTCAGGAACCAGCTCAAAGCCAAAGTATTCCTCCGGAAAACGTTGGAGAAAATCCAACAAACGCAGGTTTTGATGAAAATGAGTTCATGCAAGAACTAAATAAAATTGTAAACCGACCAAAAACTTTCGCCGTAAGGCTAGAGGAAGCAATCTCTTATACAAAGGCATCCGGCTCTCCGGAGATTCAGGCGTGGCTACTCCGCATTGAAGAGAGCATGGAAGGGCAAAACAAACGGGAAGTTCTTTGGAGTCTTTTTGATAGCTTGCGTCGATATCCAGAAGCTACCACTCCAGTTGAAAGAAAGATTTATAACGCTTTGGGAAAGCTCATAAAAGAGACAGCCGCTCGCACAGAAGCAGTCGAACTACTAAAGAAGTTGAACAAAGAGAGTGAAAAAGGAAAAAAAGAAGAAATGGAAAAAAGATTTAAAGAGCTCATGGATAAACCATAAACCCATCTAGAGAATTTAAATGCCAAGAGAATCAAAATTTATTTAGTTTCAGGGAGAATTCTATGACTGATTGGTCAAAATATTCAAAAGCGGGAAACAGCTGCACCAACAATCTCTGGACGGTTCCAGAATGGGCAACGACCACAGATCCTCAAACATCTTCTTCCCAGTCCGATCTCTCTTCTCAAAGCGGATCTTCTCCTTTTGATCTTTACAAACAGCCAGGCAAAGAAACTCCGATCTGTTGGGATACCCGTCGTCTCGGAACTGAAACTCTTTTTGCAGAGTCCGCTCCCGTCCTCCATCCAGAAAGACCACTGTTTCAATGTCAAATTATTCCTGGAAATGTAAAACCTTCGGATCTTGCAACCCTTTTCTACGTTACATTAGGTGGACTAGGAGTTGCTAGAGTTTATTCCAGACATGTAAGAGATATTTTAAAAGAAGGTTCCCAAGAAATTGCTTATCGGGTTTATGAATTGAAAGAACGTTTCAAAAGCGGCAATGAATTATCATTCGAGGTTCAAGTCGATTCTTCCGGAAACACAACTCTGATCGGACAGGCAAGATTCATCGATCATTCAAACAATGATAAGTTCACCCAATATGAAATTAGAAAACCTGATTCGTCGAAAAACTGGCATTTAGAAGTAGCCTTTCCCGATGGAAAATTGACGCAAAATTTTATCATAGAATATCCTCAAGGTCTGGATCAACCAGGCAGAGTGAGGCTCTCAATCCCAAGAGATCAACCAACTCAGGCATTCGTCGTGAATGGAACCACCAAATTCAGAATTGCCTCAACGCGGTTTCTGCCTACAGACCCAACTCAAGCTCAACCTACGAAACCAGTTACCATTGAATATCTAGAGCCAAAAATTTCTCTGAAAGAAAATCAGGGGACAGGAAGTTATCAGATTGCCCATCTCTCGAATGGAGATGTCGCCACCATTTTCATCTCCGATGATTTGACCCAACTCAGTGGAAAAGGTTCTTACATTCATCGATTTCCAACGGAAAGAGACAAAGAAGCCTCCTATTTTCCCCTGCGACCTGACGTATATGCCAGCGCTTCTACAACGGCGCGATATTCCCCCCTCCAACCTTATCCATTTGAATTTGTAATAGAATCAAGAACTGTTGGAGGTCAAACTGTTCGACAATTTCAATTGATGCCAAACTTTGCGAACCTCGATTTACTCACCCTCAATCAATCCGGAGCGATCACAAAGCAAAAGGCGCAAAAAGGAATTAGACTTCAACCGACTTCTGTCACAGCACTTTTTCTCGCAGAGGGTGGGAATCAGACACTTATCGGAGAATTTACAGGAGAAATTTTTGGACTGACGATTGATGCAAATCATCCACTACAAATTCAGGGAGAACTACAAGACGGTGTTTTTAGGCCGACATTCCCGAATGGCCAGCCGCAACAACAGCAGGCAGTCGTCTATAATGCTGACGGACATTCATTTTCTGCACCGCTGATGGTCGAACTGCATCCAGATGAGGAACTGGGATATCGCCTGACAGTGACTTACAGCTCTGGCAAAAACGGAGATCCGGAAATACCGATTGATGCTACCCCCTATTCCAACGGAAATCTTTTCGCGATTGCCACTCCAAACCAGAGAAGCGCGGCTGAAAAGAGCTTGGCAGACCTTGCGACAGAGGTTGGATATACACTACCCAATCAAACGAACGGCGGAACCACGATTCCGGCTGTCAACCTGGCGCTGCTTCAAGCAGAAATGGGAAAAAGACAAGGGAATGGAGTTTCAAGATCATTCTTTTCTGTCACCGTCGCAGATGCAGATGCAAACATAACTCGTTCAGACGGCATCAACTTTTCTTATCATGGAAAAATTTCAGTGAATTCAGGTGGCTCAGAAGCCGACTTTTTCAGGGTCGATCTCGGAGGTGGAAAAAGACTTGAACTAGCCGGAACGCTGGATGAAAGCGGAGAAAAATTTACCCCCTATCTCGTTCGCTATTTTGCGACAGCAGACGATGAGCCTCGGGTAATAACGACGACTCAAACAGATGCGGGCGCCCTTCGGCTCGATAATTTCGACAAGCTTTATCAGAGTATGGAAATTTTTCCGGCAGCCTTAAGCCATCTTGTTCATAAAACAGGAACACGAGAAGAAGCCCAGGGAAAAATTCTTTTTAAGGAAAGACCTTTCGCTCGACCTCAAGCGCAACCTAAACCTCCTGCTGCACCTGCAGCACCGACTGCGCCGCCTGCTCCCGCAAGAGCGACGGAAGCTCTTTCTGCCGTCGCCGCAACTGAGTCAGCTTCTACTATCGTTACTCGTGGTGTCACGGTACCAGAAGGTGGAACGCGCCGAACCGCACAAATAGTACTTCCTGCCGCTTTAGGAACCCCCGCTTCGCTTCTTCCGAGTAGTGCTGAAAGTGGCGGTTTTATTGTTTCAGGAACTAGAGGAAGGGGAATGGGAGCGCTTCCGAAAGCCAGACCCGCACCCGCTCTATCGGTTGCTCCAGCTCAAACCGCTCAGCCTCTTATGTCAATGGTTGGAGAAGTCGAATCTCCACCAACTTTGCCAATTTGTGAACCCGCTGCTCTTTCTGCCCCGGCAGCACCGCCTCCAGCGGCAACTCCAGCACCTATTACTCCAATCGTTCATCCAACTTCTGATTCCTTGGAGGACGGGGTAGAAGTTTTTAGAGGAGAGGTGAGCCTCAAGATTCGGTATGGTGAATCTATTTCTCTTACAGATAAGCAACAAACTTCCCTACTGGCTTCTATTCAGAGGCTGCCAAATGAAAAGGATTCATTGAGTGGAATCGACCCCACTGCCGATGAAACCGCTGTAGATCAAGCACGAACAAAATTTTATTTGGAAGGTTATGTTCAAAGAGTCTACCTTATTTTTGAAAAATTGGTGGCCGATGGAGCTTTAGAGGCGGCTGTTTTTAACAAAGAGTTTCTTCCACTATTTCATCAAGTAGAAAAACATATTTTAATCGATGAGGTCACCACTTCCCGCTTCCCTCCCTTGTCTGAAGCGACTTGCGAACTACCAGTAGCTCCTGATTCTTCTTCCGTTCAAGCCACCACTTCTTCACCCCTCTCTTTTAGATCTGTCAAAGTGACCGGCTTTAAAATGATCAAAGAAGGGGAAGAATTGAATGATAAACTTATAGATACCTTCGAACTTTCTTTATCTAATGGTTCTTCCGTTCAGGTGCGTCTCGCCAGAAAAAAAGAAAAAGCGGGTCATCCAGAAGTGAGAAGCCCTGGCTATCAAGCGGTAGAGGCTAACCTGCTCGCTCCTCAAGGTACGTACGGCCTGGTGATCGAATCAGAAGGTAATGACTTCATCATTTACCTGGAGCAGCCAGGTACCAACTTACCTCCAAGCGGAAAGGCAGTTGTTTTACCACGTCCTCTCCTCACCAAAGCTGCGCATAAACAAAAAATCACCGCAGAAGACTTAGACAGTTTCAAGGTAAGAAATGTGTCGGCAACAGTTTCAGCAGTGGTCGTATACGAAGATAATGAATCAAAAACCGGAAGAACAACCCTCAAGCTAAAAAGTGTCGACTCCACTAAAGAACCAGGAAGAGTAGAAGACACCTTTATCTTGAAATTGAATTCTGGAGACGAGCAAGAAGAGATCGAGATTGCTCTCTCAAGAAAAGGTGGCGAGCCGATTTCAAGAAAATATCGGGCAGTCAGCGCCACCGTAAAACGATCCAACTTGATTGACAATGGAGCTGTCGACAATATTCGAATCGATGGAAGCTCGCAGGTCATCCTCGCTCTTAAAGATAAAAGAACCGTCATTGTTCATCCATACCTCCTGAAAATGGCGGCACAAACTCCGGGAGAAAAATCACCCCACAAGCTGGTGATTATCTCTTATGATGAAGAATATTCTGCCCCTACTTATAGTGAACCCGAAGAACGCCAGATGGATGAACCTTCAGAAGATCCACCAGTCATTTCAGAAGATCGCCCTTTTGATTCGGCAGCGATTCGTTTAGAAACAATTCAAAGGGTGGCTGAAGAATTTCAAATTGATCCGGCTACTCTTTGGGATACAGAAGCAGCTTTTCCACGCGGAATGAATTTGAGAGTGTTATCCGGCGAGGAAAGACATCGTGTGTATGGAAGAACCGGAAGTCTGCTAAAGATTGAATTTGATCTTCCACGTCATGGATCATTTGCCGAGCTCGTTACAACTTTGAAAGTTACCTATGACGGTCAAGAGATTCCTTTCCGATACTCTATCGATCATAACAGGCCATACATTTTACTCGAGGGGCCTCTTCAAGGAACTGTTTTCTACTTTAAAAAACCAACTCACAGTATTTACAACATTGTAGAAGCAACTCATCCGATCATTCGCGAACAGGCGGAACGAGATATGGGACATACCCCTCCCGCTAGACCGAGTAAAAATATTCAGTTTACTTATCCTGAAGTTCGGGAGAATTTTTTATCTCTT
>CAZQOW010000085.1:0-9700 GCA_964595045.1 uncultured Pseudomonadota bacterium
CATTCCCAGATATTCTGCCAGAAAGAAACTGGAGACGAGATAGAGAAGCAAAATAACCACAAAATAGAAAAATGCTGCTTTGGCTGAAAGAATCAGGTTTTTTGAATCGGATTGAGGTTCCATCCCAAAATAATAAGCGATTTTTTTCAAAAGAACACGTGGTTTTTTGTAATATCTCTCTGGACGAAGGCTTTCGAATTGTAGTAGCCACTGAGGCTGTTTTTTAATTTTTATAAACAATTTATTATTCGATAAATGATTTAAACCAAGGAAAAAATATGGCTCAAAATTCCCAAGAAAAGAAATTAAAATTTGGTCTTCCCAAAGGCTCCCTGCAAGATTCGACTTTTCGCCTTTTCAAAAAGGCTGGTTGGTCAGTTTCTATCGGATCGAGAGCTTATATCCCCTCCATCGATGATCCCGAATTATCCGGATTGCTAATTCGATCTCAAGAGATGAGTCGCTATGTTGAAAATGGGGTTTTAGATGTCGGAATGTGCGGACGAGATTGGGTGATTGAAAATGATTCAAAAGTTCACGAGGTTTGTGAGCTTCGTTACGGAAAAGTAGGATTAAAACCGATTCGCTGGGTGATCGCTGTTCCAAATGATTCGAAGATTCAATCAGCCAAAGATTTAAAAGGGAAAAGGGTTGCAACTGAACTGGTCAATTACACAAAAAGATATTTAAAGAAACAGGGGGTGACCGCAGAAGTTGAGTTTTCCTGGGGCGCCACTGAGGTGAAACCGCCGCTGCTTGCCGATGCAATTGTAGAACTTACCGAAACCGGATCGAGTTTGCGGGCAAATAATTTAAAAATTATTGAGACTATTTTAGAATCGGTCACCGTAATAGTCGCGAATAAAAAAGCTTGGAATGACCCGTGGAAGCGAAAGAAAATTGAGAATATTGCTCTGATGCTTCAAGGGGCTTTGGTGGCAGAACAAAAAGTTGGTTTGAAAATGAATGTTCCGCGAAAAAAGTTATCCGAGATTATCAAACAACTTCCTTCTCTTCACGCCCCAACAATTTCCGAGCAGACCGATAGCAGTTGGGCGTCGGTAGAAATTATTGTTGATGAAAAGATCGTTCGGGATTTGATTCCAGAGTTGAAAAGGGCAGGGGCTACGGGTATTGTTGAATATCCTTTAAATAAGGTGATTGATTAATTGATGAAGCAAGATTCAAAAATAAAAATTTTTGTCCTTTCTCTTTTCTTCTCTTTTTTTATTTTAAAAAGTGCTTCTCTGTTTGCTGTTCCTACTTCTCAAGTAAAGGTTGCCGGCATTCCCAATAAAAACGGTGAAGTCGAAGTTGTTGTGGTGAATGAAGGGGATTCAGTTGTTTCCTTGAAAGCTGAAATTAAAGTTGAACAAAAAAAGAGCGATATTTTCGAAACGGTAAAAGATGTGCACCAATTACTTCTTCGCTCCTCGTGCCGCGCCAAAGTTGATTCGTGTGTAGTTCTCAAGCCAAAAGAAACTTTGAAAACCGCTTCATGGAAAATGATGGGAGATGCCCAATGTGATTGCGAAGAGTGTTGGTATATTCCAGCCGGTGGATACCGATTCGTTCTGACCAGCTGCGATGGGAAAGAAGTTTTTAAAAGTTCTCCTTTCCGTGTTGAAAAATCTAAATAGATTATGAAAATTAAATTTTTTTTTATCGGGAAAATACTTTTTCTCTTTTTGACTCTTTCTACTGTTTTTGCTGCCGAATCCGATTTTAAAAAAGCGTACGACTCATTTCTTCGACAAGATTATTTGAATGCGCAAAAAATAATTGAGTCAAATCCGCTCCCAAAAAATCACCCATTATACGATTACTCTTTGTGGATTTTAGGGAAATCTGCTTTAGAAAACAAAAATTATGACGCAAGTATTCTTCCTCTCCAAAAGATAGTCGATTCTTATGCGTACAGTCTTTTTTATCCATCTGCAAAAGTTGCTTTAGCGAAAGTTTACTTTGAAAAGAAAGATTATTTAAAAACGAAAGAATTTTTAGATCGAGAGTTGAATTCTTTGGAAGGGGATTTGAAAGGAGAAGCTCTTTATTATTTAGCTATCTCGGAAATTGAGTTAAATAAAGCTTCAGACGGGGCCACTCATTTACAAGAGGCGTATGAAAAATATCCAAACTCCTCAACGGATTCATTCACGATTACAAAATTAAAAGAGTTAGAATCAAATCAAAATAAAAATTTTCTTTCTTCTTCTCAAACAGCTCTCAATCGAGCCGATCGTTTTTATGAGACGAAAAAATTTATAAAAGCGTTAGAGATTTATGACACGCTTCTTGTTTCTTCTGATCCATCCATAAAAAATCAAGCTCGTTTGAAAAAAGGAAAATCTCTTTTTTTGCTTAAGAGATATTCGGAAGCGATTCCTTTTCTTCAAACTTCTAAAGAATCGACACTTTCTCCAGAGCTGAAACGAGATTCGACTTTTACTTTGGCGAATGCATACCAAAAAATTGGAAATTTAACCGAAGCGTTTATCCATTTTGAAAAAGTAAAAAATGATTTCCCCCAAACTGTTGAAGCAGAAGAAAGTTTTTTTAAAATTGGGAAAATCAAGTTTGATCAAGGAGATTTTCAAGAGGCGGCAAAAGTTTTTGAGCAATTAAGTCAGGCGTATCCTCATGGAAAATTCAGGGATCAAGCGCTTTGGCTGATCAGTTGGAATTATTATCGTCGGGGAGATTGGAATAATGCCGCAAAATTTCTTTTTCTTCTTGAACAGGGAGCGAGCGATTCTCCTACTCAGGGAAAAGCACTTTATTGGCAAGCAAAGGTTTTCGAAAAGCAGGGAAATCCACAAAAAGCGGCTGAAACATTTCAGAAAACTTCTCAAGTTTCCCCTTTTAGTTATTATGGTTTTATGGCGTTGAAGCAGTTGAAGAAATCGAAAGATCTTTCTGAAACTCCGGAGATTCCAAAAGAGTGGGTAATTTTAAAAACTCCTCCTTCTATCGAAAAAAATAAAAAAGTAAGTTCTTTGATATTCGGGAATCATTATCAGAAAATCATTGCGCTTTATTCTTTGGGATTTGGAAAACAATCTCTTTTAGAATTTGATCGGGTGATAAAAGATAGCGATGGAGATTCCAATTCACTTTTAGAATTAATGAACGTCTCTCGCTCGAGCGATGCTTATTATATTCCGGTGTTGATCGGACAAAAGCAGTGGGATGTTTTCAAGAAAGCGTTTGCGAATCCGACGATTGCGGAACAGTATCGAACTTATCTACAATATCCTTTCGCTTTTCGACCGCTCATTCAGAAAGCAGCAAAAGAATTTTCTCTTTCTCCACATTTTATTGTCGCGCTGATGCGTCAAGAGAGTGCTTTTCAACCCTGGATTGTTTCTTCAGCGAATGCTCAAGGTTTAACGCAGCTTCTTCCATCGACTGCCCAAAGTAGAGCGAGAAAAATCGGGGTTCAGGTGACTAATCTGTTTGATCCCGAATTGAATATCCGTTTAGGGGCCGCTGAGCTTGCTGCTCAGCTCCAACGCTTTTCTGGAAATTGGGTCGCTGTTATGATTGCATATAATGCAGGGCCTGGCCGCGCTTCCGAATGGCTTTCTCAGAACGGAAATCTTCCGATCGATGAGTTTATTGAGGAGATTCCATTTGCCGAAACAAATTTGTACGCGAAATTAGTTTTAAGGAATTATTGGATTTACAAGAGCTTGTATCCTTAATTGAGGTTAGTTAATGCATGTTTGAAATCGAACAAGTATAAGTTATTGTTTTTATATGGCTATTTATATATAAAATAAATAATGTTGACAATCGAACGCTCATTTGATTAAACTGATTTTAATATGAGTGCTCTTGCTGAACAGGTTAATCCATTACCAATTCCCCAAGTTAACGAAGAACAGGCTCATGTTCTCGGAAAAGCGTTTTGGAAGCTCGTTCAGCTTTATCAGTTTAGTCGCACCGAACAGGCAACTTTGCTCGGAATTAAGGCAAATCGGGAGCGACTCAATAGTCTCGAAAAACAGAATACCATTCCAGTCGATCCAGACAAATTTTTGAGAGTCAGTCATCTTTTGGGAATTCATCGAAATCTCCGTATTCTTTATCCTCACAATCGGGAAATTGTTTATAGTTGGATGAAAACTCCGCGAGAGTTGTTTCATGGAGTCTCGGCAATTGAGTTTATTGAAGAAGATCCGCTTAATTCGCTTCCGCGCCTTTTTACAGTTCGAAGAACTCTCGATCAGATTCGCTGTGGGATGTAAAGTATGGGGGTTGGGAGTCAGGTTTTAAGATTCAGGGATGAGTTGTTTATCCCTGACCTCTAATTCCAAACTCCTCACTAAGAAATGACTCTTCCTCGTCTTCCAAATCCAGAATTTAAGAATATTAAATCTTTCCGAAATATTTATACCATTAAAGTCTCGCAATCTCTTTTTGACGATTTAACCGATGAAGAAGAATTTCCGCTTTTGCAGGCGTGGGAAAATCAGGGGAGTGGGATTGACCATAATGAACGTCAGGCGAATCGTGTTTTTCAGTATGGCGAAAACCAATCGACTTTAACTGTCTTTGATAAAATCAATTGGTGTTACAGTCGCTTTAGTGACGGAAAATCTTATGGGGTTTGGTATGGAGCTTTAGAACCAGAAACCTCGATTCAAGAAACACTTTATTGGAGTTACCAATTTTGCAAACCAGATCTGCAAAGGAGTAGCAAGCCGATTGTGCTCGATCGAAAAATGCTGGAAGCAGATTTGAGTAGTCCGAAAGCGGTGGATCTTCGACCTTTAACTCCTGATTATCCTCAATTGATTGACTCACAAGATTATTCTCTCTGTCAGGAATTTGGGAAATATGCGGTTGAAAATAAAATTGATTTTTATCTAAATTTTTCCGCACGAAAAAAAGAGGGAACTTGTCTTCCAGTTTTTGATCTTAATTCGATTCTTCGAGATCGTTTTCTTTACTATTTTCACTTCACTTTTTATCCAGATGGTCGTGCACAAATTACCACCGATCAGGATGAGTGGATTTCTATTTAGTATGTCGATTTATTGACAGCTAAATCAATTCTGTTCAGCAACAGAGATTGTTCTCCCTCTAAAAGTCCAGTTCATTTATTTCATCCCAAAAAATTGATTAAAAAATTTCAATTTCCCCACTTTCCTTTTGACACTTTCTGTCGGAGTGGTTTAACCTATCCATAAAGTGGTACAAAGTGGTAAAAAATCCCTAAAAATGATTATAAACAAAGATGAGATGATATGTTTCGCGGCCGTTTTGAAAATACCATTGATACGAAGGGGCGCATCTCGGTTCCTTCTAAATTTAGGGAGATTTTATCCGCTAATTACGATGAGAGGCTCATTGTTACTAATTTTGATGGTTGTTTGTGGGGATATCCTTTCAAAGAGTGGAGAATCATTGAAGAAAAAGTATCCGCTCTTCCACAATTTAAAGCAGAGGTACGGGCGTTACAGCGGGTATTTGTTTCAGCAGCGAGTGAATGCCCCATCGATAAGCAGGGGAGAATGGTAATTCCTCCTTCTCTTCGAGAATATGCTGGAATTGAGAGAGAAGTAGTTTTTGTTGGAATGGTTCAAAGAATTGAAATCTGGTCGAAATCAAGATGGATTAAAGAATTTGAAAAATCACACGAAAAAATCGCTAACTCAATAGAAGAGTTGGCAAACTTGGGGATCTAAAATGCTTGAACTGCAAAATTTTGAAGATATCGCAGTGATTAACCTCGAAGGGGAATTAGGTCCAAATGAGATGGGAGTGGTCAGTGAAACTCTTCTTTCCCTTCTCAAAAAACAGAAAAAGAAAGTGGTTTTGAATTTTCGGGAAGTGGAACATGTCCACTATTTAAGTATTTCCTCTCTGGTCAAAAAAATATTCGATCTGAAAAATTATCAAGGAGATCTCAAATTTGCGGAGATGAACGATTATACGAAAAGTATTTTTCGGTTTGTCGGTGCAGAAGATTTTGTCGAAAATTTTGATTCGGTGTCCGAAGCGGTTTTATCGTTTCGTTCGGATTGGAGAACTTGGCACTAATAACAATCAGCGGTCAGCCATCAGCTTCTAGCTGAAAACTGAAAGCTGATGGCTGGTTGCTCGAATGGAACATCATCCAGTTCTTTTAAAAGAGGTAGTTGAGTTTCTGAACATCAAGCCAGATGGCTGTTATGTCGATGGGACTTTGGGAGGCGGAGGTCACGCGGCAGCGATTCTTGAAAAGATGAATGAAAACGGCGTTTATGTGGCGATTGATCAGGACGAGGTTGTTTTAAAAAAAACCGCCGAGAAGTTGAAACGATTCAAATCGAAAGTTTTTTTTGTTCATGGAGTTTTTTCGGATATTTCCTCGATCTTAGAAAATTTAAATATCAGCTCAGTTGACGGTATTTTGCTCGATTTGGGGGTTTCTAGTTTTCAGTTAGATGATGCCAACCGCGGATTCAGTTTTTTGAGAGAGGGGCCGCTCGATATGCGGATGAATTCTTACAATTCTGAAACGGCAGCGGATCTTGTGAATGAACTCGCAGAAGAAGAATTAAAAAAAATTTTTAGTGAGTTAGGAGAAGAGAGGTTTTCCGGGAGAATTGCATCTGCAATTGTTAGGCAAAGAGAAAAACAGCTTTTTTCTACTACGAAAGATTTGGCTGAATTGATTAGATGCTCGGTTCCGAATACGAAAATATCAAAAATTCATCCGGCAACCCGAGTTTTTCAGGCGCTTCGAATTCGAGTGAATCAAGAACTGGAACATTTAAATAAATTTTTAAATCTCAAATTTGAATTTTTAAATTCTTCAGGAAGAGTGGCAATTATCAGTTTTCATTCACTGGAAGATCGAATGGTAAAATGGGGATTTCGTTCTTCGATCGGTTTTAAAATTGTGACAAAAAAACCAGTGATTCCAACTGAAGAAGAACAGAGTCTGAATCGAAGATCAAGAAGTGCGAAATTAAGGGTTATCGAAAAGGAATAATTCAATGTTTGCCTCACAAGCTATTTCATCCGCATCTCATCGTCGTTTGGCCCATAAAAAAGTAATTGCTTCGGTAGATCAAGTTCGATCGGAAACGGTGGTATATTTTTTGGGATTGATCTTTTTGGTACTTCTCTGCTCACTTTTCTATATCTGGTCGCGAATTCAAATTGTAAATGTTGGTTATTTGATTAACAAAGAGGTTTTGCTTAAAGATCAGTTGGGTGAAGAAAACAAACGGTTGATTCTCGAAGGAGCAATTCTTAAATCGCCTGTTCGACTCGAAAAAAT
This sequence comes from uncultured Pseudomonadota bacterium, assembly GCA_964595045.1. Taxonomy (GTDB): domain Bacteria; phylum UBA10199; class UBA10199; order JADFYH01; family JADFYH01; genus CAZSRQ01. The sequence continues at coordinate 7,277 of CAZQOW010000085.1, forward strand.
GGCGAAAGGTGAATATCAGATGCAATTGCCTGATCAGGCTCAGGTTCTGAATCATCTACAATTGAAGCCGATGGAAGTAGAAGCTAAAGCTGTCCGAAAGAAAGAAATTTCTATTCAGGCATCTCTTCATTCATCCAAAGTTGATAGAAAATCAAAAGATCAAAAATCTTCAAAGATTATAGCGTTGAAAAAATCTTCTTCCAAAAATAATTATTTAAATAATCCTCATGTAGAAAAGAAAAATGATCAAAAGCTAAAATCTTTAAGGTCGGAAGTAGTTACCAAAACAAATAAGAAATTAATGTAGGATAGAATTTAGCTGTCAGCATTCAGCTGTCAGCATTCAGATTCCCCTGTGTCTCATGTCTCGATCTCCGAAACGAATCTCACCCCGATTTTTTTCTGAAAAACCTATCAAGCGTCGGATCTTAATTATCACGTTTAGCTATTTTCTGTTTATGGTAATTATTTTGGGAAGAGTTTTCTCTCTTCATTTGACCAACAATACGATGCTATCGAAATTAGCCGAGGCCCAATATCAGAAAAAAATTACGCTTTCCTCAAAAAGGGGGAATATTTATGACTCGCATGGAGAGGAGCTCGCTATCGATGTAAAAGTCGATTCTTTGTATGCAAATCCACGTTCGATTGATAATCCAAAACAGCTCAGTCGACAACTTTCTGGAATATTAAAAATCGAATCGGACAAAATAGAGACTCTTTTGTCAAAAGACAAAAAATTTGTCTGGATTAAAAGATGGTTAAGTGAAGAAGAGTCAAAAAAAATTCAAGCATTACATGAAGAAAGTTTAGGAGTGGTCAAAGAGTATCGACGATCTTATCCTAACAAGGAACTTGCATCTACTCTACTTGGGGCAGTTGGCTTGGATTCGATTGCTTTGGCCGGACTGGAACTTTACTATGATTCACTTTTGAAATCTCCTGCAGAACCTTTGATTATTCATCAAGATGCGAAAGGAAAAGGGTATTCTCCCTATTCGACAGGGGAGAATGAAAACACCAATCAGTTGGTGTTGACTGTAGATAAAACGATTCAGTTTATTGCGGAAAGGGAGTTGAGTAAAACGGTCAGTCAGTCCAATGCCAAAAGTGGAGTAGCAATTGTCTTGAATAGTCATACCGGAGAAGTCTTGGCGATGGCCTCCTATCCGAATTTTGATCCGAATGTGTTTGCAAAATATGATCACCAGTTTTGGAAAAATCGTGCAGTACTAGACAGCTTTGAACCAGGAAGTATTTTTAAAGCAATCACTGCCTCGGCTGCTTTAGAGAGTGGTAAGGTAAATATCCATCAAAGTTTCAATTGCGAGGGTGGCAGTTATGAAGTTGGCTCATTCACCATTCATGATCATGGTCATTATGGGAGTTTGACTTTGCCGGAAATTATTCGGGTTTCCAGTAATATTGGTTCCTTTAAAATTTCCCAAATGCTGGGGCGTGAGCAATTTGGGGAGATGATCAAAAATTTCGGATTTGGAGCGAAAAGTGGAATTGATTTTCCGGGAGAGGTGAGCGGTATTTTATCTTCGCCATCGCGCTGGTCGAATGTTCAACAGGGAACCATCGCGTTTGGTCAGGGAATTTCTGTCACGCCACTTCAAATCGCGAATGCCTATTCCGCCATTGCCAATGGAGGATATTTAATGCGTCCGTATCTCGTGAGCAAGGTGGTTGATTCGAAAGGGAGAGTGATTAAAGAAAACAGCCCCCAAATTGTCAGAAAAGTGATGAATGAGGTGAATACAAAACTGGTTACCGATATGCTTAAGTTAGTTGTAGGTCCTGGTGGAACTGGACAAGCGGCACAAATAGAAGAGTTTGGTGTTGCAGGGAAAACAGGGACTGCTCAGAAAGTGGTGGAAGGAAAAAACGGTTATGCAGAAGGAAAATTTATTGCAAGTTTTGTTGGATATGCGCCAGTAGATGATCCGAAAATTACAGTGTTAGTTTCGATTGATGAACCGAAAGGAAATCATTTTGGAGGGGTAGTTGCAGCTCCTGCCTTTCGGGAGATTGCCCGACAAACTTTATCGTATCTTCATATTCCACACAGAAATTCAAAACCGACGACGGTTGTTGAAAAAATAGAAAAAGAGAGCGGAAAAGAAAAGAAAAAATATTCTAAAGAGATCGAGCAAGATGGACCGCTGATTCAAAACCATTTGAATCAGGAAGAGCCAAAAGTAAGTTTAGAATTTCTGGAAGAAAAACCAGGGATGTTTAGAATTCCAAAATTAACCGGAAAACCGCTTCGAGAGGTTTTGAGAGCGTGGAAACAGGACGAGGTAAAATTGGTGATTGAAGGTTCAGGCTTGTGTATCGAACAACATCCTGCTCCTGGAGAGTTAATTCGACGAGGGGGAGAGGTTCGTTTATCTTTTAAACCACCTTCATAAATAGGTC
>CAZQOW010000086.1:0-9562 GCA_964595045.1 uncultured Pseudomonadota bacterium
ACTCCGGATGGAGAAAAAAAGTTTTCTGCCGATCTAAGATTTGGTGGAAAAGTAGAAGTAAGGGGGGTAGGTGGAATGAGACGTATACTTCATAATCCAGGACAAAGAACGAGAGATTATACTCTAAAGCCAGGAGACGCTTTATATTTAGATGGGCAAAAAGTTTTTGAAATCCCATCTGATCAATAAAAGGAATAAGGAATATTTATGGCAGTAAAATTAAATGCAAAAGATTATGAAGCTCGAGCGAATATAATTTTCGATCAATTTGGAATTAAAAAGCCTGAAAAGTTGACTCAAGCTCAAATTTTTCAACAAATTAATCCTGCTTTAAAATCGCTTCCTCAGGGAATAGCGGAGCGCCCTTCGACAGACAGAACCGTTCAAGGATACTCAAAAGCTCTTGCAGAGAAAATTCAGCATGGCAGCAAAGATGAAAAGGCTTATGCAAAATATGTTTTAGCTGAAGCGGTATTGATCGTCAGAGTTTTGGAAGGAAAATCTTCACAGACTCCAGAGCTGATTTGTCGTCAAATTAAAGCTGGTAGTGATAAGGCTTACAGTTTTATTCCCGAACAGCAACGTGGTCTAAGTCCTGATCAAGCACATGGGTTGCAAGTTTTGTTTGCAGAGCTTCCCTACGTGAGTGGAGCTGATCAAACGTTAGTGAACATTTATAATGATTTGAGCAAAAATAATTCGGCTGTTTGTAAAGGGGTTTTAAAGTTTCTGAGCAGTCAAGTTGATACTCAATGGGCATCTAATTTTGAAGGGCTCATGGGTTGCTTTAGTCACTTAGATCAATGTGTTGATCCAACTATTTTGGCACGAAGTAAATAAAAATCTCTTGCGTCAAAGTTGCGTCATAAAATTTTTACAGTGCGTCATTTTTTTTGCTTATTTTTTCCGAAGTTTTTCTTTTGTTTAATTCATTAACTTTTATGCGATTTGAGTAAATTTCAAACTTTTGTAGTTCTTTCCACGCATTCACAACTCTTCCCCCTCCTCTTAATCTTAAGAGGAGGGGGATATTTCAAAAATCCAAAAAAAACTTAGCAACCTCTTTTTTTCGACTCCGACATTTTTATTATCGGCTAGGGGGATTCCTGTTTAAAAGATAGGAATGACTGCCGAGTGTACCCAAACTGTGAAAGCAGTTTAATTCTTGAGAGTGGAGGGGTATGGCGAAGATCGAGGGGAACGGAGAAACTCCGTGTTGGACGGGAGCGGGACTTTCAGTTCGAGGGGGAGATGCAGGAGCGGGCGCCGGCCCTGTTTTCAGTGCCGGCTGCTTCTTCCCGCTTTCGAGTCGTTTTTATCTTTCACTGGGTGGCGAAGGAAGAATCGGTTTTGCGAAAGACCAGTTCAGCTACACGGGTGGAAGTCGAACCGGAGAGTTTTCTACTTTTTTAATTAATCTGGGAGGAGCGGTTCCGATTGGAGTGGGAATTCCACTTCGGAGAGAGCATCTTTACTCTTCGATTTCAGTTGCTCCAGCTTTCATCACCAGTTTCGGTCATTTCAATAGTATCGATGATAAGACGGATGCAGGATGGGGGAATTTTACTCGAGGTGGATTAGAGGCAGCCCTCAAAATAGATCTGTTTCCAAAAAGTGGTTTTATGGCCCGTTTGGAAATGGGAGGATTTTTTTTATTTGGAAGTAATTTTTCTCCTTATGATGATGAGCGGAGAACCTCTCCAACCAACATTCAGCTGACGGTTTCTTCCAGATCAAATTCTGGATATTTTTTTCAGTTGGTGCTCGCGGGTGGAAATCCTCCAAAACTGAAAGAGTCGCAAGCGGTGGCAGCTCCGGTTCCTACACCGCCACCTACTTCTGTTCCACCACAACCTCCACCACCGCCCTCTGATCTGCAACCTCCTGTAACGCCTCCTCCTGGCGTGGTTGAGCCGCCGGTGACTTTAGATCCACCGACTCAGCCTCCTGTGAACCTACCTCCTCCAGGACCGGCCGCTCCTGTTTATTCACCACCCCCTTCTTTAGAGGGGATAAAAGAGAGAGTAAAAGAATTAGAAAAGATTGTTGCGAGAATGTTATCGCTTTGCAGATATTTGTCTTCCCATAAGAAAAAACCGCACCCTTTTCCAAAAGATCTTCCACAAGCGAAGAGAGATTTTAAAAAATTTGAAGAAAAAATATTTCCACAATTTGTGGCTCAATTTCAGAGCGACGTGCAGAAAATTATTCAGGATGCAAAAAAATATCCCAAAGATGAGCGATGGAATCAAGCGGTAGATGATCTGTTCTATCTGAACAAGAGAGTTGAGAAGCAGGTTGCATTAATGAATCAAAAGAAAGGTTCGCTCGATCGATGTCTGAGTGTTGCCGGTCAATCCTCTGCTCCTCCTTCCGTACCTCCAAGACAAACGCCACCTCCTCCAACACCGTCGCCATCAGTACCACCGCCTCCTGCCCCTCCGAAAGTGGCTCCGGCTCCAGAGCGACCTGTTCCTCTTCCTCCACCAACGACGAAAACTCCTGCAGGAACAAAGAGTGAGTTGCCAAAAATTCCTTGCCCTGAAGTTTCTGAAAGGCTTCGTCGATTGTTGCAGAGTTGGAGCCCAGGTTCGACGATTCGTGGAACTCAAGCGAGAGCACTTTCCGAGTTGTTAGATGAAGCGAATATTCGAAATGAGATTCGAGGGCATGTATTTAATGCGTTGAGAGAGAGAGTTCGAGAAGAGATTAAATCCAAAAGAGAACGACTTTTGGAAATCGGCGGTTTTTCCGGTCCATATGGAGAAAAAATATTTAAACTTTGGATGGAGCAAAATCGCCGGGAGCTTGATCAAGCGGTTTTGGGAAATGGTTTGCCTGGGCTCAAGTCGGCGATAATGCGAGATCGGTTCAAAGGATTAAAATTGAAAGAGGAAGATCTCAATATTCTTTTTCGAACTCCCGATGCAGCGCGAGGTGGTCCAGGATTTATTTTTGGATCGGGGGGATATGATCTTTCCTATTGTCAAACCGCTAACCCGCAAGCGGAAGATCAGGCGATTAAACGGATGCATGGGACGTTGCTCCAAGAGATCGATCACCTAAAAAATGCAGAAGCCGAACTGGATAAGAGTTTCGGATCTAATTTACAAGGGCGCGACGAAGCGTTGTATGAACTTCTCCCTTTTGTCGATGGAGAGGTTTTAGGGGAAGCGATTCGTCACGCTTTTGAGGATTGTGGAAAAGTCACTCCCCAAGGATATCAGTTGGTGGCTCAAACGATTGCTGCAGGTCTCAAAGAATTTCAAACTGAAAAAAGTATTCGGCATTTTCAAAAAACAGCCGCTCTCTATGCGCTTGCCGCTATGGTTCCTGCAGCAGGGGCGGCTGGGAGAGCAGCCATCGGTCTTTATCGCGCTCTTGCCTTAGGAGGGAACTCTGCCGCTGAAGCGGCTCAATCTCTTTCTCGTGCGAGAACCTATCACGATTTGGGATTGCTCAGTGAGCGCTCCTTGAAAACATTAGAAGCGGAGTCAGTGGTTTCTGCACTGAATCAATTAGTTCCTGGCGGAAATTTCGGAGTTGGCAGTTTAGTGACTGCTGGAATTTCAGGAGGAGTTTTCACCAGCTTGGCTTATCATATGGTCGATCATCCCGATTCAGATGAAGCGGTCATTATTCTCAAAGGGGCGGCTCAAGCGGCCGGAACGGCGATTGCTGGGGTGGCACTCGGCGCAATGGCAGTTCGACTTCGCCAACAGTGGAATGTGGCGCCGAATGAATCCATTAATATTGTGGGAGTTTCAATTGTAAAACCGAGAAAGGGGAAGATTCAGCCTGGCAACCAGGGTGGGTTGGTGATTCAGGTGTTGAGAAGAGATGGGACGGTCAAGGAGACTCGTCAAGTTCCAGGAACGATATCTAATCCGAATCAAAATCAAGAAGGAGGAGAGTTAACGATTACACCGGTCGGCGGATCTCCCGTTCAAATCAAGATTCCAAAAGGATCGATGATCGCGGCCCTTCCCAAAGGATGTAAAAAAGTGGGCGCTGCGCAAGCAGCTGGTACTTCTCCAACGGACACAAGAGGTTCCTCGACTCCCGCAGGAAGAACACCCAGAGGGGGAGTTGGAATTGGTGGAGGAAGAAGCAGAGCTCGGAGTACTCCACTTGGTGCAGAAGAATTCGACGTCGGAAGTTATAAAGAACTTCGAGGGGGATATACCAAGGGAAGAGAGATTAACGAAGTGAAACAAGAGCTTCAGATGGATCATGTACCGTCGAAGGCGGCGTTATTTAATTATCATGAAAGAAGGTTGGGGCGTGCGCTTTCCACAGAGGAGAGAAGAGCGGTAGAAGAGGGGGGGGTTGCCGTGGCTCTTCCCGCGGATTTGCATCGTCACTACAGTCAGACTTATGGTGCGAATAATACACCGCAACAAATTGCGGAAGATGGGCGAAGTTTGAAAACAGCGTTTGAAAGAGATGCACAAGCGTATTTGCGGGATGCAAGAAAGTTTGGATACAACTCTCATCAGATGCAAAAGTTGCAAGCGGCGATTTATAATGCGAGACTGGAAAATATTCGTCGTGGGGTGTTTAGGAATTAAGAGTTACGATAGTTTTTATGAGATACTTTGAACGGTCACAAATTTAAATTTTTAAATGTTGTCATTCCTGCAGGCTTTTGAGGAGGAGTCTCCCTGATCCAATTGTTGAGGAGGGGGATCCCCGAACCCGAAGGATCCGTGTGGAATAAAGATTCTCGGGGATGACAGCGAGTAAAAATATTAAATCTATGATCGTTCAAGTATAATGATAGAAATAAGTTTTTTGCGGCACCTTATTTGTCAATGAGCCGATAAATTTCTTAGGATTTTATATGACTGATTCCATTCAAAAAATGACTGATAGGATTTTTCGATCTTTTCATTTCCATCTGGAAAAAGATCCTTCGAAGGGAGTTCCACAAATTCAAAAAGTTTTAGAGGCTAGTTTGAGAAGTTCAGTTTATACCGCTTCTGTGGCTTCTCCTTCTATGTCTGCTGTGGGCGTTGTTCGTCCTCCAAAAACAGCTGCGGAGAGTGCACGAGAATATGCAGGATTACTCCATCAAGAAATTTATAATAAACCGGTTGAGCGAAGTAGAGACGCTATTCAAATGCAAACAAAACGTTCTGATCTCGCCAAATATTTATTAGCGAGCGCGTTGTTTTTTTCCAAACTTCAAGAAGATTCTGTGAATTGTCACGGATTAGTTACAGCTCTTTCCAATACTTCTCTTTCTGAAGAGATAGATGTTTCAGGTTACCAAAATTTTGGAATGATCTTTGGCTTTTTTTCTTCTCTCGATAGTGAAGAAAAACAGGCGAAGTTTCAACAACTGAAGGGGGGCGCGAAAAAAGAAGGGGAGAATTCTTGCCGTCAGTTTGGTGATTTTTTTCATACCTCTCAAATTCGAGAAACTTGGTCGCAGAATTTTGCTGGGATGATGAAATGTTTTGAAAGTGATGCACGAGTTTTGGGTTGTCTTGAGAAAAAATGATTTTTTATTATTTTTGAAAATAAGATCCCCTATCCTTTGGGGAGTGAGGAAATATTGAGGTTTACACAAACTCTGATTCTTTGCTTCACTCCACCTCTCCCCTCATCCGCCCTTCGGGCACCTTCTCCCCCTGGAGAAGGAATTGACTCGAAGTTTTTCAATCAAATATGTGATGTATTTGAAGAAGAAAAATAGATCCATTTTCTGTTTTACAAATCGATGAGATTTTTTAGCAACCTGATTTTTACCATCTCGATACGAATCATAAGAGGGGGGATTTATGATTCGTATTCCGGTTTTTCTTTTGCCGCAATCGGCTGAGAATGTTTGCCAAGAAGGGAATTATGGTCAAACTTGTAGTGCGTCGGTTTTTGAACCGACGAGTGGTCAAGGGACTCTTTGTTTAGGGGATATTTGTGGAGGAGGAAATTCATCTCCGAAACCAGCTAAGCCAACTCCCGCTAAGCCAGAACGAAAAAATAATCGAAAACCGAAGCCTCCTGAAGAAACTTCGACTCGAAAGGAAGATCCTCCTACAAAAAATCCTGAAAAAGAAACTAAACCTGTAGATTCGCCGAGTGAAGATCCGCCCCTCCCTCCTAATGAATCGCCACCTCCACCTCCTCCTGTGACCGGGGCACCACCACCTCCTTGGCCACCGCCACCTGGAGGAGCTCCTCCCCCTGTTATTCCTGCAGGAACTCCGGCTCCCATTGGTTCGGGAACTTCTATCGATTTTGATTTTGGAAAAATTTTTGCCGCTTTAGGAAAAGTAATTAGTTTTGGAGGAGGATTCAATGGAGAGGTGGCTTGGGGGGCTTACAATGCTCCGGGAATTGTACGTTTGGCAGGGTTTGCCCGAGGAGGAATTGGACATGTTTTCACCCCGAAAAATTGGCTCTTGAGTGCCCATTGCAGTTATTCTTCATTTTTTTTTCAACGATTTGGCGAAGAAAAAATGGATCCACAGACTGGTAAAAGTGCTCCTGATACTACCTTTAATTTTAGCCACGGTTTTCTCTGTGGAGGAGGGATCGGGCGACGATTTAAATCCCAATTTTTTCTAGCGCATATCGAAGGGGGAGGGGTGTTTCGCCAGAGTACTCCGGATTCTCCAGAAGATAGGGCCGCGGTATATAAAGCGGGTTTGCTGTATAGCCCGTTTGGTGGAAGATTTTATTTGGATATGAGTGCTCTTTTTTTTGCAAATACATTGAACTCGACTGATGTATCCAAGCCAGACCCCTCGATTCTTTTTGGGGTTCAATGGATCCAATAGTTTACAGGAAGCATTTCTTGCCAGCTCAATCGATTCTCGTATAGAGAAACCGTATGGCTTATTTCTGCTATCACTGTAGAAAGGAATTACAGATCCCTGATCGGGTGGGGCGAAGTGAGAGCTGTCCTGCTTGCAATTCTGATCTGCATTGTTGTATGAATTGCGTTCATTATGATCCGAAGGTTTATAATGAATGCCACGAAACGCAGGCAGAACGACTGTTGGAGAAAGATCGATCTAATTTTTGCGGATACTTCTCCTTCCTGGAAGGGGAGAGAAGTGAAAGTAAAATCGATGAGAAAGAATTAGTTCGAAAAAAGTTAGAGGAATTATTTAAAAAAAATTAAGGAAAAGTTATGAAAAAACAAAAATACAATGTCGCTGTCGTTGGTGCAACCGGTGCCGTCGGAAATGAAATGTTAAAAGTTCTCGAAGAGCACAAGTTCCCTGTCGATGAACTTCGTCTTCTCGCTTCGGAAAGAAGTGTTGGGCAAACACTCACCTTCCACAAAAAAGAGATTCCGGTTCAGGTTTTAAATGAAGATTCTTTCAAGAATATTGATATCGCACTTTTTTCAGCGGGTGGATCAATCTCTGAACATTTTGCCCCGATTGCGGCAAAAGCAGGAGCGATCTGTATTGATAATACCAGCGCGTTTCGGATGGATCCGGAAGTTCCGCTCGTTGTTCCTGAAGTGAATCCTGAAGCGATTGCGGAGTATCCTAAAAAAGGGATCATCGCGAATCCGAACTGCTCGACGATTCAAATGGTTGTAATTTTAAAACCGATTAGAGATGCCGTAGGGCTAAAGCGAGTTGTAGTTTCTACCTATCAGGCAACGAGTGGTGCCGGGAAACGGGCGATGGAAGAACTTTCAAAGCAAACGGTTGCACTCTTTAGTCAGAAAGAAGTGGAAAAGAAAAAATTTCCTCATCAGATTGCCTTCAACTGTTTACCCCATATCGATGTTTTTCTCGATAATGGTTACACCAAAGAAGAGATGAAGATGGTAAATGAGACGAAGAAAATTATGAAAGATCCAAGCATCCAAGTGACTGCAACCTGTGTTCGAGTTCCAGTTTTCGGGGGGCATTCAGAGTCGGTGAATGTGGAAACGAAACAAAAACTTTCAGCCCATGATGCGAAAGAGCTTTTGAAAAAATCTCCGGGAGTAATATTGCTTGATAACCCATCGAAGAATGAATATCCTCTCGCGATTCATTCTGTTGGAAAAGATGAGGTGTTTGTCGGGCGAATTCGCGAAGATGAATCGATTGCGAATGGTCTCAATTTTTGGGTGGTGGCCGATAATATTCGTAAAGGGGCAGCAACCAATGCGGTGCAGATCGCAGAATGTCTGATTCGGGATTATATTTAATTTTTTAATCTTAAAAATTAGTACTAAAAAATCTCCCTCTCCCTTAACGGAAGAGGGGCAGGGAGAGGGTGAAACGTTCGAGGCTAGCTAAATGTTTTGCGATTTCCCCCTCTCGCTAACCTTCTCCAGCTCTCGTTGGCGTAGCCGCTCCGGCGAAGCGAGGTCAGGGGAGAGGGGAAAAAGAGGTTTTCCCATTGAAAAAATTTTACCCCCTTTTTTTTCTTTTTCTCTTTTTACTGTATCCTAAAATCTTGTTTGCTTTTCCTGATCAGGAACGCCCGATCGACGGAACTCGTCCTCTCACTTTCACAGGAATGAATGCTCAGGCGATCCAAATCGCTGTAACAAGCGATAATCGTTATTTAGTGGCAGCGATCGGGGGATCTGTTTTTATTATCGACCTCGCCTCTTTTTCTCTTTTGTCGACGCAGATTAGCGCTTTCTCCGCTTCGGTCGGTGGAATCGCGATTCAACCGAATACATATAATTTATATATCGTCACGACCGATAAGAAAATGCACTTCACTCAAGTAAATGCGCCGGCCGCCACTCCGACAGAATATAATATGGTTCCAGAAATTGGGACTACGGGATTGCCAGGTTTAATGATTGCTGGAAAGGAACTCGGAGATAAAAATCTTTATTTTATTGATACTGTGCAATTCAAGATTTGGGTGTTTGATACTGGAACCAATAAAATTATCGGTTCTGTTGGCCTTATTAGTGGAAATCAAAGCAATACGCCGACTGATATTGATATTGCCAGTTTTCCTTCCCGTTTTAATACTACTCAGACCACTGATCGTATTTTCGTGACGACAAAAGAAGGTTTTTTATGGTTTTTTGATGAGGGGAGTTTTAACGGAACGCAGGTAACCCTTTTTTCAGATGGCTTTGCGCATAATCTTACCGGTTTATCCATCGATCCAACTAATGATGTTCTCTATCTGGTCGATCAATCCCAAACTCAAATTGATGTCGTCAGCACGAGTAATCCAAGTAGTACGACGCTTTTTGTTATTACCCTCGATCATGTGAATCTTAATCCATTGAACCCTTTTGTGAATATCAATTTGACAGATATCGTTGCTACTCAAGTGATCAATCCTGTTGGAACACGAGGTTATGTCTCAGGAACTAACGGACTCACCATTTTCAGCTCGGTCGTTACAAGCGCAGATCCAAGAACAGGGACTTACCGGGTGCTTGATATGGATGGATCAACTGCCGCTCCCAATACGAATGGCCCTCTGTCACTCGGATCTTCAGCCCCTCCTTCAGCGGTTCCAGGGCCACTTGCTGCGACTAGTGCTAATGATGGATATGTCTTTGCTTCGGATCAGGGAGGTGGAATTTCTGTCGTTTCGGCAAACCCTTTTGTCACGATCAATTCGGTCA
>CAZQOW010000087.1:0-5268 GCA_964595045.1 uncultured Pseudomonadota bacterium
GGAATTAAAAGAAAAATAAGGAATTTAAGCGCTATAAAATAAGAGGGGCTAAAAATAAAAAGGAAATTAAAGAATATCAACAGGATGGAGTATAGGGCAAACTTTAGATCTAAAGCTGGGTAGTCAGTGACGCAGTTTTGGCCAATAATCTTCTCATCCGGAATCAATGAACAATGTAATGATGTTTAACAGCCTAAAAGATTAAAAACAATGGAAACTTTATGAAAAATTTTAACCAGGTCATCAACTTCAAATTGATATGAAATTTGATGACAGGACAAGGCTTAGAGTTCATAAAATTTATGAGCGTTGGAATCAAACAACTGCTATTCAATTCCTCGACTATCTCCCTATCTAGGCTTCCACTCCATGTTCAATCTATGTCCTAAATGGAAAAGCGGAACGACTTCATCGAATGTATCAGGAAGAATTTTATTAACTGTTTGAAGGAAAGAGCATTAATAATACGCAACTCTTCAACGATAAACTTAAGGAAGGGTAAAATTACTAAAATTTCTAAAGACCTCATAACTCTTTAAAATGACCGTTATTAATACTTTTGTGGATCTAAGTATTTTCTAAATCAGCTTTCCCGCAACTGATCCAACCTAATTCCTTGGAGAAAGTAGATGGGACAAAAAGAATGTCAAAAACTTTTTGTGTAAGACATCCCAATACATATTTTTACAGAATGAGAGAAGTCGGTGAAGGGTGCGATGGGAGCAAAGCAATTCGAAAGGTAAAAGTAACTTTGGGGTCCGATGATTGAAGTATTAAAAGGTGAATTGTATTGTATTTTAAAAGGAAAATTTCACAAAGGAAAAGAAATTACTTCAATGAGACTTCAGTAGGAGTAGCTTTTTAATTTCAAAGTAATTTCAATATTCATAGTATTTTCGATATTTATAGTATTTTTGACTCCTTAATCAAATAGAAATATACTCAAAGACAACTATGTATAGAAAAAACTTTTAGGACTTCAGATAACATAAGTGTCATTTTAACCTTTTTAAATATTAACCTAAAAGATTACACCTGAAATTAAAGGAAAATTGAATACTCTCTCAACTTATCATATATCATCAAAATGGTTTTTTGATTAAAATAGACTCTTTACGGTCGGCTCCAGTCGAGACTAACACTACCGGAGTTTTTAATTTCAATTCAATCGCTTTCAAATATTTTCGGGTATTAACGGGCAATTGACCAAATGTTCTTGCAGAAGAGATATCTTCTTTCCATCCTTTAAAAGTCTGATAAATTGGTTTACAGGCAATCAAATCTTCCACACGGGACGGAACTGTTTCAATTCGTTTAGAACCAAGTTGATAAGCAACGCAAATTTTCAACTTTTCAATTCCGGATAAAACATCGAGCTTGGTAAAAACAAGTCCAGTCAACCCATTCACTCGAACGGCATGTTTTAAAACAACCAGGTCAAGCCATCCACAACGTCTTGGCCGACCAGTGGTTGAGCCAAACTCATTTCCTTTTTTTCGAAGCTCTTCCCCCATTGTGTCATTTAACTCTGTAGGAAACGGTCCTTCACCTACTCGGGTTGTATAAGCTTTGGAAACTCCCCAGACTTCGTTGATTAATTTAGGACCAATACCAGAACCGATACAGGCATTCGCAGAGACTGTATTAGAGCTGGTTACGAAAGGATAAGTGCCATGATCGATATCAAGCAATGTTCCTTGTGCCCCCTCAAACAACAGATGTTTTTTCTTCTTGAGCTGCTCTTCCAAAAATAGAGAACCATCACAAACATATTTTTTCAGTTGTTCACCAAATGCAGAATAGGTGTAAAAAATATTTTCGAGATTAAATTCTTTTCCATTTAAAATTCGAGAGAGATAAAGATTTTTTTCAGGTAAAATTTCTTGAAGTCGTTTTTTGAGTAATACAGGATCAATTAAATCTCCCATTCGAATTCCACGGCGGGCAACCTTATCTTCATAGGCTGGCCCAATTCCACGGCCAGTTGTTCCTATTTTATCGTTTCCCCTAGCTTGTTCCCGAAGCTGATCAATCGCTTTATGGTATGGAAAAATCAGATGAGCACGATCAGAAATTTTTAATTGCTGATCGTTTTTTAAATAATTTTTATTCTTTAAAGAAGATATTTCCGAAAGAAGAACTTCAGGATCAATCACGACTCCATTACCAATCAGACATTTTTTTTTAGAGTGGAGTATGCCAGAAGGAAGAAGGTGTAAAACCGTTTTTTTACCTTCGACAATTAAGGTATGACCTGCATTATTACCCCCCTGGAAACGTATGACTCCATGAGCATAGGGAGTCAGTAGATCAATAATTTTCCCTTTTCCTTCATCGCCCCATTGGGCACCAAGAATAACTAGGTTGGACATATTAGGTTATAGGTTATGGGTATAGGGAATGGGTAATTTTTTCCATCACACCTCACTCAAGACCACTTTATAAGTTTACCTGCTTCACCGAAATAATATTTGGAAGTTTGGACAACTCAGCAATTAACTCTGGTTTTACAGAATGATCAACGTTATACAAAGCGATAGCCTCATTCTTCTCTTTCATAAGACCCAATTGCATTCTAGAAATATTCACATGATTTTTTCCAAGAAGAGTTCCAATATTTCCGACTACCCCCGGTTTGTCATGATTATGGACAACTAATACATTTCCTTCAGGGACCGCTTCAAGATAAAAATCGTCGATTCTGACAATTCGTGGATTATTGGTTCCAAAAATGGTTCCTGAAACAGAGATTTTTTCTTTGCTAGTTTTAACAGTTACTTCAATCAAACTTTTGAAATCTTTAATCGTGCTAACTTTTGATTCGGTCACTTTTATCTTTCTCTCTTTAGCGATAAACGGTGCGTTGACATAATTGACACTCACATCTTCAAGCATTGATTCTAAAAGTCCTTTGAGAATTGAGACTGTTAGTGGAGCAACCGGAAATTCTGCCAACTCACCTGAATACTCAATTAAAATTTCTTGTGGAGAAGAGTTTGCTAATTGCCCCTGCAACCTCCCCAGTTTTTCAGCGAGGGAAAGATACGGTTTTAATACGCTCATCAACTCACCGCTCACCGATGGAAAATTCACCGCATTTTTGACCACTCCAGAAACAAAGTATTCTGCCATCTGTTCTGCGACTTCAACTGCAACATTCTCCTGTGCTTCATCGGTGGAGGCTCCCAAATGCGGAGTGCAGATCACTTGTTCTAATTTGATTAATGGATGTTCTGGATTAGGTGGTTCTTCTGCGAAGACGTCGAGCGCTGCACCTGCGACAATTCCTTTTTGAATCCCTTCAACTAATGCCTCTTCATTCACAATTCCACCTCGTGCGCAGTTGACGAGATAAACCCCTTTTTTCATTTTTCCAAATGCTGCTGTATCAATTAAATCACGGGTTTTATCATTGAGCGGGGTATGAACAGTAATAAAATCAGCTCTGGAGAAAAGATCATCGAGTTCAACCAATTCAATCCCCATTTTAATCGCGGTTTCGGGAGAAAGAAACGGATCATAAGCAATCACTTTCATTTTTAGACCAAGTGCACGGTCAGCAACAATTTTTCCGATATTCCCAACTCCGACAATTCCCAAAACCTTATTATAGATTTCACTTCCGACAAATTTTGTTTTTTCCCATTTTTGAGCTTTCATGCTGGCAGTCGCCTGGGGAATTTTTCTTGCCATCGAAAGGATCATCGAGATGGCATGCTCAGCGGTGGTAACGACATTTCCACCCGGAGTATTTTCGACAATCACCCCTTTTTTAGAAGCAGCTACGGTGTCAATATTATCAACTCCGATTCCGGCACGACCAATAATCTTCAACTTGTCAGCCGCGGTGAGAAGATCTGCGGTAACTTTAGTAGAAGAACGAACGATCAATCCGTCATATTCTCCAATAATTTTTTTAAGTTCATCCGCTTTCAAGCCGGTTTTTACATCAACCTGTAAATCTGGAACCTTGGATAAAATTTTAAGTCCGCTCTCTGAAAGTTTGTCACTGATTAATACTTTTGCCATATTCAAAATCCTTCATTCATTTGTAGAGCAAATCTTGTGTTCGCCCTGGCTTCATAAATAACTCATTATTAAAAATAATCATCCAGATTTTCAGGGTGAACACAAGACTCACCCCTACTGAATTATTTAAAAACTTCTAAGGCTGCCCCCACCCCTTTTCCAAATTGAACAGGATGACCCAGTCTTGCGAGTGTAATCTCGACTGCCGAAAGAACTGAAATAATATCCATTGGATCGTAATATCCAAGATGACCAACTCTGAAAATTTTTCCTTTTGCTTCATCCTGGCCGTTAGCAATCGTCATATTGAATTGCTCTCGTAATCCTTTAACGATTTTCCCTGAATCAATTCCTTCAGGAGAATAAATCGCTGTGACGGCAGACGAAGGAGATTCGGGAGCATAAAGTTTTAATCCCATCCCTTTCGCTCCTTCACGGCAGGCTCGAGCAAGTAGTTCATGTTTTTTGAATACCCCTTCAAGTCCCATCTCTTTCATCATTTTGAGAACTTCATTCAATCCGATAATTAAAGAAACTGCAGGAGTATATGCTGTGGTATTTTGATCGACCGATTTTTTCTCTTTTTTGAAATCAAAGTAGAATTTGGGGATATCAGACTTCTTGATCATTCCCCACGCCTTTTCTGAAACAGAAGTAAAGGCAAGTCCGGGTGGAAGCATCAACGCTTTCTGAGATCCCGAAACGACCATATCGAGTCCCCATTCATCGACAGGAAGATTCACCACCCCCAAAGCAGTAATGGCATCGACGACCAGTGCGGTATTCGGATAATTTTTGACAATATCTGCAATCGCTTTTACTGGATGAGCAACGCCTGTTGAGGTTTCAGAGGCTTGAATATAAACCGCACGATAATCATTTGTTTTCAATTTTTCTTCGATTTGTTTTGGATCGACCGCTTTTCCCCACTCTACTTTAACTAAATCGAAAGCGATTCCGTAGGCCTGACAAATTTTCCACCAACGTTCACCAAACTTTCCTCCATCAACCACTAAAACTTTATCGTTTTTGCAAAGAAGATTGGTGATAGTTCCTTCCATCGCTCCGGTTCCGGAAGCGGCGAAAATCAGGACATCTCCTTTGGTTTGATAGAGCCATTTCAAGGAAGCAATCACCTCAGCCATAATTGCCTCGAATGCTGGAGTTCGATGATGAATAATTGGCTCAGCCATTTTCACCAAAACTTTTTCTGGAACCGGTGTTGGGCCCGGGGCTAAT
>CAZQOW010000087.1:5278-9418 GCA_964595045.1 uncultured Pseudomonadota bacterium
ACGCCTCCCCGCGAGTCCCCACGCATCCCCCCCCCTCGCCCCCCCCCCCCCCCCCCCCCCCCCCCCCCCCCCCCCCCCCCCCCCCGGAGCTAATAATCGATATTTGTATAAAGACATAAAACAATCTCCTTATTTAATTTTATATTTCAATCAGTTAAGGATTAATTTTTGAACAAAAGATTGATTCCTTTTCCTCGTTAAATCCTTTTAATAATTTTGATCTTTTTTCTTGAAGCTCTAAAAATTTTTCACTTTTTGAATCCAATGGTTTTTCTGGAATGATCAGTTTTTCTTCCCCAAATCGATCATAAAAAATCGTTGGAGCATGAATGATACGACTCATATCCCCTTGGAATTGATAATAAAAAATTCCACCATCGACATCTCTCCAGAGGGTAATTCGGGCCAGTGGACCCCCAAACTGGGAAGAACAGATTTTTTTCAGGATTGTTTGAGAAGGAAGATCATATCCAGCAAACAAGTCTTTTGACAAAAAACTATCAAGAACCAAAATAAAAAAGAGCAAGAACGCTATTTTCTTCATTTTTCTATTCATATAAATTGTAGGGGTTCAAGATGTAGTGTCCCTACTTCTGTAATAAATTTTGAATTCTCAATCGCAAGGCATTCAACTTGATAAAACCTTCGGCATCTTTTTGGTTATAAACGGTATCTTTCTCAAAAGTTGCGAACGCCTCAGAAAAAAGTGAATTTTTCGATTTTCTCCCTACAACAATGCAATTCCCTTTGTAAAGCTTCAGTCGTACGATTCCTGAGACTTTCTTTTGGGAATCATCGATCAAATTCTGTAAAAGTTCTCGTTCCGGGGAAAACCAGAAACCGTTATAAACCATCGCCGCATATTGAGGAATTAGACTATCGCGAATTCGGAGCACTTCCCGATCGAGAGTAATCGATTCAATTCCGCGATGAGCTAGATGAAGAATTGTTCCAGCAGGCGTTTCATAAACGCCACGACTTTTCATCCCGACAAAACGGTTTTCGACGAGATCAATTCGACCGATTCCGTTTTCTCCGGCGATTTGATTCAGATGAGCCATGAGATTGGCAGGGGAAAGTCTCTTTCCATCGACAGCTACCGGATTCCCCAATTCATATTCAATTTCAATATAAGTGGTTTTATCAGGAGCTGCTTGCGGAGATTTGGTCAGTAAAAACATATCTTCTGGCGGTTCACTCCAAGGGTCTTCCAGTATTCCCCCTTCAAAACTGATATGTAATAAATTACGATCTGAACTGTAAGGTTTTTCTTTAGAAACTGGGACGGAAATTCCTGATTTTTCAGCATAACTAATCAAATCTGATCGAGATTTAAAATTCCATTCACGCCAAGGGGCGATCACCTGAACATTCGGTTTTAAGGCATAAAAAGTGAGTTCAAATCTCACCTGATCATTCCCTTTTCCGGTAGCACCATGGGAAACAGCCTGGGCATTTTCTTTTTCTAAAATTTCGATCTGTTTTTTGGCAATCAGTGGACGGGCAATCGAAGTTCCGAGAAGATACTGACCTTCATAAACCGCATTCGCCCTAAGCATCGGAAAAACAAAATCTTTAGCGAACTCTTCTTTTAGATCTTCGATGTAGACTTTAGAGGCTCCCGTTTTTAGAGCTCTTTCCCTCACCGTATCCAGCTCATCCCCCTGCCCTAAGTCCGCTGCGAAGGCGATGACTTCACAGGAATAAATATCTTTCAACCATCTCAAAATAACCGATGTGTCTAGGCCGCCCGAATAGGCTAAAACCACCTTTTTGATTGAATCTGTCATTGTTTTTTCCTTTGCGAAAACGATCATTTTTTACTGCTTGAAGCGGCGGATAGGTAACATGAGAGTAATCGGACGTCAATGGTTGGAATGAGAACGCTTTTTTATGGAAAAGATCTCATTCGGGCAAAAAAAATTGTCTTGATTCGCAATTCATTCGATTTTCACACAACCTTTTCTATCAGTTACCGATAGTCATTCATTCTTTTAATTTTAGATATCCGAGAAGGTTTATTCTTATGACTGATACTCTGTCTGCAAAACTCTTTCTACCTGCATTGAATTGTGAAGAGACGCTAACCTCCACCCAATTACAAACCTCTCAATTACTCCAATCGCTTTGTACTGAAGCGACATCTTTAACCTCAATTCTGACTCTTATGACAGGGCAAACAGTTGCCTCTTTAGCCAGATCCGGATCTTTTCGACTTTTATCTTACTGTTTTGGAAATGCTGGTAAAAAAATTGCAACCTATCATTATACTTCTTCCATAATCGCCTGCGCTGCAGAAGGGATTGCTTTTAATACTGCAACCGAAGTTGGAAGAACTGGACATTTTCAAATAGGAACTTGCGAGGAAAATCTGCACGGTTTTTTGACCCTAGGAGTTTGTAAAATTCTGGCCGGAAAAAGTGGAAATAGTCTGATTCTTCAACATGGAATTCAAGATAGCGCGATGGTGACCGTGGATGTTGTTTGTGAAGGATTGGGTTTTATAGAAAAAAGAGAAGAAGGATTTGTTCAACGAATGAGTGGAGCGGAACTCGCCTCATTCAGAATGGGAATCAGCGCAAAACTGACTCATATGGTTTGTATCGATGTTTCTCATTTCAACGCAAAACAGGATTTGGATTACGCTTTTCGAAAATCGGGAACGAGAAAAATAAACACAACAAAGCGTAGTTGGATGAGAGAGAATGGATGGGATTTCGAGTTGGCGACTTGCAAAGGAGCTGCTGTAGAAAATATCGATCCGTTTTCTTTGAATTTAGAAAACTCTCCGTGGAAACAAAAAGGATCGAGAGTTTTTGCGATGTCTGCCTTTGATCATGAAAGTAAAATAGGTCGTGCCCCTTTGAAATCTTTAACCGCTTCTTCTCCTTTAAAACCTTCTCCAATTCTTGATCTGTTACAATCTACAAATAAAAGATTGCTCATAGCGAAAATGTTTCAGGATTTTTTAAACCGCGCAAATCCAGGAGAAGATACAGCAACTTATTTTAAGACTCATGCAAAAAGGTATTTGGCAAATCATCCTGATTTCCAAAAGTTTCCGGAAGAGCAACGGGGAGAAGTAGTCCATGTTATTTTAAGAGATTCTCTCATTCTTTTTCCCGAAAGACTCTCTCTATTAGAAGAGCATCAACTTGATATCCCATTGATAAGAGCAAGTGTTTTTGTAGCTTCTGATAGAAAAGTAGAAAGATCAAAAAACTCTTACAAGGAAATCGTAAAAAATGCAGAACTAAAACTAATTACTTTAACCCATTTTTACGGTTTTGAGATTTCTACAACTCTTTATAGAAAAGTTTTAGAGGAAATTCCTATTCTCGCTGAATATTTTAGCAAAGAAAAAATAAATGAAGACGATGGCCCAGCCAGTGCAAGAGCGGTTCGTAGCGCTTTACCCGATCAGAAACCATGGCTTTCTGAATGGGTATCGCTCTTTTATTTATATCGTGGAGAATCAGAACATCATATTGCGATGACCTTTGGCACTGCTCGTCTTTTGAGAGGAATCAGTCAAACCGAAATGTTCGATAAAGGCTTTTCAAGATATGATCGTTACAAATTCGAAAGCGGAACCTCGAAATGTGACAGAAAGTATTGGAGAGAACTACTCAATCGTTATGCCCCAGCAAATTTATATTCCGATAAAACCAGAAAAAGACTTGCTCGATCTTATATTATGACCCATTTTCCTGAACTTCCGATTTGGCAACTTCCTTATTATCAAGAGGGTACATTTTTTGAAGATTACGAAAAAAGAAAAGTTGCGAGATATTTTAAAAATCGTACAAAAAGCGGAAATTTTAAACTACTCGGAATTCGATTTTTCTTTGCTCGAAATGAAATGGATCTTTCGGTTGCTGAGTTGACAACTCAAAAGCAGCTTCACCGAGCGACTTATGAAGATTTTGAAGATAATGAAACCTATCCTTCCTATCGAGATCTTTTAAGACGGTCAGAAGCTTTAGGTGTTGATTTCACCGAATCTTTGTCTCTTCTGATACAAACCCATTTCCCCGATTTGATCGATCCGGAAACCGGTCATCCAAGACTCAAAAGAGAACCGATCTATATTGAGGCTCGTATTGGAGAAGAAAGAAAAGTCAGAAGATACATTGAAAA
>CAZQOW010000088.1:0-5948 GCA_964595045.1 uncultured Pseudomonadota bacterium
AATGCAGGTAGGATTTCGAGTGGTAAAAAACTCTTGGATTCTTTTAGGCACTGCAACTCTTTGCGGTTTTTTCATCTTATACTTAACTGCGCTTTCGCATGGAGATCTCTCATTGGTAATGCCACTCAGTGCCGCAAGCTATATTTTAGTCGCACTTCTTTCAAAATTCTTCTTAGGAGAAGAGGTTTCTCTTCAGCGACTAGCAGGAATATTTCTTGTTTCTATCGGTGTCGCTTTAGTTTCTACTTCTTAGAAATCATTATGTCTGCCATTCTCAATCCATATAAAATAATTGAAGAAGGAGTCGGTATCTTTCAACTTACAGATGCGGTTTTGAAATTTCAGGGGAACGATTGCAAAAAATTTCTACAAGGCGCTTCTTCAAATGACATTAAAACCCTTCAAAATCAAAAAGGGATCGCCACCTGCTTTTTATCTCCCAAAGGGCGTTTGATTGCCACGGTGAAATTATTTGAATCGAACGAAGGAATTTGGGGAATTACTACTCGAAGAGAAGCGAATCAGTTGATCGAATCACTCAAAACGCAATTATTATTTAGTGAAACTGAACTGATAGATCTTTCAGATCAATATGATTGGGTTTTAGGAATTGGAAAAGAAGCGAACTCTTTTATTTCAGAGGTTTTTCAATTTCCTTCTACTCTTGAGCCTTTATCTAGTCTCACCGTTGAATATTCTCAAACCAAAATAAAAATGATTCGAGATTCAGGTTGGAATCAACCTGCTTTTCTTTTATTAATTCCGAAAGTTAAAATCGAACCCGTTCTTTCAAAGATCGAGCAAGAATCAAAAAAATATCCGATTCAAAAAATAAATCCTGAAATCTTGAATCTGCTTCGAATTGAATCGGGCATTCCACTTTTTGGAACCGATATCGATGATAAAACAATTCCTCTTGAAGCAAATCTTGATGCTTATATTAGCTATACTAAAGGTTGTTATACCGGACAGGAAACAATCTCCCGAATTAAACATTACGGCCACGTGAATAAAATTTTAACTCGACTCGTGATTGAAACCGATCAGACAATCCCTTCTCAAAGTTCGATTTGGCTTCAAGAAAAAGAGATCGGAAAAGTGACAAGTTCTGTTTATTCTCCAAAATTAAAGAAACAGATCGCACTTGCAACCATTCAATATAATGCGGCCCAAAAAGAAACTGAAGTTCTCATTCAACTTCCGGATCAGAAAGTAAAAGGAGTTGTCTTATGACTTCGGCCATCGAAGCTGCCTATCAACATTGCGAACAGATTGCGAAAAGTCATTACGAAAATTTTCCTGTCGGTTCGATGCTCATCCCGAAAAAACAGCGTCCTCACGTTTGGGCTGTTTATGCCTTTGCGCGGGGTGGAGATGATTTTGCCGACGAGAATTATCCATCCCGAAAAAACTTTCCGAACTTGGAAGAATGGAGAAATGAAATCAAAAAAGGGGAAGAAAAACGACTTCTTCAATTGAAACATTGGAATGACCAGCTAAAAGCCTGTTATGAAGGAAATCCCACAGACCCAATTTTTATCGCCCTTCAAAAAACAATTCAGGATTTGAAAATCCCGTATCAACTCTTGCGGGATTTGTTGATCGCTTTTGAGCAGGATGTCGTCAAACGACGCTATCAAAATTGGGAAGAAATTTTATATTACTGCAAACACTCGGCAAACCCAGTCGGCAGACTGATATTGATTATTTTCGGATATCACGACGAAAAACTTTTCGAACTCTCCGATGCGATCTGCACTGCTTTGCAACTCGCCAATTTCTGGCAAGATATTGCGGTCGATTTGGAGAAGAATCGGGTTTATATTCCGATAGAATTATTCAATAAATATAAATTATCCGAAGATTTTCTCTTTTCCCCCTCTTTCCAAAGCAGGGGGCGGGGGGAGGTCAAACTACTTCTTCAAGAACTCGGCGAATTCACTCACTCTCTTTTCCAAAAAGGAAAACATCTTCCAAAATTTGTCAAAGGACGTCTCTCGTGGGAGCTAAAATGCACCTGGCTGGGAGGGGTGATGATTTTAAAACGGGCATGCTTTGATGAGAATAGAGAAGGATTAGAGAGGCCAAAGATTAATATGAAGGACAAACTTTCGATCTTGTTTAAATCTCTTTTTTATTAGTCTAACGGTTTGGTGATTGTTGAGAATTCTTCAAATAAACTCGCCGATGAAAATCAGGATACCGAGTTCGTAAAAAATGATTTACTTCTTGGGTAATCAACTGTGGGGTTTTATTAACCGGGAGAAACGCAAGAGGATTTGAAATGCATTGACGAGTTTCTTTTCTTTTTGATCCTTTACAAAGAACAAGCTTCGGGAAAAGCCTCTCTAAGCCTTGTGCTAATTTTTCTACATCTTGCGCAGTTAATTCTTCTTTCGAGTCATAATGAACTGCTCTTAAATCATCCTCTGAAATGATAAAATTTTTTGAATATTGGAATTTCCCTTTGAAATCAGCTGAGCCAGTAGTCAAAGCTTTATACATTTTAACCGCTTCAAAATAAGCAATGACATCTTCTCTGGCGGGATCTGTATCAAGACAAATAGAAGGAGATTGAGAGTTCGGGAACAACGAATAAAATCTCGTAAGAGAAGCAAGATTGGCATACGCTTCATAATTAATGGTTGAAGAAGTTTCCATAAAAAAAACGATCTTTTAAATTATCGACCTCCCCACACAAAAAGTTGCGTATCAGTAAAAATTAGTTTATTAAAATCAGATAATTAGAACCCTATTTTATGCAATCAACCTCCTTGAAAAATACGAATTCTCACCAAGTGACTGAAACGATTACACAAAAAAGTCGCTCGAACTTTGCCGCTTCGTTTTTTTTTCTGAATTCCGATAAAAAACGGGCTATTCAGGCGGTTTATGCTTTTAGCCGGTTGGCGGACGATGCAGTCGATGAGTCGGCCTCATCTTCGGAGGCGAAGGAAAAATTGAGTTATTGGCAAGCGGTTTTGGATTCGATTTATTCATCTTTCCCTCAACCTTTTTCCTCCCACGGAGAGGGGGAAAGTTCTGTCATCCAAGAACTCGATTGGACGATTAAAAGATTTTCCATCCCCAAAAAATATTTTGAAGAACTTCTGCAAGGAGTTGAAAAAGATCTGTACGCCAATCGTTATCAAACTTTTGAAGAGCTATGTGATTATACCTATGGTGTTGCCTCCACCGTCGGCTTGATCTGTATGAAAATTTTTGAAGTCGAAGGAGCTGAGGCAGAAAAGTCGGCAATTCTTTTGGGACGCGCTTTACAGCTAACCAACATCGTTCGTGATATTCGAACCGATGCCATTCGGGGGAGAATTTACATTCCGCTCAAAGATGTTGAGCTGTTTCATTTGACCGAACTCGATTTTTTAAAGGGGCTCGGTTCTCCTAGAATGGATTCTTTGGTTTATTATGAAATCGGTCAGATTGAAGCGATTTATTCGAAAAGTTTTCAGCTGATGAAAAGACTTCCGAGAAAACCGCTCCTCGCTGCCTGGATGATGGGAAAAGTTTATTACCGAATTCTTCAGGAAATTAAAAAAAATCCTCGCCTCCCGCTTCAAAGAAAAGTAAAACTTTCCAAATTTACCAAGCTTCGAATTATTTTAAAAGAATGGATGAGAAGTTGGTTTTAAGATGGTTATGAGTTATGGGTTATGAGAAAAAACCCATAACCCATAACTCATAACCCATAACTTATGAAAGCAATCATCATCGGAGGAGGATTCGCCGGACTTGCTGCCGCGGTTACTCTGGCTGAAAAAGGAATCAAAGTTTCCCTTTTCGAGCGAAGACCAATTCTCGGCGGAAGAGCTTACTCGACACTCGATTCAACCACAGGAGATGTGATCGATAACGGCCAACACCTGATGATGGGTTGTTATCAATACACTCTCGATTTCTTAAAAAAAATCAAAACTGATCATCTGCTTCAATTTCAAGAAGAGATGCGGGTTGATTTTTCCGATCTGAATGGAAAACATTACTCTTTAAAAGCATCTAATCTCCCCTCCCCCTTTCATCTATTGGTCGCTCTTTTCCGGTTGAAGAGTTTATCTTTGAGAGAAAAATGGGCGATCGGAAGAGCGATGAACGCTGCGAAAAAACTGAGCCCTCATGATCTAATTGCGCTTGATTCAATCACGGCGGAGCAGTGGCTTTATCTGCTGAAACAACCGAGAGAAACCTTTATCAAATTCTGGGAACCGCTGATTTTAGCAACCGTCAATGAAATACCGGCGTTTAGTTCAGCAAAACTTCTGGCGGTCGTCTTGAGAGAAGCGCTTTTAAAAGATAAAAAAGATTCTTTAATGGTTCTCTCCAAAGTCGGTCTTTCGGATCTTTATACCGACGCCGCCCAAAAATTTATCGAAGCGCATGGAGGTAAAGTTTTTACCCGAAAAGGAATTTCCAAAATCGTGATCAATAATTCAAAAGTTGAAAAAATTATTTTGGAGGATGGATCCGAAGAACAGGCGGATTATTATCTCAACTCCACTCCGCCCGATGCCTTCGTCTCGATGTTAGATGAGGAAACACAATCTAAACCGTTTTTCGCCCGATTCAAAAAAATCCATTTTTCTCCCATTCTCGCCATCAATCTCTGGTTCGATCGTCCGATTTTAAAAGAGACCTTTGTCGGATTAATCGATGCGCCAATTCATTGGATTTTTAACAAAGGAATGATTCTTTCTCCTTCTCTTTACGAAGGGGAGGGAGCAAAGGAGAGGTCAAAGGAAAACCACTATCTCTCTCTCGTCATCAGCGGTGCCCATTCACTCAAAGAAATGAGCCACGAAGATCTTTTGAAAACGGCCCTTCAAAATCTTTACAAAGCTTATCCCGAATCAAGAAATGCTGTTTTAAAACATCACCGAATTTTGAAAGAGTTGAAAGCAACCCCTTCTTTCGGACCTGGTTCTATGAAACTCCGCCCAGAAATCAAAACTCCTATCTCAAATCTTTGGTTGATTGGTGACTGGACAGCGACCGGTTTACCGGCAACGATTGAGGGAGCAGTAAAAAGCGGTATTACCGCTGCAAATCTGATTTCTTAATTTTTTTCTTTCCCATTCGATCCATCACTTTCTGAAGAGATCTTTTCAAAGCATCTTGCATCTCCCAGGGAAAACGGGTCGCTTCGTTAAAGGCATTTTCTACACTTTCCATATTTGATTTGTGATACCTACTTGCCTCTTTTTGTAATGGAAACTCCACGAAACCAGGTCGTTCTCTTAAACTTTTAATTTCTCTCAGTAAAGAACCTGGGGCAACTTTTGATTGATAATCATCTGCCTCTGCCAATTCGAGTAGCCAAGAAGGAGCTCTCGAAGCAGGTTCTTTTTCCAGCCAACGTTTTGCAATAGCAACTCTCGCACTTGCCCGAGCTTGATGATTTCGAATTAAAAACGCAAAGGCGAATGCCTCATGAAATAGACCCGAATTAGATTGAAACTCGATAATCTTCAGCCGTACATAATTTCGATCCGCTTTCGTTGAAATTGCATCACTCAAATCCCAGGCAGCCTCTAAAATATCCGTTCGATTATTTTTAGAATTGATCGGATGATCATCAGAACATGAGACAATTTTTCCAAGAGTCATAATCTGAAGCTCAGGATCAGAAATTTTTCTAGCAATTTCGATCGCTTTGTCAAAGAGCTTTCCATCCTTTGCCTTAAATGCCACGGTTTGCAAAAGATTATCCTTTTTTTGACTATCATCTACAGAATCGATCAGGATCAATATTTTTTCAAATCTCTCCAACTTGAAAGTAAAAGCAGCTTGCAAAGGAATAAAATCGAGCAACTCGGCCGCTTTTTCCAAAGCAGAAACTGGAAGCAAGATATTTTTAATTTCGCTTCCATCTCCAAAAAGCAGAACGGCTCGATGATTTCCATTCAAGGTCGGAAAATAGCCAAAAGTCTCTGGGA
>CAZQOW010000088.1:6048-9405 GCA_964595045.1 uncultured Pseudomonadota bacterium
AGAACGGCTCGATGATTTCCATTCAAGGTCGGAAAATAGCCAAAAGTCTCTGGGAAAAACCGATCTTTGCAAAGATAACCTCTTTCTCCATCCCGCTTCGCTCTTCGACACGGCACCTGATCCATTTTTATCAATCTTTTTTCCTCTACCTGAAGATTACAGAATTTTCTCTTTTCCGTAAAAGGGTCTTGTGGAAGATCAAAACAGGGGTTAAAAGTTGTTGTCATAATTTTCCCTCTTGAATTGGAATGATAAAGAATAATTCGATTTTCAAAAAACAAAGTTGCTGAAATTAAGATAAAAAAATAATTTTAATGAAAATGAAAAAAGAGACTGAAAAAACGATCGATCACTTCTTTGAAGAGCTGATTAATCTTCAAAGAAAAAAGGTTTTTGAAATCGCCTCAAACTTGGGAGTTCATCTGACTCAAGAGGATATTTTAAATCCACAAGATTATCCCGAACTGCTTCGCTCACCTCGATTCAATTTTGAGGACGGGGTTTTAGCCGGTTTGTTGTCAGCGCAAATGGCACTTCGAAGCAAATTGAGGGAAGAATAGATGAAATCAATCGCCTTTTTTGATGTCGATGGAACCATCTTGAATGGTTATTCAGGTTATTATACCACTCTCGAGTTGATCCGAAGAAACATCATCAAACTTCGAAGATTACCTCAGGCGATTTTCTATAAAACCATCTCGACGATTTACTACGGCGATGTCCACAAAATGTATGAAGTTGCCATTCAAGATATGGCCGGTTCTCAGATCGAAGAAATTTTAAAAATTGGAAGATATGTTTTCGAAAAATATCTAAAATCAAAGCTATTTGTCGATGCTGTAAGCCGAATTGAAGAACATCGAAAAAAAGGGGATAAAATTATTCTCATTTCATCCGGTCCTTATATGACGATCAAAATCATTGAAGAGTATCTCCAAGCAGATGATTCTTTTTCAATCGGCCCAGTGATTAAAGAAGGAATTTTACAAAACTATCTGATCAAACCTTTCTGTTTCATGGAAGGAAAAGTCGAAGTTGCCACCGAGCAGGCAGCAAAAGAAAAGATTAATCTGAAAGATTGTTATTTTTATGCTGACAGCATTCATGACATCCATCTTCTTTCTAAAGTAGGAAAACCTTTTGTCGTCAATCCAGACCGGAAACTGAAGAAAGAAGCTGCCAAATTGCATTGGCCTATTTTGAACTTCGAGAAGTGTTTCGGAGAAACTCAAGTGATTTCAAGCAATTGAATTATATCCATTTTTATTTTTTCCTTGCCAAATTTTTCCAATCTCGCTAGCACTGTCCAAAATCTGAAAATTAAATAGCCATTTTGGAGACGAAAATCTCATGCAAAGATTTCGTATTATCGCCTTGGGAGATTCAATCACCTACGGTTATCCTTTCGGTCATCGGTATTCGTGGGTAGAGCATCTTTCGCAAAAATTGGGAGAACCGATCTGTAATGCAGGATCGAATGGAGATACTCTCCGTGACTTGAAAAATCGGGTCTGGAGCGATGCGGTCGATCGACGCCCTCAATATGTCATTCTCTCTGCCGGAGCAAACGACATTTATCAGCGCTCTACCCCTTCAATCATGAAAGAAATTTTCAAACGGATCATCGAAATTTTATGTGAAAGCAAGATTCAACCGATTCTTTCTCTTCAACCTCCCATTGATGACTCTAATCTTGAAAAAGAATTCAAACTTTTCAGAAAATTCGTCAAAGAGCAGGCAAAAAAAAGCGATTTTCCTTTGATCAATTTTTATGATTCGTTTTTTGATTCAAGAAAGAAAAAAATCAATTCGGATCTTCTCGAAGATGAGGTTCACCCTTCCGTCAGTGGATATAAATTGATGGCAGAAGTTGCCTATCCGGTCATTCAAAAAATATTAAAGTAAAAAACCGCTTGCAAAGTCTCTGTAGATTATTAACATCTACGTTCGAATATTTTTAATACACAAAACAAAGGAGAAAAAAATATGTTTCCTGATCTTAATAGTGTGACTTTACCATTTATCTTCCGATGGCTTCATTTCATTTTCGGTATTTTATGGATTGGACATCTCTACTTTTTCAATTTCGTAAACGGAAATTTTCAAGCAACACTCGACGCAGCTACCAAACAAAAAGTGGTTCCGGAGTTAATGCCACGAGCTCTTTTCTGGTTTCGCTGGGGTGCCATGATTACTTTTCTTAGTGGACTTGCCATGCTTTACTGGAGATTCTGGGTGGCAACCGATGGCGGATTATCGGCAATGATGTCCTCCAGCTATGGCCACTGGATTGCCATGGGCGGATTATTCGGAACCATCATGTGGTTTAACGTTTGGTTTATCATCTGGCCCAATCAAAAGAAAATCATTCGGGCGATAAGATCAGGTGAAAAACCGGATGCGGCAAAAGTTGAATTGGCAAGAAAAGCATCCAAGTTGAATACCTTTCTTTCAATTCCAATGCTTTTCGCTATGGGAGCTGCGAGTCATTTACCGATTGGTGAACCTAAAAATGTTGGTATTCTTGCAGCAGGAGCGATTATTCTAGGATTTATTATTGCTCAAACTTTATTTAAACTTGCTCCAAAGGTAGGAAAATTAGATTAATTTTAAATATTTTTTATCTGTATTTTTAAGAGAAATAAAGTAGGGATAACCTGATCTAGTTCTCCTTAAAAGGGGACTACATGAAATCGCCCCTACACGATAACAAATTTTGGAGGGGGACGTGAAACATCTCACGTTCCCTTTTTTTATGGCAAAGAAAAAACCGAAAGATTATCGATTTAATATCAGTAGAGGTTTTGTAAAAACCACCCTGATTGTCGCGGCGATTGGTGGAGCAATCTGGTTTTGGCAGAACTCGAAATCTCATTCTAAAAAAAACCTGGTTAAAAAACCAAACAAAGTGGTGACAGTTGTAAAAACTGAACCGGAAAAGCCAACTTCACAACCAGTTGAGCAACAGCCTGTTTCTTCTGTTAAATCTCTGACACAGACTTTCTCCAAAGAAACTTGGCAAGATGATTATCTGCAAATTCAGACCGATCTTGACCGAGCGGGTCAAACCGATTTGATTATCGCTTCCGGAACTGCCTCTGCAGGGGTTGACCCTGAAACGATTAAAAATCGCGAAAAACTTCATCCACAAATTTTGGTAGTTCGAAAAAAAAATGGAGCTTATTTAAAACTCGATCGGTTTGATTTTTCGACTGCTCTACCAACCGAAGCTGGAATCCAAGGAAATACCCTGACTGGAATCCCTCGAATTACTAAAAGTAGTCTGATTGATCTGAACAAAGATGGGCACCCGGAAATTAAAGTTCTTTTAGATACCTCAGGAAAATGGACTGAAGC
>CAZQOW010000089.1:0-9343 GCA_964595045.1 uncultured Pseudomonadota bacterium
GATTGGGCGAAACTGGCAGAACATTATTATGAACATCGTCGAACGTTA
Organism: uncultured Pseudomonadota bacterium; assembly: GCA_964595045.1. GTDB lineage: Bacteria > UBA10199 > UBA10199 > JADFYH01 > JADFYH01 > CAZSRQ01. The sequence goes on from CAZQOW010000089.1 coordinate 49, forward strand.
CGGGCAACTATCTGGATTTATGATATTCGCCGGGATCCCGATGATCTCGATTTTCAGATGAATGGATGGCTCATCTCGAGAAAAAAACCTTATTTGATCGTGTTGACAAAATCGGATCAGTTGAAAAAACATGCATGGGAAAAAAAGAAAAAACAGATGATGGAAGAGTTAGATTTAAAAAGTGATTCTATTTTAGTGGCTTCGAGTAAGACAAAAGAGGGTATTGGCTTTCTTTGGAAGAGAATTGGAGGACTGTGATCTAGAGGGGTTGGGGGAGAGGGCCTGTTAAGATTTCCGTTTATCATGAAATTTATCTTAGAAAAAATGACCAACGACCATCTCAAGCAAGTCCTTGAAATCGAAGAGGCAAGCTTCTCCGAGCCGTATACGCGTGAACTTTTTGAGGAAGAGCTTGCGCTGAAAATTGCTCATCCCTATGTGGTGAAACTAAAAAATAAGATTGTTGGTTTTATTGATTACTGGATTGTGAAAGATGAAATTCAATTGATCAATATTGCGGTCGATCCCAAATATCGTTCAAAGGGAATCGGAAGTTTTCTCATGAAACATTTAGATGAGATTGGTGTTCAGAAAAAAGTAGAAAAAATCTTTCTCGATGTTCGAGAAAATAATCATGCGGCGATTCATCTCTATCAAAAATTTGGGTATGAAAAAGTTCGGGTGAGAAAAAAATACTATTCGGATGATGAGAATGCGATTGTGATGGTGAAGAAGATATCCGTGAAATAATTTTTTATTTTCTATAAACTTGTTTTTCTTTTCTTCCACCTAATTCCTAAGGCGTGCCCTAAAAACGAAATTAAAATCCCCAGATAGTTTAAAATAAAATAAGAATATCCTGCTTCGCCGAGGATCGCATGACGCATGCTTGTGTCGTTCACCACATCCATTTGAAAAGAAATGGCGAAAAAAAGAGTGATTACCAAAGTGGGAATTCCTAACCAGGTTCGAATGCGAAAGAGGAAAAAACCGAGAATTCCGAAACCGATTCCGGAAAATAAAAAATTCTCCGGCGAAGGGATTTTATCGAGAACTTCGGCGGAGATTGGTAAAGTGAATAAATTTAAAAAAAATATTAGAAATATTTTTTGAAAAGATGTTTTAATTTTAACCTCCTAATTTCAACGCTTCACGTTCAAATTCATCTAGTTTATCAAAAAGTGGTTGCTTCGATCTTTGTGCATTGGGAAGAATAAAATAGTCCATTAATAAAGCTCTTAGTTGCAAGTTATTATAGCCAACTCTTTCACAAATATCGACGAGCCTTTTTTGTAAATGATTCACAACAATGTATCGATGTAGATCTGCTCTACCGCTATAGAACATAAAATCGAAACTAGAAAAAGAGTCTTCATCTGGATTCTCAGGTCTAAAGAGGCTATAACGTTTTCTATCATCGTGAATTTTTCTTTCTACACTATCCATCTCTTTTAACCTTTTTAATTCAGCATAAGAAATTGAATGATAATTGAGATTTCTGATTGCAAACTCGACTCTTTCATTGAAAAATATTGGATTCGAGATCGCTTCAGAAGCTTCCTGATAAATAATTTCCGCATTTTCTTTAGAAAGAATTTTCTCTAAAAAAACTTTATTCAAAGCAAAATAGGTTTCGGTTGCAATGGAAGGGACCTCAGTGCCATCTGAAGGGAGTTGGCTGAGTCGTGCACGCATAGCATCATTAACAACGTGACCATTCTCATGAAGTTCAATATTAAAGGAGTTTGAATCGAGGAAAAAATTTCCTGTTGGATCTTTGCCCTTTAAGTCGAATTTGGTGGTAATGATCATCAAGAATTTTCCATGAGTACTGGCGGGACGAATTTCCCAAGCAGAGTAAAATGGGTATTTATTTTCTCTTTTGAAAGGATCTTGAATTTTATACCCAATAAATTTATTTGAGGAATCGTAAAATTTATAAAATCTCAAATATTTTGGAGAGGTCCACAAGGGAATATCTGGCATATCTCTTTTAAACTGATCTGCATTTACTTCTTCTACAGAACCTATCGCTCCATTTGTTAGAGAAGGAAGCTCTGCATGAAAAGTAGCAAGAACTTTTCTATATTCTGGACGCTGATTATCGGAAATTTTTTCTTTTGCAGATGGAGATCGGTGATCAAGATAATAGAATAGATCTCCACTGTTCAATGGCATTTGATCGTGTTCAGCTTGTGCAGCTAAAGAGATAAGTTCTTGTTGTGCGAGAGGTCTATAAGTTTGTGAAATAGTCGTTAAACCCTCTCTAACTTTTTGAATATTTCCAAGTACTGAAGTTTGAAGTTCATATTCTGCAAAATTATCCCATCCAAGTATTTCTGCTTTACGTGCACGAGTAAGGAGAAGTTCGTAGGCTATTTTATGAGTCGCTTGTTTAAGATCTTTTATAGATAATTTCCAGATTTGATCTCTTAATTTTCTATCTTTGCATTTTTGAGTAAAAAGAAAATAATCTGAAGCAGGAAGATAAATGTTCTGATCTTTTTGTTTATACTTACTCTGTGCTGTCTTCTTAAAATCTCCATCCTCGACAAAGTTATTAAAATCACTAAGAGAAATAGGATAACTCTTTTTATCTTCTACTTCCTTTACCTGTGCTAGTCCTTTATCTCCCAGTTCTACCTCTCGAACTGATAATTTAATGTATTCTTCTTTTTCAGCAGCGGTTAGTTCTCTTTTTGGAAGCCTCAATATAGTATTTTCGATCCACTGTTTTGTTATTTCATCTTGTTTACTAAAGCTGGGGTCGTCACGGAGGCGATAAACTAGAGTGCGATAATCAGAATCAAGTAAGATAGAACGACTTTTAAATTCATCCATCTGAGAGTAATATTTTTCTCCCAACTTTCTGAACGAAAGAAAATCGTTGGAGTATTGATGATATTTAGCCATGCTCTCATATTCATTCGAAAGTTCTTTGATTTGTGTTAAAACTTCGATTGCTCTTTGAGGCGAAAAAGAAGAGGAGTTGGCTTTGCTTAAAGCAGAAACTTCTTTTTTAAGATCTTCTAATCTGTTCCATTTACTTTTAAAAAAAGAAGAAAATATAACCGTTTGTTTATAGAGATCATCGACTTGATCGACTTTTCCTGTTCGATGATGCAATTCATCTGCTCGATGTTGTAGGGATGCAAGATATCCGTCAATATTCGTTGAAGTAAGAGACGGGAGTTGAACACCCAGAGCAATCGGGAATTTTTCTGCAAATTTTCTAATTCTTTTTTCTTCTTTAACAGTGATTTTATTTCCGGGATCTTGATCGTTTTCTGCAATTATAACTGCGTCAATTAAGGTATCTAGAACACCCGTAGATCTTGTTTTAAAATCAGTAATGGTAAGATAATTTTCTGCTTCAGTTAAAAAGCCATCTAACATTAAATTGGTTTTGTCAGCCATATTATACTACTCCTTCAATTTTGGACGACATCAACTTCTAAAGATTCTTTTATTTTATTGTTCATTTATATGCCTTACTATTTTGAAAGTTCTATTCGGAAACCAAAACTTCTCTCATTTTCACTCTAATAAAAGTTTTAGGTGTTCCCGTGTTTGATCTTGCATCTATACGAACATCTTCGATGACAAAGCGTGTGCCATGTTTAAACAAGATCTCATCTTCTTTCGGATACATGGAAAAATACTTAATATTTCTTCCAAAGGTCGAGGCAATTTCAAACCTTGCTTCGAAGGATTGATCTGGAGACCCATAGACCACTATTTCAGGATCAGTGGCGGTACTAAAGTAACTCTTTTCTTCTACAATTTTGCCGATTCTATATTTATCAAAAAATCTTCGTGCATCATCAGGAGAAAAATTTTGAACACGATAAACCGTTCCAACATAGGGAGGAAGTGTATCAAGCGTTTTGTCCATTTCATCTATGACCGGTGCCAGAGTTTCACGTAATTTATCGGGAGAAAGAGCACGCAAACGTGGATCGCGAAAAGTAATTCCATAAAGGCCCGGTTTTTTCCCCCTTAACATAGGATTAATAACTTGATAGGCTTCTGTGGTGTAAAGAAAGATCACTACACCACCTTCCATTGCTCCAATTACTCTTTTAGCAATATTTTGTTCCTCGGTTTTATCACTAAGAGCTAATTTTAGAACTCTTTCCATTAGATCGTTTCTAATAAATGAGTAAGTGTGAGTACGACCATCTTTGCTATTGGTAAGCGGACATACTGTAATTCGCTCAATCGATAATTTTCTATGACTAAAAGGTCCCTTCCATTCCGCTTTTTCATCGATAGGACAATTGCCGGTATTCACGAGAGGAGTAATCGGCACAGGATGTAAAACGTCGTAAATTTTTCGACGGTTCGTTCGCGTTGTTCCTACTGCTTGTAGAGTAGTCATAAATAATTGTTCTTGATTCAATTGGAGAGGATCGATCGTACCTATTTCGTGAGTTATTCCTAAGGTGAGTTTGCCGTTGAAAAAATCTGTTCTGAATTGTCCTAAAGAAATAGTTGTATATTTAGGCAAGGGAGAAGGATCTTTTTTGCACAAAAAGCTGTCTTCAATTATAACTGAATCGCTATCATCCACTATGCCGTTATTATTTTGATCAATAACTAAAAATCCAATTTGCTTATGTTCACTACTTACTTCCTTGCTATTGACAAAAAATAATCGTTTATCGGTTATTCTTGAAACTAAATCGTCATTGATCCCCATATCTTGTTCCTTTCTTAAGAGATTAAATTAAATTTTATTATTCGATTTTAAGATTTCTTTTTCACTTCCGCTAAAACAGTTTGATAAGGATCCCACTCGTAATTGTGCGGAATAAAATCCAATTGTAGTGGTTGATTAGGTGTAAGAGTTTTTATTACTTTAGCTCCGTTAGGATGAGTCAACAAAACAGGAATCTCGATACCATCAGGATAACTGGCTTTTTCAGGTTCAATCTGAAGATAAATTTTTCCATCAGCTTGTGATGTGGAGTAATCAAAAGTCGGGAAAGATCGTAATTCTCTCCATTGTTTGAAAAAATTATTGAAATCGATTCCGCTCTCTTTTTTCAAGAAAGCGATGAATTGAGGAGTGGTAACTATTTTGCCGACATTGCTTTGATACCACTTCTTAAAGATTCTAGAGAATGTTCCTGCTCCACTCGCATGATCGAGTTTCCCTCGAAGCATTCTTAAAACCCATGATCCTTCAAAGTAAGGGAGGATTCGATCGTATTTACGATACACAGAAGGGTCTACGTCATTTAGAGTATAAAAACCAAAGCGAGCCTTTGGAATTGCCTCTTTGAGCTCTTTTGCCATTTCACCCCACTGAGTATGAGCATATTGTTTACTGGCTTGATCTGGCAACGATTCAAAGTAATCGAGTGATAGAAGAGTTGCAGGGGCTTCAGAAAGCCAAACTTCACCATTGTTTAGCGGATCAGGATAGACGCCGGTTCCGAACCAATGATGTGAGACTTCATGCGCTACCATCAACTCTCGACGCAAAGTTCGTACTTGATCTACTTTATCGAAAGGTTTTGGAAACATTCGGAAACCGACGATCCCCGCTTGTTCAATCCCGGAAGAACAATGCTCAAAAAAGCCAAGGCTATTGCCGTAAGGATAAGATCCCAGAAGTTTTTCGTAGAATCCAAATGCCTGTTTCATATGGCGTAAAACCTTGGGAACTAAATCGGTTTTAAATTGATTGGTCGGATCATTTTCGGTGTAGACGAAGAAACGCATTCCACGTGATAAGGTTTCTTCTGTATAACTCATCGCTGTTCGATCGATTGCATAAATGGCAAGATCTGGAGGGAGTGTAGGAAGTTTTATGATAAAAGTTTCATCTGGTTGTCCCTTGTGATGGGCTTGCCTTTCACCCGATGCGGCAAATTCTAAATTAGGATTGGTACTTGATAAATGCATTGTTACTTTACTCATCAGTCTGGGGTTTGAGGGAAACACTGCACCGGAAACATCTGGCCATAAGAAAGTGAGATAGCGTTTACCTTCTTTAATTAAGCCGACATGGCGCTCTTCAACATACAGGCACTTCTTCGGAAGGTCTATAATGGGACTTCTATGCTCTATTTTAACTTCAAAAGAAGAGGGAAAGTTTTGTGGAAGATCGATCAAGAGTCGATTTCCTATGATGCGAAATTGCGAACGGTCTAATGCGATTGTTTGTTTTCCAATAAGTTGAACCGACTCGATTTCCAGATCGAAAGCTTCTAAAATTAATTGATCAGGGCGTTTTTCCCCTTTCCCATATCTAATTTTAGCCCGAGTGGTTCCTTCTACCTGGGAGTCTGTGACCCGAATACTCAAATCATACGCGTTGATCTGCGCATTTGAAGAGGGAGCATGGCGACTTTTATTTTGAAAGAGCCTAGCAAGTTTATCGAAAGAAGGTTGAAAAGCAGTAGAAGCTAAATCAGGTGATCCTGTCATCAGAGTTTTTAATTCATCGAAAGCACGTTGCACTCTAGAAGTTTCATCCCCCTCATCTAACTCTAAATCTCCCGATACATATTCAAGAACGGTCTCAAGTTGCTTTCTAAAAGGATCGTCTTTTGGAAGAGTCTCTGGGATTTTTTCAAGCTCTTTCATATCTGTTGCACTAATCGCTCCAGCTTCTTTTACTGATTGTTCAAATTTATTGCAAAATTCGATGCTTTTTTGGATTTCGAGTGTACCCATTACTTCTCCTTTGATTTGAAAAAATAAATTTTAATATTTAAGTGTAGTTCAGTTATCGAAGGATGGAAAAATAAGTTTCGAATTTTTTATGCATTAAAAAGTTTTTTAAAATCTTCTTAAGAAAAGTGAGATTTTAATACTCGTTCATATTGAGGAAGATGTGGGACTTTAAATTCCATTCTCTGATGGGCATCAGAAGGATATTTCACTTTCGAAAGTTTTCCAATTTCATTTAGTTGTCGATGTACTTCTAACCAATTTGAAATTCCGAATTTTTTATCTTCTCAATGAGTATAAGCTGCTTCATCGCACCATTCAAACAGTTTGGACATTGCCCGAAGATGAGGGCCGGAGTTGCGGAAGGAGAGAGTAGATTTCCGATTTTGCCAAACAGTTATAGTCCAAAAGGTAAGTTTTTTATCGACGAGTAAATTGCTTTGAATGAAACCTGCTGTTTTCTGAATCTGGCGATTGATTCTAAAGTTTTGCCATAGGAAAGGAAGGAAAAAACGGTATGAGCGAAGTTTGAGTCGGGTGGCGGAGATGAAATACATGCTAACTTTTTTAAGTATTTTTTTTAATGAATTTTGAATTTTAACTTTTGCAAAATTTTTCACAACTCCCCCTAATCCCCTCTTAAGATTATGAGGAGGGGGAGGATTTGTAAAACGTTTGAGAAATTACAAAAATTAGAAATTTCCAAAAAGTGTGTAACTGAATATCTTAATCCTCAAACTCAGGTTTTCTCTTTTCCAACTGGGCTGTAACCCCTTCTTGTAAATCATTCGAGAGGAGCATACTCGCATTCCAAGTCGCGATATAGTTCAAGCCTTCTTCAACTTTATGATCACGAGTGTAGAGAATCATCTCTTTTGTTCCGCGAATAGCGAGAGGAGATTTTGAGGCGATTACTTCCGCGATTTTTTTCACTTCGTTCATCATCGTTTCTTTGTTTTCGAAAACTTGATTGATCAGTCCAATCTCTTTCGCTTCATTGGCTGGCAGTTTTCTTCCGGTATAAGCAAGCTCGCGCATGATGCCATCTCCAATGAGATGAGGAAGTCGTTGCAGGGTTCCAACATCCGCCGTCATCCCGATATCAATTTCTTTAATGGAAAAATTTGCTTCTTGTGTTGCATAGCGAAGATCACAGGCTGAGATCATGTCGACGCCACCTCCAATACAAGATCCTTGAATGGCCGCGATTACTGGCTTGCGACATTTTTCAATTGCGTTGAAAGAGTCTTGAAAATTCAGAATCACTCTTCTTAAGTTTTCTCTTTTTCTTGCTTCATCTTTTGAATCGATTTGCGCAAACATTTCTGGAAATAGGTTGAGATCAATTCCGGCGCAGAAATGTTTTCCGTTTCCGCTGAGGATGATGACTCTTGCTTCCGCTGTTTGATCGGCCCAGAGAAACACTTCTTTGATCTCTTTCCACAGAGTCGAGTGAAGTGAATTCGCTCTTTCGGGACGGTTGATTTCAATCTGCGCGATTTTGTTTTCTAAGGTAACTTTGAGGCTTTCGTAAGGTTTCATACAATCTCCAAAAACTTTATTGTTTTCAACTCCTCCTCTTATCTTAAAGAGGGGGAGTTTTTGTTATAATATTTAATTGCCATTTCTAATCGATCATTTCCCCAAAATAATTCTTCCTCTACAACAAAAGTGGGAGCTCCAAAAACCCCCAACTTTACTGCTTCTTCTGTCTGCTCCCGAAGTTTGTTCTTGTTTTCTTTTGAAAGAGACTTTTCAATGATCTCAGATGCAGGCTGATTCAGTGATTTTAAAATTTCGTTGATTACCTCTTTTTGCGAAATATCGAGATCCTGAACAAAATTTGCCTTAAAAACTTTTTTGATAAATTCAGCAGACCAAGATTCCGATTGATTGACACAAGCAATTCTCGCAGCGAGAACTCCGTTTCTTGGAAACTGGGATGGTTTCTTGAGTGGAAGTTGATAGAGTTCGCAAACCCGCTCTAAATCGCGCCACATATATTTTCCTTTAGCTAGATAAATATTGAATGGAGAATCATTCCATCCCTGAGATTGAAAAAATGGACCGAGGAGAAAAGGTCTCCATTCTAGATGAATATTGTTTTTTTGGATTAATTCTCCAATCCTCATGATTGCCGGATAGGAATAGGTACTGGCAAAATCAAACCAAACTTGTAAAGTTTTTGATCGCATCTTTTTTTACTTTCTTTGGGCTCATTCACTACTACTCAAAACGTGTCATTTCTTTTCATCCATATATTCTTAGCAACTCAATTTACTTTTTGTCGATAAATACAGCCATGATTTCATAGGTTTTATGTTTCAAACTGTGTTGCGTATGCCTAAAAAATAGTCACTCAATAAAAGTGTTTTGTTTTAAAGTAATTATAATAATTTTAGCATTTTATCTCGCAACTTTTTGAATCAATAAGCCGATATTATCACAAGGATCTTAGCAGGCCTTTAAATGCTAAAATTTTGTTTTGATTCGTTTTTTTAACTTTTTCTTTTTTTAAATACTCTAAGGCGGTCAACAATTATGTCTAGTTCCAGCAAAATTAATTCTTCTCTTCCTGATTCCGGTTCTATTTCGTGGGTCGATCAACTTT
>CAZQOW010000090.1:0-9205 GCA_964595045.1 uncultured Pseudomonadota bacterium
ATTCCGCTGGTGCTCAATTGGTCACTCGAGTCGCCTTAGACCCTATGCCACTAGAGCATTTTGGACTGTCTCCTCAAACGATTGCGGGAGTTATTTCAGTGAGTGGAGCCGGGTTCGATTTAACCGATGAAGAAACTTATGAATTTGCTAAAAAAGAAAAGGTTTTTGAAAAGATTTTTTTTAGTCAATCTATCTCCCCTACTCTGCGTCGCAAGCTTTCGCCTCTTCAGTATGTGAATAAAAATGCCCCCCCCTTTTTAATCACTTATGCGGAACGGGATCCTGATCAGATCAAAAAAGAATCTAAAAAACTTCATGAAGCATTAAATCAAGTGGGAGTTTTCAATGAGTTCATTGAAATACCCAAGACAGGGCATAAACCGATTGTCCTAGAAATGAGTAATCCAGAAAAGACACTTTCTAGGATTATTGAAGTTTTTATCCATTCTTTAAGTTTCAAGGAAGAAAGCTTAACTCGTTGAAATTAGCATATTTATTGGATTGCAGAGGTATCTTGATTGACAAACTAACCTCTTTTTTAATAAACATGTATGACCATGGAGCTGAATACCGAAAAAAAACCAAATCAAAGATTGGTCAAAATTTTACTCGCCGATGACCATACGGGCATTCGTGAAACGATCGCAAAAATTTTAAGAGAGATTCCAACTTTTGAAATTGTGGCAGAAGTTGAAAATGGAGTCGATGCAATGGAAAAAATCGAAAGCCATTTTCCGGATGTTATTTTGATGGATATTAATATGCCTAAATTGAATGGAATTGAGGCAACTCGACTGATTCGAAGAAAATTTCCTAAAGTTCAAATTATCGGTCTTTCAGCTGATGATTGTACAGACATTCAATTTATTATGAAAAAAGCGGGTGCCTTTAAACTTTTTGATAAAACAGTAGACCCACATGAGTTAATCGATGCGATCTACGATTCATTAGAATAATTTCGTTTTCTAATTAGTTTACTGCAAACTATCTATTTTATTGACTTTGCAGTCCACTTCTGGTTTTTTAAAAATTCCTCACAAATCCAATAACACAACTCACACTTTCAGCCACTTACTTTTGAAAGGTTTTGAGCATGAAAAAAAAAACTCGTTCTAAAAAAATCCCTTTAAATCGTCTTACCAAAGTTCGAACTGGTATCGAGGGTTTAGATGAAATTACATTTGGCGGACTTCCCAAAGGTCGCCCTACCCTCATCTGCGGAACCGCAGGTTGCGGAAAAACCTTGATGGCGATCGAATTTCTCATCAATGGCGCGATAAAATATGGTGAAAATGGAGTTTTCATCGCTTTTGAAGAAACTCCTGAAGATTTGGCAAAGAATGTCGCTTCACTGGGTTATAATCTTGATCAACTTATTGCTGATAAGAAGATTTATGTCGATTATATCAATATTAACCCCAGTGAAATGTGTGAAACAGGTGATTTTGATCTCGAAGGACTTTTCATTCGGATTCAGCTTGCTCTTGATTCAGTAAAGGCAAAACGACTTTCTCTCGATACCTTAGAAATGATTTTTGGTGGTTTTACTAACCAATCAATTTTACGTTCAGAACTGCAACGTCTTTTCCATTGGACTAAAGAACGAGGCTTGAGCACCATTATTACCGCTGAACGAGGCGATGGAACTCTTACTCGGCAAGGGCTTGAAGAGTATGTCTCCGATTGCGTCATTTTACTCGATCATCGAATCAACGATCAAATCTCGACCCGGCGCTTAAGAATTGTAAAATATCGTGGCTCGGTTCATGGAACTAATGAATATCCTTTTTTGATTGATGAAACCGGAATCTCCATCTTGCCTATCTCTTCTCTATCGCTCGACCACGAGGTCTCTGCCGAACGAATTTCGTCTGGAATTCCTTCTTTAGATGACATGCTTGAGAAAAAAGGATTTTATCGTGGAAGTTCAATTCTTGTGACAGGGACAGCAGGTGTTGGTAAAACAAGCATTTCTGCTCATTTTGCCAATTCTATTTGTAAGAAAGGGAAACGTTGTCTTTATTTTGCCTTTGAAGAATCGGTTAATCAAATTGTAAGAAATATGAAGTCAATTGGTGTAAACCTTGATCAGTGGATAAAAAAAGAAAACTTGAAGATTATTGCCAATCGCCCATCTCTCTATGGGCTCGAAATGCATTTAGTCAGTATGCATAAACTGATCGAAGAATTTAAGCCAGATGTGGTTATCATTGATCCAATTACCAATCTTTTTAGCATTGGTTCGCAGAATGAAATCACCTCTACCTTAATTCGTTTAATTGATTATTTAAAAAGTAACCAAATCACCGCAATGATGACTTCTTTAATTTCTCTTGGAAAGAATGCTGATCTTGAAACCTCGTCGACTTCTATCTCATCTATTATTGATACCTGGATTCTTTTAAGAGACATCGAGCTTAATGGAGAAAGGAATCGTGGAATTTACATTCTTAAATCGAGAGGAATGGCGCACTCTAATCAAATTAGAGAATTTCTCATAACGAGTGACGGAATCGATTTAAAGCCGGTCTACATGGGATTAGAAAATGTTTTAACTGGATCAGCCAGAATCGCTCAAGAAGCAAAAGAAAAAGCCTCGAATTTACTTCAACAACAAGAAATTGAACGAAAGAGATTAGAAATAAAACGACGACAAAAAGCGCTAGAAGCAAAAATTGAGGTTTTGAAAGCGGAATACGAAGCAGAAAATTTAGAATTACTTCGTTCGCTTGAAAGTAGTGAAGTTCAAATCTCTCAAGCCTTAGAAGATAAAAAACATATAGCCTCTAGCCGAAAGGTTTAAGATAAATTATCTTAAAAAAAAATATGGCAAAAAAACAAACAAAACTAAAAGCTTCAAAAAAAACAAAAATCAAAAAAGTTTCTAAATCTAAACTTCTTCTCGGGAACAACTCCAAAAAAGGGTTGTATGAATTAAAACTTTATGTCGCCGGTCAAACCCCTAAATCTTTAAAAGCGTTCGAAAACTTAAAAAAGATTTGCGACAACTATCTCGAGGGGAAATATAAACTGGAGGTGATCGATCTTCTCCGCCATCCTCAATTAGCTCGAAATCATGAGATTCTTGCTCTTCCAACTCTTGTGAGAAATTTACCCACTCCCATCAGCAAAATCATTGGCGATTTATCGAATACCGAAAAAGTTTTGGTTAGCCTCAATATTCGCACATTGAATGAAATGAGCGAATCGATATGAAAGATAGCCAGAACACTTTTGAAGAATTTGAAAAAGCTTTAGAAAATCAAACGAAAGAACAATCTTATATTTTAAAACTTTATATGACCGGGATTAACGCCAAATCTCAAACGGCACTCCGAAATATTAAAGAGATCTGTGAGACTCATCTTCAAGGACGATATGAGTTAGAAGTGATTGACGTTTATCAAACTCCTGAACTTGCTATCAATCAGCAAATTATTGCGGCTCCGACTTTAATTAAAGAACTACCCTTTCCAGTTCAAAGATTTATTGGAGATTTATCCGACACAGATCAAGTTCTGGTTGGGCTAGATATAAAAAAAGAAGAATCATAATTTTCAATTTATGAACCAATTAAAAAAAGAAATAGAAACTCTTAAAAAAGAATTAAACGAAACTAAAGAAACTCTTGAAGCTATTCGAACCGGCGCAGTCGATGCAATCGTCGTAGAAGGAAATCAAGGGGTTCAAGTTTTTACTTTAAAAGGGGCCGATCATTCTTATCGTATTCTTATTGAATCAATGAATGAAGGGGCAATGACTCTTTCTGAGGATGGAATTATTCTGTATTCAAATATTAGTTTTTCAAAATTAATTCAAACGCCTTTAGAACAAATTGTGGGAGCTAACTTTGAATCTTTTGTCGATGAAAAAAGTTTAAATTTATATAAAAATGTTTGGAAATTAGCTAAAAATAAAGAAGTCAAAAAAGAAATAATTCTTAAACAAGATGATCATTCTTTTATTCCTGTCCTACTCTCCTTCAGCATAGCTTATCAAGAAGATCACAAATATATTTGTCTTGTTGTCACTGATCTGACTGATCAAAAACAAACCGTTGAAATTCTTCAAAGAGAAACAGAATTAAAAAGAAAAAATAATGAGTTGATTCGCTTGAATCAGAATCGACATGAGTTTACCTCGATGGTGACTCATGAACTCAGAACTCCGCTGATTGCGATTCGGGAAGGAATCACCATGATCTTAGAAGGAGTGGATGGCCCGATCACACCCGAACAAAGAGAAACACTGACAGTCACTAAGAATAACGTCGATCGGCTCGATCGGTTTGTTGAAAATGTCTTAAGTTTTTCTTCGATGGAAGCTGGAAAAATTATCATGAATTTTTCGATTCAAAATTTAAATGAAGTGGTTTCAGATATTTGTAAATTTATGAGCTTTGCGGTTAAGAAAAATAATTTAGATTTTAAGGTGAAACTTCCTTCCGAAAAGATTATTTTTTCATTTGACTCGGATGCAGTCCGTCATATTTTGACCAATTTAATTCATAACTCGATCAAATTTACCCCTTCTCCAGGTTTTATTCAGATTATCTTAGAAGATAAAAACGATTTTGCTTCGTTAATGGTACAAGATAGCGGAATTGGAATTAAAAAAGAAGATCAAGAAAAAATATTTGAAATGTTTCAAATGGGTGAGCAATCAGACTTGAACCAAATCAATGGATCTGGAATTGGTTTAGCGGTTTGTAAAAAACTTGCAGAAGCTCATCAAGGTTCGATTGAAGTAAAAAGTAATGTAGAGAACGGAACTACTTTCACTGTTTTAATTAAAAAAAATAATCAAGAGACGATCAACTAAATTTATTATACGACTTATTATCTAATATCTCTTACTCCAATTTAACGATGCCCCCCCACTCTGTTTATTCGTTTCCTGATCATTCTCAAAATAAGTTTTTAAAAACCATTTTTTCCCTATTTTTTTATTGACACCTACCTGCTCTGATTTCCCCCACTCGGTTCCCAGGTTAAGAGAAGTCCCTTTGGCTAATCGAATCTTTGCCAAAAAAGCACGCGTTTGGGGATTGTAACCAATACTTTCGATTGGAGTTGAGGCAAGAAGATAAAGAGAGGCTAGCGAAATTGCTCGATCGGCTAACGCTGCTGAAAAACTTCCAACCGATGAAGCATTGTTGGTATCCAGTTCATCAAAGGATCTTCCAAAAATGAGCGTTGACATGAGCTGTTCTTCTGGAAGTGGCGGTTCACTTCTAAAAACAACTTGCGGTTTTTCAACGGTTCCTAAAATCAAAATCCGAATCAGATAATCGGTTAAAGCAACTTCAACGACTCCGTTTAACTCACTCTCACTCCTCGGATTTTCTAAATTGATTTTCAACCGTTGAATTTTTGCATCTCGTTTAAAAAAATTGAGATCTGTTTGCCCGATTTGAATCAGACCTCCTAATTTTTCGTTTTCTAATGTTAAATTTAAATCCATTGGAACTGGAGTTTTCGCAAGATTTGAAATAAATAAAACTGGCTTTTCCGGAAGAGTATAAATCTTCGCATGATAACGAATTGGAAAGTTATTTGATTTTTTAGAACGAACTTTCAAATCATTATCAATTCTTGAATCAGGAAAAAATTGAGGGACCGCAGAATTAAAATCAAATCGTGGAAGAACAATTTTTAAAGAAGAAAGTTTTAAATCAAAAAAGAGATCCGAAATTGGATGATGTTCAATATATTGATAATTAAGCTCCCCCTTTCCATCTAAATTAAAATTCTGCTCAGACGAAGAAAGCCCCGACTTAAAATAAATTGGAAACTTCCCTGTTTCATGAGTTAAATCGATTTTTCCAGAAACACCAACTTCGATCGCCCCTTTCAAAACGTTGAGAGGGGCTGGAACAGCCCAAGCGGTTGGATTTAATATTCCTACAATCTTCTCAAAGTGAGAAATTAAGAGTGAGCTTTTTAAATCTGAATCAATTTTCCACTGTTTAGGATATTCAGACGGAATTCCAGAAAACGTCGTATTTAAATTTCCTTGAAATTTTGCCAACTTTTGACTGATCGGTTTTAAATCAATAAAAAGATTTCCTGCAATCTGCTGATCAAAATCAGGATAAAAGGATGTTTCAAAATCTGTTTTGATTAAAAAATCGAGCTGGTCAGGAACAGTAATATATTTCGTATAAGTGGCAGAAGGAAGCTGAACAGGAGTTAAATCAACACGAACCGGACAATCAAAAGAAAAGCGCCCTCGATGTTTATTAAGTTCTAGTCGCTTCAGATGAAAATTACAGTTTTGCGCATATATTTTTTTTATCTCTTTTCGAACTCCTTTTAATTCTGAACTGATATTTCCCTCAACTTCACTCTCACTCATTTTTCCTTTTAATTGAGAATATGAAATTAATTTATTTTTTATAAGATTTAAATCGAGTTGATATCGATAATTATTTAAATCAATTTTCGAGATTTGGAATTTGGATGAAACAATTTCGATCGCAGATTTTTCAACATTCGCTTCTCCTAATAATTGCCAATCTTCTTTCAAAAAATTAGATTCACTCATTAATTTAAGATCGGCTTTTTTTAATGAAATTGAATCAGATTTGATTTTTGCCTGTAAAACAATTTCCTGAGCTCTTTCTTGAGAATTCACATTTAAAATTAAATTTAAATTTCCATTATAATTTTTATCTCCATAATCTAGAGAAAGTTCTTTGATCTCTATTTCTGATTTTTCAAATAAAGTAGACTGAAGAAATGGAGGAAGAATAAGAGCTGGCGGTTCAAAGGATATTTCTTTATTTTTATTTTTTGGATCTTTTTCTTCAATTTTTAAATTAACTTTTCCTCCTAAAAAATTAATCGGCCCTAACTGAACAACCTTAAAACCTTTTTCCCATTTCAGCTCCCCTTTTAATCCCAATTGTTGGAAGCAACCTTGATACTGGGTATTAGATTCAAAACAGATATTCTTCCAATTGAAATCAAATTCTTTATGAAGAAGAGTTTTTGAAACAATTTTAATATCGCTTGAATCCCAATAAAAATTCCATCCAATGTAATGAGTTAAATAAGAATATCGATCAATATTTTTTGAATTAATAATAAATTCTGGCCATTTTAGAAGAGTGAAAACAAGAAGAGAAAATCCAATTAAAAAAAATATAACTACCGTAAAAAAAATTTTTAATATTTTCTTAATTATCTTCATTTTAAAACTCCTGCCCAAAGCTGATATAGTATTGCCAATGATTAGAAGGATCACCTACCGCTGCTTGTCCGATCTTAAATCCATGAGAAATTGTTCCTCGAATAACACCAATCGGTGATTCCCAACGAATGCCGAGACCAGGAGACCAATATACCGGCGTATCAAATTTCAATGGTTTTCGAGCTAGAATCCCTGCATCAGTAAAAACGAAAGGTTGAAATCCATAAGGAATTAAACTGGCTAAACGAATTTCAGCGCTCAGAAAAAACGAACTTAAAGCCCCTTGTTTATCCCCAGGCAACTCTTGTCGACTGAAACCTCGCAAATCTTCCATCCCTCCTAAGTAAAATTTATAATTGGGGGGAAGACGATTTCGATCTTCTTCACCCCGAGTAAAGGTTGTAGAAAACCCTCCTCGTAGACCGGTCACTAATAAAGGAGGATCATACCCTTTCAAATTCCATAAATATTTTCCGGAGATATTAAAACTTTGTGCGCTGACAGTGGAAAGAAGAACTTGATCATTGAAGCTTCCCCAAGACTTCAGATCATATCCGGTTCTTGGACTGTTTTGATAATATTCGTAATAATGACTTTGCATCTCGAATTGATATTGAAGAGAAACGAATCTTGAAAATCCAGGCTGTGCTCCACTAATCGTATAGATGTAATTGAGATCAGGTCCTACCTGTAACTGGATTTGCTTAGACTGATCATCCCAACTAGTTGCGATAGAAATTCCTGTGTGAAGAGTGATCGTTTGAAATTGAGTTTCTAAATCATGAATAAAAGAGATAACCGGTTTTAAATGCCATCGAGAAGGTTTTGAACGAAAATACCATTTTCCAGAAGTATCGATTCTTTGAATCTGTTTAGATCCATAAAAAGAAAGATCAATTAGTGATCCCATTTTTCCAAGCCGGGTATGTTTCCAAGAGCCTTGCACCACAACCCATTGTTCGGTATTTGCCCCAAAACTGAAGGTTAAAAGACGAGGTCTTCCCGGAATTATTTTTTGTTTAACTTCTGCACCGTTTTCTATGCATTGAGTAGTAAAATGGGTACTTAAAATGGTTCCTTCTTGTTCAGTTCTACGCGCGGTTAACTCTAAAAGATCCCCATTATAAGAACGCTTAAGCTTAAAAGCATCATTTCTCCTTAAGACTCCTGGAGCTAATCCTTTTACTGCTTCCTCTTCAATTGAAATGAGATTTTGATTCGGCCCAGATTGTAAATGAAGTAATACTTCTCCTGTTTTACTATTCGCTTCGCTAGTAACGATAGGACATGCAAACCCGATTGCTTTAAGTTGTTTGATACTCCACTGTTCAATTTGAGTTAAATTTTTGGGTGTAAGAAGTTGTCCTACAAATTTTCTTTTTTTAGAAAGATTAAAAGAGTGAATGGATTCAAGCGATTTTAAACTCGAAATGTAAGTAGGTTTCCCTAAATCAATAATTAAATTTTTGTTTTTTTCTTTGAATATTGAATGATAATAACCTCGCTCTTGTAAAAAACTTTTTAGATGAAATTGAGATTGAGAAAGTGGAATATTTTTCCATGAATCATTACTCGAATCACCACAGATCATTCTTTTTTCGTTATTACTAAATTTTATTTTCTCATTTTGTGCCCAAAGAATATTGGAGCAAATCTGTTTTTCAGCAGCTTGCAAATTATTCAAAATAAAAAAACAAAAAAATATGATTAAAATAATTCTAAGAATGGCAAAGCTCCTCTGGATGAATCACACTCCAGACAAGCTCGAAGTTTCAATTTTATGGAAACTTGAACGATGGAGGTAGATAAAAAAATAAATCTAAAGTGTTGTTCATGTTTTAAGTTATAATAAGTTTAAATCGATAATTAACCTTCTATTGATGAAAACAGAAACAGCCTTAAAGAAGTTGACTGGCTCTAATCAACTGTCTAGATAAGGCTGTTCTGTCTACCTTCGTATCTACATTTTTTTATTTAGAAATATTTTGACTCTTTTGAGCAGTAGTCTGCT
>CAZQOW010000091.1:0-1913 GCA_964595045.1 uncultured Pseudomonadota bacterium
GATTCACTGGTAAATAGATATTGATTGGAAGCCAAGGTTTTTCTCCTTTTTCCTATATTAAATAGACAAGATTTTAACCGGTTAAGGTTGAATAAGGATTTAGTATTAATTGGCGTGCAAGCTAACGAAGCTACTGGGAGCTGTCAAGACGAAAACAGGTCAGATGACGTCGTAAATATCGGGGAGTTCAACCGGTTTATAAATTCCCTCTTTCAACGCTTTTTTTACTTTTGCAATAAATTGATCTGCCTGCTCACTCGAAAGAAGATTCCGGTTTCTATATTTTCTCAGTTTGGTCACCATCTCTTTGGCATAAAGAAGTTTCAGTTTTCCAGTTGGATTTGCCTGCAATACTTTCGATTTTTTGAGATTTTTCAGAAAATCAACCGACATCGTAAAAGCAAGCGATCTAAACTCGTTTACATCTTCATCCGGAAGAGGATAGCTAGATCTCGCTGCCAAAGTTTGCGCCGCTTTCTGCCAACGATTCATTCGTTGCAGAAGAAGCAGGCTGTCAAAAATTTTCTTATTGGTTCGAAACGAAAAAAGCGCTTTTTTCAATGAACGGGAAAGAAGAACATCATTTTTGTGATAATCTCCTTCCGCCAACTCTTTCAAGACAGTCCAAACCTTGGGTGACATTTTCAGATCAAAACGCATTTCCCAATAGGTATGTCGAAGGGTATAGGCTTCATAACTTTTGATAATATAGTAGGGGACGAAATAGTTGTGTGCGACGGTGTCAACCGAGAGATGGGTGAGATAACCATACATGAATGCTTTTTGTCGTTCATCGGCCGCCTGTTCAATCAGCGGAAATGCGACTTCCCAGTGATGGCAATGATATAGTTGGCCAGCGAATTTTTTCCCCAAAATAATATCGGCCGCCAAATTTCCATAAAGAAAATCGTTTGGATATTTTTTCAGAAGAGATCGAACTGCGGGAGCAAGAAGTGCGATTTGGGAAAGGGCGTTGAGCGCATATTCCAGATGGGCTCCAGGTCCCCAGGCATAAGCATCGGAGGGGGAGAAAAAATAATAAATTAAAACAATGAAGAAATAAAAAATCATAGGAAAAGTCCTCTTTCTATTATACAGGATTTTAAGAATTGAGTGAGAGTTTTATGGTAAATCCTGAAAATCAAAATGAGTTGATTCAACAATTGATCTATTCTCTTGAGAGTAAGAAGGATAGCGGAATTTTCCCGGAATATTTATGGATTCCAGAAAAAACGGTGACTTCTTCCCCCTCTTTGATCCCTATGAAACAAAAAAAAGGTGAAAAAACCCTCAACCGATCTGAAAAAGAAAATCTTTTGAATCAGCTCAGAGCGAAGGTGGCTGCCTGCACTTTATGCCGGCTTCATTCTACCCGAACTCAAACTGTTTTCGGATCAGGAAACCCCGATGCAAAAATTCTTTTTGTCGGGGAAGCTCCCGGAAAAGATGAAGATCTCCAAGGTGAACCTTTTGTCGGCAGAGCCGGGCAACTTCTCACCAAAATCATTGAAGCGATGGGGCTCAAAAGAGAAGAGGTTTATATTGCGAATATTGTGAAAAGTCGTCCTCCTGAAAATCGCAAACCGGCAGAAGATGAAATGGAAGCTTGTTCCCCTTATCTTTTTGAGCAAATTCGAATTATCCAGCCAAAATTTATCGTCTGTTTGGGAAATGTTCCAGCCCAGACTCTTTTAATGACCAAAGAAACGATCACTAAAATACGTGGAAAATTTTTTGATTGGCCGTCTGCAACGATTCAAAAAACGCTTCATCTCGAAATTCCTGAAGATAGCATCCAGCTGATCTCCACCTTTCATCCTGCCTATCTCCTTCGAAATCCTGAAATGAAAAAACCGGTTTGGGAAGATATGAAACTGGTGATGGCTGAGTTAAAAAAGTAGACAACCTTTTTT
>CAZQOW010000091.1:2013-9165 GCA_964595045.1 uncultured Pseudomonadota bacterium
TTACTCGCAGCTGAAAACGGTTTGTTGTTCGATCGCTTTTCTTTTCCTTCTTATTCCTCCTCAAAAACTCCTCCCGAAAAAATTTTTATTTGTGAAATGCAGGAAGTCCCTTCCTATCCACCTAGGACAGGTAGAGTCAGTGCTCCACTCCAAGAGCCTGTTACACCTGAGCCTCCTCCGACAGTGATCACAAAAGAAACTTCTCCATTGGATCCAGCTCTTCTGAAACTTCCGATCCGATCTGCTGAACTCAATGAACAGTTAGAAAAAAAAGCCCGTGAACTTCAGGCCTATCAATTTTGGGGAAAATATCAGCTTGCTGGATTTAAAGCTCGCCAATCTCTAAGGGAAGGGGAAGCCAAAGCGGAGAATCCAGATCAAATGCTTTTAGATTTTATGAAAGAAGGATTTATTCCGAATCATCATCGTCATCTTTCCGAAATATTAAGGGCGGTGAATGTGGAAATGGAAAGGTCGTTCTTGGATCCGGGATATCCGAAACATCCTGATTGGGAGGAAATTACAAACTCTTTTAAGATGTCTCAATCTCTTCTCAATGAAATGGATTTGTTCATCGGTACTATTGAGAGCCCTCTAAGAATAGGAAAAATATTATCGAATGCTTTCGGATCTCTTTCAAGTGCTGCAAATATCCAAATTGCTCTATTTCAGGCAGATATGTATTTGGATGGACCACATTTACTATATCAAATTCGCGACTATTACCAAAAAGCGCATCATTCTTTGCAAATGGCGGTTTTCATCCAATGTTTTAGTATTTAAGAGATGATAAAATCAGACAACAATAATTTTCAATCGAGGGCCAGTTTTGAGGGTAATTTGAGAGGTTGGAGCGAGCATATCTCCATCGATTAAATATCCTTGTGGTTCTTTAAATTTCATTACCATTTCAGAGGCAGGTTGTTCGATCAGCTCATCCGATTGAGAAGCAGATCCGATCGCCATTTGCGGCACGTGCCGCAAAATATTTCTTGGAGGAGTTGAAAATCCGACCGCATGAAACTTGCCGATCTGTTCAGAATAGTGAAATACCTTAAACCCAAGCCCCAATTGATCGACCGAGCCGGCATAAAGGGCTGAATAATTTTTGAATGGCCATTTTTTTCCATCGACCGTCACCTCTGCTTCATATCGGTCGAATAGCGATCTCGCCATTGATCCATTCACAATCGCTGAGCAGATTGAGTGAGCAAGAGTGGTTGCTGCCCGAAGAGGAGACGGAATTCCTTCATAATATTTTTGCATGAATCGGTAGAGAACACCGGTTCCGAAGATAAATCCATACATTCCATTGATATTCATGATGTCGACCTCTTTCACCGGTAGAGGCTCATCTTCATGATATTTGTAAATTAAGTTGGAAAGAATTTTTTCGGGAGAACCTTTGATGTTGCAAGCGGTTGCGAGAGTATTGAGTGTTCCACCTCGAAGAAACGTGATTCTAGGAAGTGGTTTTTCCCCGTAAACCTTGATGAGTGTTGTCAGCGTGACATGATTGGTTCCATCTCCGCCGCCGATTGCCAATATCTCAATGTCGCGTGTCTTAAATTCCTCCACCACTCGGTGTAGATCAGCGAGATCGCTCGTTTCTTTACAGGAACCTTTATCTCCCACGATAAATGCGAGCTGCTTCAGACGATCAGGATCGAGCTTATGTTTTTTTGAATGTGGATTGAGAATGATTCCGATACCGGACATTTTTGATTCCTGTAGATACTGTAGGACCGCACGGCCATGCGCCTCTACCATGATGACTTGATTCGCGTCCCAAGTTTAAGTTAATTCCAATATCTCTCTTGCTTCTTTTATAGAAGCGACTGGTCGATGATATTTCTTCGCGATTTCAACCACTTTAGTTACCAACTCTGCGTTGGTTTTTGCAAGCACTCCTTTCTCGAGAAAAATATTGTCTTCAAATCCAACGCGGGCATGCCCACCCAGCTGAATTGCCAATTCGAGCATCGCAAATTGATATCGCCCGATCGCTGAAACCGTCCAATGAATATTTTCTGGGATTCCACCGATTAAAAATTTTAGATTTCTTTCGGTGGCGGCGAGTCCACCCGGCACTCCTAAAACAAACTGAAAATGGGTATTGGCGGGGATCAATCCTTTTTGGATCAGTTTTAAAGCGGTTTCAAGCATCGCGGTATCAAAAATCTCCACTTCGGGGAGGATTTTTTTTTGAAGCATTTTTTCCGCCATTTTTTGGATGAACGGAAGCGGATTCAAAAAAACATCCTCTCCAAAATTGATGCTGCCGGTATTCAGCGACGCCATTTCCGGATTGCTTTCGAGTGGGCGAAAACGATCTTCTTCGGAATCTCCAATCGACCCCCCAGTAGAAACCTGAATAATCGGACTCGCACATTTTCGAATTCCTTCGATTACTTTCTTGAAAATTTTTTCATCACAGGTCGGTTTTCCTTTTGAATCTCTGACATGGAGATGAAGAATCGATGCCCCTGCCTGATGAGCCTCGATTCCGGATTGGATAATTTCCTCTGGAGTGAGCGGGAGATAAGGTTGTTTCTCGCGGGTGAGCTCTCCCCCGACCAAAGCTGCAGTGATGATAAGAGGTTTCATTTATTTCATTTTACTTCAATTTTAAGAAGATTTATACCTAAAGACTTTGAAGATTAACTTTTTTAATAAGGAGAAAAATATGAAATTAAAACAGATTAGCTTGGCGGCATTCATTCTGCTTGCCTTGGGAGCTTGCAAGAAAGCCGATCAGGCTTCTGCACCCGTCAGTGGAGATAAAATCGGGATTGCCGCGTGCGATGAGTATATTGAGAAATATCAAAAATGTATGAATGAAAAAGTTCCAGAGTCCGGAAGAGAGATGATGAAATCTTCCTTCGAGATGGTAGTAAAAACCTGGAAAGAAGCAGCTCAAAGCCCGGATGGAAGAGCAAGTTTGGAAATGGCCTGTAAAACAGCTGTTGATACGGCAAAGCAGGCTTTGGGAAATTATGGATGTTCTTGGTAATTCTTTAAAATAGAAATAATTTAATAGATCATTGCAGCCGTACTATTTTAGAACTCCCGATCGATTTTCCCAGGGCGTCGAGTGCTTGCACTTGGAAAAAAGGACCTGTGGCATCTACTTGGATATCGGTCTCGAATCCCTCTCGAGGGATTGTCGGTACTAGGATAGATAAACTCTCGGGAGTTCTTCCCTCTAAAACTTGCCAGGCAGTTGTTTCTGTTGAACCGTTCCAAGATGCATAAACGGTTACCTGCGAATTGGAAGATTGTACTGCAATGCTTGGAGGATAGTTTGGTGTCCCGACCCATGCCAAGCGAAAGGTCCGATAAGAAATATTCTCGCCCGGCATTTTGGCATCATAAAGAACATTGACCGATCCATTGCCTTGAGAATTTCCTGCCGCTGCATACTCTGAGTAAAAAGGTTCTGCTCCCCACCCCATAAACTCGTTTCCGCTGGAGAGCGCCTGCAGATTCCCTTGGCTATTCGCGAAGAGAGCGGGGTCATGATAAAAAGTGCGATCTTCGGTGGCGATCATTGTAGTAAAGTCGAGGCTTAAGATAAGACCGTGCGATTCCTGTTCGGGAGCGCTGGGGGGTTGAAGGTTGCAACAACCATCATCGAACAGGCTGATTTTCCCATCAGGACGGTAACGGGCATCATGTTGCCAGAAAAATCGGGCATTCGATCCAAGGGTAAAATTGTTCTTTGTTCCACCCAGTTGCCAAAGAATCTCACCGGTTTCCTTGCTGATATTGTAAATTGCCCATAGGTTGCGCGCAGAGATGAGGAGTTCGTGGTTCAAACCTTCCTCGACCGAGTTGCAATGATAGGCATCCCATACATTACCGGAGGAGGTTGCGGAAGATGCGGGCTGTTTTGATTCGACCGGATCGACATGGGCGAGGAAATTCCAAAAAAATAAAAGCTTGCCGGTTTCAAGATCAACCTCCTGAATGGCGCAGTCATCGATGTATCCATTGGCTGGTCCTCCATAAGGGGTGAGATCCATCGGGATCGCTTTGGTCGATGTGAATAGAGCGGTTCCTCGAGAGGTAATTTTGAATTCATGTTCGTCGGAGGTGTAGCCTCTTTGTGCCGTGACCGTTTTGATCACACGGTAGTGACTGTCCATAATATAATAACAGGCCCCTGGTTCTGGATCTCCCGGAGGAAGATTTGTATAGGTGGGTGGAAGCGCTAGAGTTCCTTGCCACCAAGTGAGAACCGATTGCCCCTGGTACTCTTGCACTCGAAAATCTGCATTTTGCAGGTTGGTGCTTGGGAGCGGCCGAAACCAAATTGGGTTTCCTGTATTGTCTAGAATCAAAGAACCGGTTTGTCCGATCATGGTCCCAGAGCTAAACGGGCCGAGAAAAATCGGTTCAGATCCAGCACTCGGTTCATTGGTTTTTACAGAGACCTTCATCGGTTGTAGATCAGGTTCAGAGATGAAATTCCAAACATCGTCGGATGAGGTAGGGGTTAGGGTCGATTGTGTGGTGGAAAGAGTCGGCGGATATGGCTCAATGGCACAGAGAGTTGGAGATGAATTTGAACAACCGATCCATTCAAAGCAGGCAAATGCGAAGAAGGTGACACTAAAAAATATCATTCGAAACAATGAACCGATTTTGTTCATTGGCCCCCTTTATTTTTTAATTACGCAAGTTCCTACCGCTTGAGCAACGAGGAGCGGTTTGTCTAAAATTTTTGCTTTTGAAACATTTGATAAATCTTGGGAAGCTTCGATAACCTTATAAGCCTGAAATTTCATTTTTCGTGATCGATTCCCTATTTTAATTATTTCCCCATGAATCTCCAAAAAATCTCCCGCATAAACCGGAGCTAAAAAATCAACCGATTCGTAAGCCCCAAATAACCCTTCATCCCCATCTTTCTGGATGCAGAGATCGGTTGCGACTTCTCCAAAGAGCTCTAAGATTCTTCCTCCAGCAACCAGATTTCCACCGTAGTGGGCATCGGATGGATTCATTCGAATTCGGTGAACGGTTTTGAAAAGAGGCATGATTTTATTATATCTATTTTGAGTGGATAAAAAAATAATAACTTGTTTTGCATGGTTTTATTTCAGATTGGGATAAATTTTTTTCTCGGTTGGGAGGAAGTTGGTTGTGTAGGGGCGAAGCATTTCCGATTGCTATAGCACGACAGCTCTATATTGACTGGAAATGCTTCGCCCCTACAGCGGTCGATTTTTTCAAAAAGTATGCATTGTGCAAGTTCTGTAAATGCCCCCTCATCCGGCCTACGGCCACCTTCTCCCCCTGGAGAAGGGAATGGCTGAATGTAATTATTTTTTATTTTTTTTCTCTGATAAAACCAGAAATGCAGGAAGCAGGGTCAAACTAAAAAGAAGCGAACTGCTCAGTCCTCCTAAAATCATCACGGCAAAAGGTCTTGCCGTTTCAGCACCGATTCCATGCGAAAGAGCGGCCGGAATTAGTCCGACAATGGCAACCCCACTCGAAATCAAAATACTGCGGCTTTTATTTCGAACCGCCTCGATAGCAGATTGATGTTGAATCCAGTCAGAAATGAGCATCATTCCGGTTAAGAGAGAAACCCCGATTAAAACGACTCCCCCTGCTGCGGCAGAAATGCTTAGATTTAGGCCGGCGAGCATCAACCCGATTAATCCTCCGAGTCCCGAAAAAGGGATTTCCCACAAGATGAGTCCAACCTGTTTCCAGTTTCTGAACCAGCTGTAGAGAATGATGATCATGGCAAGGAGACAAAGAGGAACAATGAGCATCAGTTGTCCTGCCGCTCTTTTGGCACTTTCAAAAGAGCCAGACCATTCTAATCGATATTTCGGTGGAAGTTTTATTTTTTCACTGATTTTTTGATTGGCTTCATTCACAAAGTCGACCACCGCTCTTCCACGAAATGAGGCTTTTACCGCGATTCTTCGTTCTCCCTGTTCGCGGTAAACTCGGCTAACCCCTTCCACCGGCGAAATAGGTGGAGAGGATACATCTCCCAATGGAATTTTTGCGCCGTCCGGTGTGACAACCGGTAGATTGGCTAATACATTTCGATCAGGAGGATCTGGAATTTGCGGTTTTACCACGACATCAATCATTCTCCCCTGTTCATCCATCAGGCGAGTGGCAAATTTTCCGCGCAGGGCAGTTTCCAAAACCTCTTCCGCATCAGTGACTCTTAATCCATAGCGAGCGAGTAAATCGTGATTCATTTTAAACGGAAGCTCGGGTTGCCCCATTAGCTCTTCAGCTGCGACATCTTGAGATCCAGGAATTTTATCGAGAAGATGACTGATCTCCTCGGCAATTTTTTGCAATTCATCTAATTTTTGGCCAAAAATTTTAATGACCAATTCTCCTTTGACTCCGCTGATCGCCTCATCCACATTGTCTTTGATCGGTTGTGAAAAATTAAATTGAACCCCTTCGATTCCTTTCAGCAGTTTTTGCCCCTCTTGAATAAATCCCTCGATCGAATGCGCGGTTTTCCATTTTTCTGGATTTTCGAGAACTACAAAACTTTCAATATTGTTAAACCCGTTCACGTCGGTTCCATCATCCGGTCTTCCGATTTGTGAGATAATATCTTTTGCTTCCGGGATTTTATGAAGTCTCTTTCTGATTTCAGCGGCAAGCTCTACGGCCGCTTCACGGGAGATCGTCGAAGGGGCAGTCGCTCGAATATAAAGTGCTCCTTCATTGAGTTGTGGTAAAAATTCTTTTCCCAAAATCGCATAGAGAACTCCTAACAAGATAAAAAAAGAAAGAAACGAAATCAGAACCAGTTTTTTTATTTGAATTAAAAATGAAACTGCTTTTTCGCAGTAAAGAGTGATTTGATCGAAAAAACGGTCAAGCAATGCCTTCTTATGTTCTCCGAATGGGGTTTTGAGGGAAAACGCCGGAATAAAAATCAATGCGCCGAGCTGTCCTCCAATCAAGGCAGAGACTAAAGTGATTCCCAGAGGTTTGAAAATTCTACCTTCCACCCGCTCGAGGCTTAAGATCGGAATAAAGGCGATCAGCAAAAGAAATGCACAGAGAAGAGCTGGACCGAGCACTTCGCTCAGTGCTTCGGCAATCGTTTCAGAATCACGCTTGCCTTTTAATGTCAGCGTTATAATCACCGCT
>CAZQOW010000092.1:0-8939 GCA_964595045.1 uncultured Pseudomonadota bacterium
AAATAGAGCTTATCTGGAATTTGTATGTCGATCTGTTTGGAGTTCATAATTAAAATCAGCTTTCAGCGATCAGCATTCAGCAATTAGCTGATGCAACTCAAACAGAAGCTGATCGCTGAAAGCTACTTATTCAACGCTGCTTTTAAAACTTGGCTCGGTCGAAAAGTCAATACTTTCCTTGCGGAGATCTCGATCTCTTCACCAGTTTGTGGGTTTCGACCAATGCGAGGTCTTTTCGATCGGATTACAAAATTTCCGAATCCACTCACTTTAATTTTTTCACCTTTTTCTAAAGTTTCTTTAATGGTGTCAAAAACCAACTCGACAATTTCAGACGACTCTTTTTTGGAAAAACCGATTTTTTCATAAATTGCCTCAACAATATCGGCTTTCGTCATCGTTCCTTCCTGGTTCTCTTCTTGACCTTCTTTCGAATTCTCTTCCACCTTTACCTCCATTCAATTGGTAAAACGGTTTTTAATTTTTCAACCAGATTTGTATGAATTGAATTGACCTCTTCATCAGTCAAAGTTTTTTCTTCATCTTGATATCGAAGCGAATAAGTGAGTGCTTTTTTCCCTTGGGTAATCGGTTCGCCGGAATATACATCAAACAGTTTAATCTCTTGAATATTTAAAAGATTCATTTTTCGAACTTCATCGATGATCTGTTCACTCAAAAAATCTTCAGAAACAACCACCGTCAAATCTCTTTCAATGGATGGAAATTTCGGCAACGACTTAAAATTTTCTTTCTTTTCTTTATACTTGAAACTCTGATGAAGATCAATCTCTCCGATAATTATGGTATTTTCAATTCCAAAATTCAAGGCAACTTCAGGATGAATCGCCCCAAAACTCCCCAAATAATCTTCCAAAATATAAATATCTGCCGATAAGCCAGGATGTAAATATTTTTTCTCGCTCGGTCGAAAGTCGATAGAAGATATTTTCAATCGGCTAAAAATCCCCTCTATTTTCCCTTTGAGATCATAATAATCGACTTCAGCTTTTGGAAAGCCCCAATGCTTTCCATATCGCTGCCCAACCATCGCAAGACAGAGCGATAAATGCTGATACGGATGTTGATCGGCCGATTTTTCATACACCGGACGCATCTCAAAAAATTTGAAATCTTTGTTCTGTTTTGCCAAATTATTTCGAACGGTCGTCAGCATACTCGGAACGAGAGAGCTTCTCATCACCGCCATCTCCTCTGAAAGCGGATTTTTTAGCCGAATAAAAGATTCGCTCTATAAATTCGCCTGCTCAAACTCTTTTTCCGAGCAGAAACTATAATGAATCACCTCTGAAAACCCGACATTCGATAAATAAAAGGCAATTTTCGTCTCAACCTCTTTTTGCTCGTAATCTTTGCCCAGGTGAAAAATCGCACTCGGAAGCTCATTCGGAATCTGATCATACCCCACAATTCGGATAATCTCTTCAATCAGATCGATCTCTCTTTCAATATCTCGTCGAGAAGTTGGAATTGAACATTCCCAACCATCGTTTTGGGCTTTTGGAGAAAATCCGAGCCGCTCTAAAACCGATTCAACTTTTTTCTTTTCGTAAGAAATGCCGACCATCGATTCGAGTCGCGCCGAGCGAAGAAAAACTTTTTTGGGAGGAAATGGAGTTGCCGCCGTATCAATCATTTCAGTCGAAATCTCCCCTGCACCCCATTGGAGAATCAACTCTGCAAGCCGATCAGAAGCCGATTTAACAAAATTAGGATCGACTCCACGCTCGAAACGAAAACTTGATTCACTCCCCAACCCTAACTTTTTGGATGTTTTACGTATCGAAACTGGATCAAAACAGGCTGCCTCTAAAACAATATTTTTAGTCTGTTCCGAAACCCCAGAATTCAACCCACCCATAATTCCCGCAATCGCGAGAGGATTTATTTCATCTTGAATCAACAAATCCTGATCGTTCAATTCTCTCTCATTTTTATCAAGCGTTTGAATTTTTGTCGGTTGGGAAGGACGAGAAATCTTCAGTAAATGCCCCTGAATCTTATCATAGTCGAAAGCGTGCAAAGGTTGCCCCGTCTCAATCATCACATAATTAGTCGCATCAACAATATTATTGACACTTCGAATCCCAACCATCTCGAGTCGTTTTTGAACTAGATAAGGAGAAGCTTTCACCTGAACGTTCTGAATCATACGCGCCGTATATCGTGGGCAAATTTCTATATCAGATTCCGAAACCTCCACCTTCAGCCGATCTTTCAAAGAAAATTTCCCTTCAGGCAATTTAAACGAATACGGTTTCAAAGGTTTATCAAAAATCGCCGCCACTTCTCGCGCAATCCCAATCACCGAAAGGCAATCAGCCCGATTCGGAGTGACATTGATTTCAAAAACGGTATCCGAAATCGGCAAAACCTGAACTAGAGGCTTTCCGATCGGCGTCTCTTCAGGAAGAATCAAAAGCCCACTCGACTCTTTCGCTAACCCAAGCTCAGATTCGGAGCAGAGCATTCCGGCACTTTCAATTCCCCGAATTTTCGATTGTTCGATTTTTTTTCCATCGGGCAGAACCGTTCCAGGGGTTGCAAGCGATACAATATCCCCCTCTTTCATATTTTTCGCGCCACAGACGATCTGCCTCGTTTCATCTCCAGTCTGGACGGTGCAAAGCGAAAGTCGATCCGCTTGAGGATGTTTTTCAATTTTTTCAATTCGAACGGTGAGGACAGACTCGGGGATATTTCCAACCAGTTCAATCGACTCAACCTCAAGCCCAGCATGAGTTAGGCGATAAGCTAGTTCGGTTGGATTGCAGTCGATATCGACAAATTCTTTTAACCACTGAAAAGTTACTTTCATAGAGCGAAAGTCCTATCAAATCTTTCTTTGTTCTAGCAACAAGTTTGAAACAGATAAAAAAAGAGTTCCTCTGATTAAACCTATAAATTCCGATAGATTTCCCGTCGATGCCCAATTTTAATTACAAGGATTACCAACTGATCATTACGAATTTCATAAACAATTCGATAATCTCCCAAACGAATACGATAAAGAGCCTCTGCCCCTTTCAGTTTTTTTACCTTGAGCAATTCGGAAAGGATTTTGAGCCAGCAAACTCAATGCTTCGACCATTTTATCCTGCATTTTGGTGGGGATTTTATCGAATTCTTTTTGGCGCTTTTGATGAACTCAACCTTATATACTGCCATCATCGTTTCCTTTTAATACGCTTTGCCAAGATTTGCTCAAGAGGGATTGTTTCTTCGTTACGTCTGGATTGGTAGGCCTCAAGGTCTATTTCATCTTCTAATTGTTCGAGTAAAGCCTGTTCAATCAAATAACGGAGTTTGATTCCACGCTTTTTACAGAAGCTAAGAGCAGCTTCTTTCACCTGAGAGTCAATCACAGTCGACAATGTGGAAGTTTCATTCATAATCATGAATTATAATGAAAAAAAATGAAAAAAAAGGCGGTTTTAGTTCGAGAAAAATTAAGCTAGTAATCAAATAACAAATTTTAATAATTAAATACGATAATTAATTATCTCAACCGAACTGTCTTAAAAACCTCAAATCATTCTCAAAAAACAATCGAATATCATTAATCCCAAACTTGAGCATCGCCAGCCGTTCAATCCCCATCCCGAATGCAAAGCCGGTGTAGATTTCAGGATCATACTTCACATGCTGAAACACAACCGGGTCGACCATTCCACAACCGGCCACCTCAAGCCAACCGGTCTGCTTGCAAACACGGCATCCATCCCCTTTGCAGATCACGCATTGAATGTCGATCTCTGCAGAAGGTTCGGTGAATGGGAAATAACTCGGGCGAAATTGTACTTTGAGCGATTTGTCGAAAATTTCTTGGAGGAAAAGGGTCATCATCCCTTTGAGATGTTTGAAGCTGATGTTTTGATCGACCACCAATCCTTCGATTTGGTGGAACATCGGGGTGTGAGAAACGTCGGAATCACGTCGATAAACGGCACCGGGGGCGATCATTCGGATCGGCGGTTTCATTTTTTCCATGACATGAATCTGGACGGGAGACGTGTGAGTACGCAGTAGGGGCGAGCCTTGTGTTCGCCCTGCAGAATCAGACTCTACATAAAATGTATCCTGCATATCGCGCGCCGGGTGATTGGGAGGAATTCCCAATGCCTCGAAATTATAAAAATCGGTTTCGATTTCAGGACCACCATGTACATCAAAACCCAAGCGCAAAAAAAAGGTTCGAATCTCTTCGAGCATTTGGGTGATTGGATGGACCGATCCAGCGGAAGTTTCGCGACCTGGAAGCGTGATATCAATTTTCGTCTGTTCAATTTCTTTCTGAAGAGCTTCTTTTTTTTTCACCGAAAGAAATTTTTCAATCGCTTCTTCAAAAAAAGTTTTGAATTGATTCGTTGCCTGACCAATCTTAGGCCGCTCGGAAGGATCAGCAGCTCCCACCCCTTTGAGAATTTCGGTGAGTAACCCTTTTTTGCCGAGATATTTAATTTTTAAATCTTTTGCCTGTTCTTCGGATTGAAGAGATTGAATTTCGGTTTGACTCTCACTTTGCAGTTGTTCGATTTTTTGAAGAAGAGACATGAGAAGTTATCTACAATAAAAAAAACTGTAGGGGCGCACAATCGTACGCCCCTACAAAATTTTATCTACTTAAGAATTATTAGGCTTTTGAAAGCGCATTTTTTGCGACTTCAATCAACTTTCCAAATCCGAGAGAATCTGAAATCGCCATATCGGAAAGAACTTTTCGATCAAGTAAAATCTGAGATCGATTCAAACCGTTGATAAATCGATTGTAGGAAAGCCCTGCTAATTTCACCGCATTTCCAATTCGGGTAATCCAGAGTGCGCGGAAATCACGTTTTTTAAGACGTCTATCTTTGTAGGCATATTGAAGACCTTTATCGACCGCTTCTTGGGCGGTTCGAAAAAGCTTCGACTTCGCTCCGCGGTAACCGCTGGCAAGCTTCAATACTTTATTACGTCTTCTTCTGGCTTTCGGCCCTCGTTTCGCTCTTGGCATACATCATTCCTTTCAAAACTAGTGATGAGTGATTGAAAATAAATACTTACAATTCAACATCATCACTTAACAATAGGGTAACAACTCTTTAATTCTTGCTTCATCGGCATGAGTAAGAATCGCTGATTTACGAAGTTGTCTTTTTCTACCTTTAGGTTTGCTGGTCAAAATGTGACGTCGATTTGCTTTCGACATCTTTACTTTTCCATTTTTTGTCACTTTAAACCGCTTCGCAACCGCTTTTTTGGTTTTTCTTTTTGGCATAATTATTTTCCTTTTGTCGCTACTTTTGGCGCAACCACCATGAATAAACTTTTTCCTTCCATCTTCGGAGCCACCTCAACGACCACTTTATCTTGGATTGTTTCTAAAACCTTCGCCAACATCGCTCTACCTTGAGTAATGTAGGCAATTTCTCTTCCTCTAAAAACTACGGTGACTCTCGCTTTATCCCCATCCTCAATAAAACGAAGAATATGTTTTACCTTAAAATCAAAATCGTGAACATCGGTTGTCGGACGAAACTTGACCTCTTTTAAATGGATGACAGTTTGATGTTTTTTCGCTTCCTGAAGTTTTTTCGCCTGTTGATATTTGTATTTTCCGTAATCAATAATTTTGCAAACCGGCGGTTTCACATTCGGAGAGATTTCGACAAGATCGAGCCCTTCATTCTCGGCTATATTAATCGCTGTGTAAGTTGGCATTACCCCCAACTGTTTACCATCTGAGGCAATGACCCGAACTTCAGGAACTCGAATGCGACGGTTTACTCGAATCTCAACTTTTTTAATAAAACACCCCCTAGATTAAATACTAAAAATATATAGGATTTTAACGAGTAAATTTTAATTTTTTAAACCGCCGATTTCTATTTCGACAGCAGAGCTGGGCAACCAAAGAAGGATTTTAAAAAATTAAAATTTACTCGTTAAAATTACGCCCTACCCCTCTACAAAGAGAATAAATAAATTTCAACTTTTTTTAGCTTGAATTTCGGTCTGAAGCAAAGAAATTAGCTCTTTTAAGCTGATTTGCCCCTTATCTCCCTCATTTCTCGAGCGAATACTGAGCAAATTGGACTGAACCTCTTTTTCCCCAATGACCGCCACATACGGGATTTTCTGCATCTGCGACTCGCGGATTTTAAACCCCAGTTTTTCGGATCGGCCATCGACCTCTACCCGAAAACCAGCCTCAATCAGCTGTTTTTGAATCTCCAAGGCAAAGCCAACCTGATGATCGGTGACCGGCAAAAGTGCCAACTGCACCGGAGCCAACCAGACCGGAAAAGCCCCCGCATAATGCTCAATCAAAACCCCAAAAAATCGTTCAAGAGAACCCATTAATGCCCTGTGAATCATGATCGGGCGCTGTCTTCCGCCCCCTTCAGCGACATATTCAATATCGAACCGCTCGGGGAGATTAAAATCGACTTGGACCGTGGAACATTGCCAAGAGCGTCCCAAAATATCTTTGATTTTTAAGTCGATTTTTGGACCATAAAAAACCCCTTCGCCCGGATCAACTTGATAAGTGAGCCCTTTATTCTCAAGCGCTTTTTTCAAGGAGCTCGTCGCCAATTCCCAGTTTTCATCGCTTCCAACCGATTTTTCAGGACGAGTCGAAAGAAAAATTTCATAGGATTCAAACCCAAAAGTTTTCATGAAATAAAGAACAAAATCTAAAACTTCACTGACTTCAGATTCAATCTGATCGGGACGGCAAAAGATATGCGCATCATCTTGGGTGAATCCACGAACCCGGAGAAGGCCATGGAGAACACCGCTCCGCTCATATCGATAAACAGTGCCGAGCTCGGCCATTCGAATCGGAAGATCTCGATAACTTTTCAATCGATCTTTAAAAATCAGAATATGAAATGGGCAATTCATCGGCTTGATTTCATACTCTTGCCCATCAACATCGATCGGCGAATACATATTCTCTTTATAAAATTGAACATGTCCGCTTCTCTTCCAAATATCGAGTTTTGCCATGTGCGGTGTGAACACAATTTCGTATCCACGCTTGCGATGCGTTTCGCGCCAGAAATCTTCAACCGCTCCGCGAATACGCGATCCTTTCGGATGCCATAAAATCAGCCCCGGCCCATCTTCTTCGAGCGTTGAGAAAAGATCGAGCTTTGATCCCAATTTTCGATGGTCTCTCTCTTCTGCCTCTTTCAATTTATTCAAATAATCGTCTAAATCTTTGCTTTCGGTAAACGCGGTTCCATAAATTCGCTGAAGCATCGCGTTTTTCTCATCTCCCCGCCAATATGCTCCAGCAACAGATAAGAGCTTGACCGCTTTCAATTCTCCCGTTTTTTTCACATGGGGACCGCGACAAAGATCGACAAAATTTCCGTGACGATAAAGAGTGATCGGTTCGTTGGAGGGAAGTCCTTCGATAATCTCAACCTTATATTTTTCTCCCATCGATTGGAAAAGCTTAATCGCCTCTTCTTTGGAGATTTCTTCGCGAACAAACGGAAGATTCTGCTTCGCAATATGCCGCATTTTTTTTTCTATCTGTTGCAAATCTTCAGGACTGAATGGATGAGGAGAATCAAAGTCATAATAAAACCCATTTTCAATCGTTGGGCCAATCGTGACTTTTACATCTTTGAATAATTGCTGAACTGCATCCGCGAGAATATGAGCAGCCGAGTGACGAAGGATTTCATTGGGATCGTTTTCTTTACCGGCTCTGCAGACCATAAAAAGAATTATGAGTTATGAGTTATGAGTTATGAGAATAGAAAATAAAAACACTCATTACCCATCACCCATTACATTTTTAAAAAAATAGGCGCGAGCGGGATCGAACCGCTGACCTCATGCATGTCAAGCATGCGCTCTAACCAGCTGAGCTACGCGCCTTCATTCATTTGGAGTATCGTTATGAGGGATGAAATAAAAATAATCAAGCACTCTTAACTCAAGACATTCAAACGCAATTTTTTCCCCACCTCCATAGCTGCCTCGAACGGACTTTTCAACCCTGTTTTTACTTCAGACCCAATCTTTTTTAAAAAATCATCGGTCGAGAGCATTTTTTCAAGCTCGGTTTTTAATTGTCCTTCGATAATTTCAACAAATTCTTCTTCCCGAATCATCGACTGCTTCTTTAAATACGAAGAACTTTTTTTGATGAATTCAAAATGTTGTTCAATCCCTTTGGCAAGCTCTGAAACCCCTATTCCCTTATAAGCCTGAATTTGAAAAATCGGGATTTTCCATTTTTCCCCTTTATTCTCATGAAAAGAGGTTAACTGATTCATCTCGACTAGTCCGGCTAACTCATGATGGATTTTATCGGCCCCTTCCCGATCCGCCTTATTGATCGCGAGAACATCTGCTGCTTCAAGTAACCCTGCCTTCATCGTCTGAATCGTATCCCCCGACTCTGGGGTTAAAACCACTACCGTCGTATGCGCAATCTCAAGAACATCAATTTCGGTCTGCCCCACCCCGACCGTTTCAACAATCACAATATCCATCCCAAAAGCATCAAATAAACGAACTACATCGCGCGTCGCCCGCGAAAGCCCGCCATGAGCACCTCTGGAGCCTAGGCTGCGGATAAAGACATCATGGTCTTCGCTATGGCTCATCATGCGGATTCGATCGCCAAGCAGCGCCCCCCCTGAAAATGGGCTAGAGGGGTCAATCGCCACAATTCCGACCTTCTTATTCTGGGATCTGTGATATTTAATCAACTGGTCAACTAAAGTAGACTTTCCAGCCCCCGGCGGCCCTGTAATTCCAATGACTTGTGCTCTTCCGAGCCTAGAGGCTAGAGAAGCAATAATTTCAGGGAGTTGCGGGGATCGACTTTCGACATGCGTCATCAATCTTGCCAAAGCGGCTCGATCCCCTGAAAACATCTTTTGAATCAGTGAATTCATAAGTAATTT
>CAZQOW010000093.1:0-8888 GCA_964595045.1 uncultured Pseudomonadota bacterium
TTTTTCGGTTTGTGAACTTTTTCTTCTTGAAACTGACTCCCTTTGACGGAATTCGCGAGATAATAATCCTGCAACTTGCATTCCCCCGCTTGATCACACACAGGACAGTCGAGCGGATGATTCACGAGGATAAATTCAAGAACATTTTTTCGCCATTTTTGGGCATTTTCGGATTGCGTTTTGACGACCATTCCATCAGTCGCAATCAAGGAACAAGAAATCTGCGGCTTCGGCATCTTCTCAACTTCAACTAGACACATTCGGCAATTCCCAGAAATCGAAAGCTTCGGATGATAGCAAAAATGTGGAACATCGACTCCCACTTTTTTTGCCGCTTCGATCACGGTGGTTCCTGGCTCTACGGTAATTTCTTTGTCGTCTATTTTTAATGTTGGCATAATCTTAATAATAAAAAACTTATTCAAAAATCTCCGGCTTTATCATTCCAATTGCAAATCCGAAAATGGCTCCTCCGACAAGTCCCTCAAAAAAATAATTTGCGATCCCTTTTCTGAAGGCAATCACCCCTCCCACACTCCCCCCCAAAATCAGTCCTCCCAATGTTGCCACCAGAACCGGTGCAACCTTTTCAAATGAAAGGGCGTTCTCTTGCCGGGTCGCCGGCAAAGAACGAAAATGGCTTTGAGTTCTCCAATATCTTCCAGGATCTTCTACATGGCGAGCCACAACCGAATGATGCGGTATAGACGGTTTTACACGCGCTTCTCCTGGAAAATAATCTACGCCACTGAAAAAAGAAACTACCCCCTCTATTTCTCTGAAAACAGAGAAAGCAACTCCAGAAATTACGCCCATTTTCCCTCCCCTCGATTAAAGTTTAAATGGACATCTTTTCAACTTCACATGCTCCTCAAATTCATTTCTAAAACGTTGAATATAACTGACAATCGGCATTGCCAATGCATCCGAAAGAACACAAACCGTTTTTCCTGCCATATTATCAGCGATTTCTAAAAGCAAATTCAGATCTTTTTCTTCTCCTTGACCTGCTTCAATTCTCTCAAGAACTTTGCGTGACCAACCGGTCCCTTCGCGGCAGGGAGAGCATTGTCCACACGATTCATGGGCATAAAAATGGGCGAGATTAAGAAGGCTTTTAACCATGCAAACGGTTTCATCAATGACAATTACTCCGCCAGAACCGAGCATCGAACCTTTTGCTTGAAGCGATTCATAATCGAGATTCACCTCTTCCGCTTCTTGTCGGGTGAGAACTGGGACTGAGGATCCTCCCGGAATCACCGCTTTCAAAGTCTTGCCGTTTTTCATTCCGCCGCAATCTTCGTAAATTAATTTTTTTAGAGAATAACCAAGCGGGATTTCGTAATTGCCTGGCTTATTCACATGTCCAGAGACAGAAAAAAGTTTAGTTCCAGGGCTTTTCTCCGTTCCAAATTTTCGATAAGCCGCTGCACCCTTTTGAAGAATATAAGGAACTGCTGCCAAAGTTTCGACATTATTAATCACGGTTGGGCAACCGAACAATCCTACAACCGCTGGAAACGGGGGTTTTAAACGGGGGTAACCTCTTTTTCCTTCGAGGGATTCTAGAAGTGCAGTTTCTTCACCGCAGATATAAGCTCCGGCACCACGATGAACATGAAGATCAAGATCAAATCCGCTTCCCTTAATATTTTTACCGAGTAGTCCTGCCTCATAAGCTTCTTGAACTGCCTCTTCAAACCGTTTCAGTGGAAAAGTAAATTCTCCGCGAATATAACAGTAGGCGGTTTTTGCACCGACCGCATAACAACAAATAATCGCCCCTTCAATGAGTTGGTGTGGATTCAGTTCAAGAATATAGCGATCTTTAAAAGTACCCGGCTCGCTCTCATCGGCATTGATACAGAGATAGCGAGGTTTAGGAGAATCTTTGGGGATAAAACTCCATTTCATTCCGGTCGAAAAACCGGCACCACCACGACCTCGCAGACCAGAACTTTTCACCTCTTCGATCACCTGATCACGACTCATCTGAAAAAGTTTATCAAGCGTTTGATATCCACCGGTCGACTGATAGACTTTTAGCGTATGCGAATCTTTTAATTTCCAGTTTTCAGTGAGAATCTTTTCCATTTATTTCATTTTTTCTAAAATTTGATCAATTTTTTCGACCGTTAAATTTTCATGAAACTCTTCATTGCTCACCTGCATCATCGGAGCGGTTCCACAAGAACCCAAACATTCAACTTCAGAGAGGGTAAAACGGCCATCGGGGGTGGTTTCACCGACTTTAATTCCCAATTTTTTCTTCAGATGATCAACGATTTCCTGTTTTCCACAAAGTTCACAAGAGAGAGTTCGACAAACTTGAAAATGATATTTTCCAACCGGTTTTTGATTGAACATCGTGTAAAAAGTAACTACCTCATAAACTTTTACCGGCGGGAGATCGAGCAAGACACCGACATATTCCATCACCTCGGGAGACATATACCCAAACTGGTTTTGCGCCAACCAAAGCGTTGGTAAAATCGCTGCCCTTTTGGTGGGATAACGGGTCAGAATCTCTTCAAACTTTTTCTTATTTTCAGAATTAAATTCGATAGTCATAATTAAATCTATTTTTTAATCGATGCTTTACTGACACAGTTTCCATCACTCCAACCACAAAAAAGATACGGCTCTTTTGAATAAAGTTCACACTGTTTCTGATTCAACCGATCACAACGGGAAGCGCATCCTACGGTTGGGCAATTCGTTGCATATCCTTTTTCATCATATTGGCAAGGAATCATTGATTCTCCGCGATAAGGAATCCCCTGACAATTTGAATCGGCTTTACAATCTTGGGTGTTTTTATGAGATCCACAAAAATCCCAGGAAGGAACGGTGCACCAATCTTTAATTCCCATTCCACAAAAATTTGAAGGTTGCGCGTGACAATTCGAAAAGGCAAACAGGCCAACCAAGAGAAAAAGAATAAATCCTGTTTTTAATTTTATGCTAGCTTGCATCTTTCCAGTTCCACCATTTTAACAATTTTGGATCATGCTTTTTCGTAGAAGCAAAATAAACCGCACAACGAAAAACATATAACATGCAGCGATCTACTTGAGCTCGCTGTTTTTGGCAAAGTTTTTTGTAAAGCAATTCAGGATTTTGATTTCGGAGATCTTCGATCGATCTCAGCCCTAAACTCCACAAATCTTCAGATATGGTTTTTCCAACTCCAGGAATTTTTCCAAACATTTCGAAACTTAAGTTTCTCGATTTTCTTGCGCGAACAGTTTCCATAAAGTGTGGATGGAGAGAATCAAAATCAGACAGGCAATCCCAAGCATCCAGTAATAACTATTTAGACTCTCTTGGTAATTTGTAATCCCTTTGATCTCATAGTTTGGATTATTCGATCGAAAAGGAAAACGATTGTGCGCTTTCAAATAAAAAAGTGACAAGCCTCCGACATAGGCAGAACCTAAAGAAAAAATAACCAACAAAACCGCTACAATTTTTTTTCTCAAGTTCATTTATCGATCAAGCTCTCCTGCAATAATATTGATACTCCCAAGAACCGCAATCGCATCGGCAATCATTCTCCCCTCGACCAGTTTTGGATAAGCCGCAAACAACGGAAAACAGGGAGGACGACATTTCACCCGATAAGGATTTGTTCCACCATCACTCACGACATAAAACCCAAGCTCACCATTGGCTGCTTCAGTCGCTGAATAAACCTCGCCGGGCGGAGGTTTCACCCCTTCGTAAATTAATTTAAAATGGTTCATCAACGCTTCGATGTTGGTATAAACTTCGGATTTCGGTGGCAGCGCCACCCGTCGATCATTCGTCATGATCGGACCTGGCTTCAATTTTTCTAACCCCTGCTCGATCAATCGACACGATTGATAAATCTCTTCGAAACGGACCAGAAATCGATCATACGTATCACCCGTTTCTCCAACCGGAACATCAAAATTATAATCCTGATAATTTAAATACGGTTGGGCAACCCTTATATCATAAGGAACTCCTGCCGCGCGAAGACAAGGTCCGGTAAAACCGTAATTCACCGCTTCCTCACCACTGATCGCTGCAACTCCCGAAGTTCGATCGATAAAAATCTTATTTTTTTCAAGTAATCCTCGAACATCTTTCGTCGCTTTGGTCACAATTTTAATAATTTCCCGTAATTCAGTCGCCGCATTTGGAGGAAAATCGCGCATCAATCCACCAATACGAGTGTAATTGGTTGTTAGACGTGCTCCACAAATCTTCTCAATAAAATCGTAAATTCTTTCTCTCGCATTAAAGTAATACCAAAAATTCGTGAGTGCTCCCAAATCGACGACGTTTGTTCCGATACAAACCATATGATCGGTAATTCTGGAAAGTTCACAGATAATCAATCGAATCACTTGAGCACGTTCGGGAATTTCGCAACCGATCAGTTTCTCAATCGCCATGCAATAACCGACATTGTTCATGAGTGGACTGATATAATTCAATCGATCGGTATACGGGATGACTTGCGTATAAGTGCCATGCTCGCAATGCTTTTCAAATCCACGATGCAAATATCCAATTTCCCCAATAGCATGATGAATCACTTCTCCATCGAGCTGAACCAAAAGCCGCAAAGTGCCATGCATGGCTGGATGAGCTGGACCAATATTCAGATACATCGGTTTAGTTTTGAGATCGCCTGAGGTTTCCATTCTTACAAGTTCTCCAAAGGTTCAGGAATTTTTTGTCGTTTTTCGATCGGATAATCTTTTCGGAGAGGGTGTCCTTCAAATCCTTCAAAAAGAAGTAACGGTTTTAATTCGGGATGACCTTCGAACTTCACTCCAAACATCTCCCAAGTTTCTCTTTCAAACCAATCAGCCGATTTCCAAAGAGAAATCACGGAAGGAACCACGCAATCTTCTTCAGAAACCCGAACTTTGATTCGAATTCGATGGTTGAGAGCAATCGAATAAAGATGATAAACCACTTCAAATCTCGGAGTTTGTCCGAGATAATCGACTCCGCAAATATCCATCATCGAATCAAACTTTAGATTTTCATTTTCTTTGGCAAACTTCAAAACCTCAAACAGCGACTCTTTTTTCACCAAAATCGTTTCATCTCCATGCTGTTCATGAGAATCGACAATCGCTTCACTAAATTTTTCTTTAAAAAGATTAATCACCTTACCCATAGTTATTCATCCTTTGGAGACGACTGAAGCATTCCTTGTAAAAGGAGATTTTTGTTTTTATTCGGCTTATGGGAAGCATCGCTTTGCAGTTTTTCTTGAAGTTTGATGATTGCCAGCAAAATAGATTCGGGGCGAGGAGGACATCCTGGGACATAAACATCGACCGGAATTACTTCGTCAATCCCTTGAAGAACGGAATAGTTATTGTAAAAACCACCGCAGGTGGCACATGCCCCTACCGCAATTACCCATTTTGGTTCACACATCTGTTCGTAAATTTTTTTGAGGACTGGCGCTTGTTTATAATTAATCGTTCCGAGAACAAGCAGAAGATCGGCTTGTCTTGGAGAAAACCGCACTAGCTCTGCACCAAATCTAGAAATATCGTAAACCGAATCGACCGCTCCCATAAATTCAATTGCACAACAGGCGGTTCCGAATGGCATCGGCCAGAGTGAATATTTCTGACCCCAAGCGACAACTTCACTCAGCTTTGTGGTTAAAAAATTATTTTCGATGACAGAGGCCATATTTAGCTTTCAGCATTCAGCTTTTTTGTTTTAAGCTGAATGCAAATATTTATTTCTCCCACTCAAGCGCTTTTCTTTTCCAGACATAGAATAGACCTATAACTAAGATCAACAGAAACGCAACCATCTCCCAAAAAACAAAAAATCCCTGACCTTGTGCTTTAAAACCTTTGAATAAAACTGCCCAAGGATAGAGGAAAACCGCTTCAACATCAAAAAGAATAAAAATAATCGCGACTAGAAAAAATTTTACTGAAAAACGTTGTCTTGGATCTCCGATATTCGGCATTCCACATTCATAAGGAGCTAGTTTTGATTGGGTCGGTTTTTTGGGTCCGGTTAAGGAAGAGAGAATAATAAAAGTCGCTGAAAAAATAATGCCGATAGCGAGAATAATTAGGATAGGTAAATAACTGTTTTCCATGCGATGTCCAGTTATTGAATTCTCTCTCGAATTGTCAAGAGATAAAGACGAAGGATGCAAGAAGCAAAGAGGCAAAAAATAAAGAAAAGATTTTGATGCTCTCTGCGTCTTGCCTTCAATGATTAATTTTTCTAATGGAGATGCGACTTAATAAACTGCTCAATTGCGAGCGTATTATCATCAAACAATCCATGAAACTTTAGAGCAATTCCCTCAGGAGATTTTTTTTCGAACCGCAAAACTTGAGCGGTGGTTTTGACTGGATTCGATCGATTAGGAAGATAAATCAGTAAATTTAAATTTTCTTTTTGATTAATTTGATCCGGATCAACTTTTAGGAAAAGTCCGCCACAACTAATATTTGTAGTGGTTGCTCGAACGGTGGAACCATCTAATACTAAATCGACAGGAAGATTAACTTCGAGTCTTTTATACAAACGCTTCTCACTCTGATCCATCAGAAAAAGTAAATCACTACTTAAACTGAAACGTTTTCCCCTTTCAAACATGGCTCAACTTTTTACGGTTAATTCACACAGTTGTCAACAAGTTATTCTAACGCTATGCGTTAGCTAACTCTTTAATTTTATTTACTTGTTTAATTATCTTACCAAAATTATTCACAGGTGAGTTATCCACAGCCATCAAACCTTGACATAACGCTGTTTAGCTCGCGATAATGATTATGTAACCCAGTAAAATAGAGCGTTTTTTAATCTTTTTTCAATCGAGTTTGTCTATGTCAAAATCGGAAGAGGGATCTCTAACTCAACTAAAACATTTAGTTGGAAAAAAAATTGAAATTATCGCTTTCGATATTTCGTATATCGGAATTTTGGAACAAATCGATTTTGAGCAGGGAATTCTCAAATTAATAGATGGGGACGATTTTGTCATTTTAGAACTTGAACGAGTCGAATCATTTAGTCTGATTCATTGACTCTTGTCCGATACAGATGAACAGAAAAAAAATTCATGAATTTAAAAAAAAAGGGAAATATTTACATCGGAACGAGTGGATTTTCTTATCCTCATTGGGGAGAAGGATTATTTTATCCTAAACCTATTTCTCCTTCTGAATGGTTAGTTTATTATAGCTCCTTTTTCAATACAGTTGAGCTCAATGTCACTTTTAATAAACTTCCTCATAAGGATTTTTTTATTCAATGGGAAAAAGAGGTTCCGGAAGATTTCAAATTTTCAGTCAAAGGGAATCAATATGTTACTCATCTCAAAAAACTGACCGCCATTTCAGAACCACTCAAGTTGTTCATGGAAAGAGTTTGTAAATTAAAGACGAAACTTGCCTCGGTTGTCTGGGAAATTCCCCCTTTGGAAGGGGCGACCTTTAAAAAAGTGGAAGGATTTATTTCTCATCTAAAGAAATATCCACAAATGAAACATGTTTTCAATTTTGAGCAGATCGTTCAAAAAAAAGAGGTTTATCCATTGATAAGTGAAAACGGGATGTTTATTCTGGAAAAGGAAAATTTTGAAGCTAGCAACAAACAACTTAAAAATGCCTCATTGAGATATCTAAGACTGGAAATACCGAAAAATAATTCTGAGAAGCAGTTTTACCCCCAGGATTTTTTAAAAAATTTAAGTAAAAAAATAGATAAAATGATTCCAGATTATACTGATCTGTTTGTTTATTTTGCCAATGAGGCGGAAGGATATGCCGTT
Organism: uncultured Pseudomonadota bacterium; assembly: GCA_964595045.1. Lineage (GTDB taxonomy): Bacteria > UBA10199 > UBA10199 > JADFYH01 > JADFYH01 > CAZSRQ01. The sequence continues at coordinate 7,805 of CAZQOW010000093.1, forward strand.
CAAAATGCAAAAGAGCTTCTAAAATTGATTAAAAAATAATCTTTTCTCACTTCTTGCTAGACAAGGTTTCATCTCTTCAAATAAGCTTCAAGTTTATGGCAACAGAAGCGAACATTTTAATCAAATTCTGTGTCCGACAAAATCGTCTTGTACAAATTCTCGACCAACTTCATCACTCCACTCAAACCCTTTACTCACAAATCCGATCAAAACATTCGCATAAGTTCGAACAAACTTCTGCTCAACTGGTTTTAATTCAGAAGAAGTTGAGAAAAGAATTAAACCATCTCAAGGCTTTAGCTCAACGTTACTCAGACAATCATCCTTTTTTAAAACTAAAGCTTGAAAAAATTACCTCTCAAATCGACCAGTTCGCTGAAACCATTTCACTTCAGTGGGATGATAAAACGGAAGAAGAGTGGCAAACTTTTGTTTTTAATCTCTCAGAAAAAGCAAAGCAGCTAAAAAATGAAGTAAAAAATATTAATCTCAAAGATACCTTAACTCAGGTGGCAGATGCGATTTTCATCGATCACTTCGACTCTCTCGGAGAATTAAAGAAGGTTCAATGGGCGAGAAAAGCCTGGCATACTTTTGCGGCTCTTTCGATTGTCGCTATCTATCTATTTATTCCAGCCTCTCTGACTTCAAAACTTATTGTTTTCGGATCCCTCACCATCAGCTTAACCATTGCTGATATCTCGAGACTTCTTTCCCCGAAAATCAATGGTTATGCTGTAAAAGTTTTACAAAAAGTCATGCGAAAAGAAGAAGTTTCAAAAATAAACTCCATGACCTTTTTCGCTCTTTCTACCTTTCTCGTCTGTCTTATTTTTCCAAAAGGAATCGCGATTCTCTCCATTTTATTTTTGGGATTGGGGGATACTTTCGCATCAATCATTGGAGTCCATTTTGGAAAACACAAAATCTGGAGACGCTACAGCATTGAGGGAAGTGCCGCTTTTTTCTTTGCGGGTTTTAGTATTTCTTTTCTTTACCCGATCTGGGATCCGAATTTTTCAGGATCTTTGATCCTTTTTGCTTTTCTAGGTGGATTGAGTGGAATGATTTCCGAATGGCTTTC
>CAZQOW010000094.1:0-8823 GCA_964595045.1 uncultured Pseudomonadota bacterium
TGGGGACGTAGCTCAGTTGGGAGAGCGCTTGAATGGCATTCAAGAGGTCGAGGGTTCGATTCCCTTCGTCTCCACAAGATTTAATTCTACGCATCATGCAAGAGATCTAATTCAGTTCCAAAGAATATGAAAAAAGAATCTCGCCCTTGGGGGTATTATATTATTCTGGCAGAAGCCCCCGATCATAAAGTCAAAAAAATTTGTGTCTTCCCCAAAAAACGGTTGAGTTTGCAACGTCATCAGCAACGCTCGGAGCATTGGTATGTTTTGAGCGGAGAAGCTTTGGTGACTTTAGACAATGAACAATTTGTTTTAAAGGCAGGAGATTCTATTAACATTCCACCTCAGGGAATTCATCGCGTAGAAAATCAGAGCAGTGAAGATTTGGTTTTTATAGAAATCCAAAAAGGAAGTTATTTTGGAGAGGATGATATTGAAAGATTTGAAGATGATTATGGACGGGCTTGAGATAGTTTTAATCACACAAAAACCCCATTTGAAATTCAAATGGGGTTTTTTATTTTGAAGCTTCTCAAGAAATTACAGCTTAATCACGTTTGTGGCTTGTAATCCTTTTGCTCCCTCTGAAAGATCGAACTCGACCACTTGTCCCTCTGCAAGTGATTTGTATCCTTCACCGGATATGGCGGAGTAGTGGACGAAAACGTCTTGTCCATTCTCCTGTTCGATAAAACCAAAACCTTTGTTATCGTTAAACCACTTCACGCGACCTTTACCACGTCCTGACATAAGCAACTTCCTCCTTAAATAACAAGAAACCTATTACTTCCCTCTTTTGGTAGTGCAAACTGATAGAATTCATCCTTCACACTACTCTCAAGAAGAAGTTCAGTTTCTTTACCAATTCAAATTATATTTATGATGAATTCTTTTGAAATTTAGCCTTTTTTAAAGACTAAAATTGTTTTTGAAAAGTAGCGAAAGGGTAAATTCTTGTCAAGCAAAGTTAGTTAACTGTTTGGAAATATGCGTCTATTCTGAATTTTATCAGTATTAGTTTTTTGCGCTTATTCTTTGGAAGATTTTTTAGATGGATGAAGTTCAACAACAGGTTGCGAATTTTCATCCAGAAAAAGAACATACTCGTTTTTTTTGAGATAACCAAGTTTTTCTCGGATTAAACGTTGGGTATTAACTGGATCTTTGAGAAGGGTGACACTTTTAGATAAGGTTTGGTTCGTGGTAAAAAGTTCCTGATTTTGTTTATGAATCTGCTCTTGAAGTTGATAAAGCTTTCTCAACTTTAAAAGCCCTTCGTCACCGAAAATGGTGATGGTAGAAAAGAAGACAAGAATGATCAGCGAGAGCATCAAAAAAATTTTTCTTTTCTGTTTTTGGCGTGGAAGAGTCATCGGTTTTTTAAAAAACTAATCAACTAAAAAATTACAGTTAAAACAACACTCATCATTATACAAGTTACAATTGAAAAATGAAAACTAAATCCTCGATCTAAAAAACTCTCCTCGGAAAGCCCCTAATTGATTGATTCCAGGGATTTTTGATAGGAGGAACATTAAAATCCGACAAGAAAAAAATAATCCAAATCAATAAAAAAGCGTCCCATTCTGAGAGGATAGAATGTTTTTGGAAAGGTCTAAAATTAGAACAAACTTTCCTGATCTTTGTTTTTTTCAAGCCGGATTCCAAAGTGTTGATAAGCCAAGGGGGTTGCCATACGGCCTCTCGGAGTTCTTTGCAGATAACCAGTTTGAATCAAAAAAGGTTCATAAACATCTTCTAGAGTATCTTTTTCTTCGCCGATCGAGCTGGAAAGGGTTTCGATTCCAACCGGTCCTCCAGAAAACTTTTCGATGATGGTCAGTAAAATTTTTCTATCCATATGATCAAAACCCTGAACATCGACTTCGAGCATTTGAAGTGCATCTTTAGCGACCTGCGAAGTGATGATTCCTGAGGCTTTCACCTGCGCGAAATCTCTCACCCGTTTAAGAAGGCGATTGACGATTCGCGGGGTTCCGCGAGAACGCTTTGCTATTTCTTCCGCTCCATCTGGTTCTATTTTGATATTCAGTAAATGGGCGGATCTTGTCGCAATAATTTTAAGTTCTTCGGGATTATAAAAATCGAGTCTTGCCACTACTCCAAATCGATCTCGGAGAGGAGAGGTGAGCAGGCCTGCGCGAGTGGTAGCGCCGACTAAAGTGAATCTTGGAAGATCGAGTTTGATGGTTTTGGCCGAGGGGCCTTGTCCGATCAAAATATCGAGCTGATAGTCTTCCATCGCTGGATAAAGAATTTCTTCAACAGTAGTATTGAGTCGATGAATTTCGTCAATAAAAAGAACCTGGTTTTCTTCGAGGTTGGTGAGAAGGGCTGCCAGATCTCCTGGGCGTTCGATGACTGGCCCAGAAGTGCTTTTAATGCTCACCCCAAGTTCATGGGCAATAATATGAGCAAGTGACGTTTTACCCAGTCCTGGAGGACCATAAAATAGGCAATGATCGAGTGCCTCTTTTCTTTTTTTGGTCGCTTCAATAAATATTTTCAGTTTTTCTTTTACCTTTTCCTGACCGATATATTCGTTCAAAGTTCGAGGGCGGAGAGAATTTTCAATTTCGATCTCTTCCTCAGGAATTATCTTAGTTTCAGTTTGTTGGTTGGAGCGAATGGTCATTGAGGGCAGTTATTGGTTACGGGTTATAAGTTATGAGCGATGGTTTTTTCTTTAATCCATAACCCACAACAAATTACTCATAACAGTTTTTATTATCCTTTCGAAAGCGCTTGCAGCGATTCTTTAAGCGTTTTTTCGAAGTTTGTTGGTTCTGTAAATTGAATTACCTTCAGCGTTTTTTCAGCCTCGATTTTGTTATATCCCAAATTTAGGAGTGCTGACAATAAATCATCAATTAAAGGGGTGATTTTTGGAGCTGGGCTTTCCAAAGAAGAATCTTTCGAAAGATGAATTAGCTTGTCTTTTAATTCAACTACGAGACGCTCAGCAGTTTTTTTTCCGACTCCGGAGATCGATGTCAATGTTAGAAGGTCTTTTTGAAAAATTGCCCGGATTAGCTCTTCGGTGCTAATTTTGGAAAGAATGCTTAATGCGAGTTTTGGGCCAATCCCTGATACAGAAATGAGTTTTAAAAAAATCTGTTTTTCTTGGATGGTTAAAAATCCGAATAACGATAAGTTATCTTCTCTTACAGCGGTATAGATCAGTAATGAAACAGGACTCGTCGAATTTTTCAATCTTTCAAGGTTGGTAGCTGAAATAAAAACTTCATAACCGACTCCATGGACATCGAGAATCAGAGAATCGTTAGAAATGAGGAGAATATTTCCTGTCAGATGAGCGATCATTTAAGTATCTCGTATCTGGTATCTTATATCTCGTAAAGCGTTTTGATAGAATATCTTCTATTAAAGGATCGATGTCTTTTTTATATGGTCGATGCTCTGCAGATGACAAATCGCGACGGCAAGAGCATCGGAAGAATCGTAAAAAGTGCTTTCTGGAAGTTTAAGCAGCGTTTTGACCATCGCCTGTATTTGTTCTTTGGAGGCTCGTCCATATCCAACGACCGCCTGCTTTACCGTCAGAGGGGTATATTCATACACCTCCAGTTCTCTCGTTTTCGCAGCTACGATGATCGCTCCTCTCGCATGGCCGAGTTTGATTGTACTTTTGACGTTTTTGGCAAAAAAGATATCTTCAATCGAGACAGCATCGGGAGAATATTTTTCGATCAACTCCAAAATACTAGCGAATAGGGTGTGAAGTTTCGAAGGGAAAGAATCTTTAGGATTAGTAAAAATTCCTCCATTATCAACGTGAAGCAAAACTTGCCCCTGTTTTTCAATGACTCCATATCCTGTGATTTGGGTACCGGGATCGATTCCTAGAATACGCATAAAAATAGTCGTGGGATAAACGATGAGTTATCCGCTTTAACAAGATAACTTAGGACTATTTTCATCCCATTTTCTCCATGACCTCATCCGGAATATCAAAATTGGCATAAACCTTTTGGACATCATCATGATCTTCTAAAGCTTCCATCAATCTAAGCATTTTTTCGGCATCTGCACCATTCAGCTGGATAAAGTTTTGCGGAATCATGGAAACATCGGCAGAAAGAGAGACGATTTTTGCCTGATCGAGCACATTTTTGACTGCGTCGAAATTCGCTGGATCGCAAAGAAGTTGAAGTTCATCTCCTTCTTCTTTGATATCTTCCGCTCCGGCATCTAACGCCACTTCCATCAATTTTTCTTCAGTTACTTTGGATTTGTCGAAAGTAAATTGTCCTTTTTTATGGAAAATCCAACCAACCGACCCTGATTCTCCCATATTTCCTCCCTGTTTGCTGAGGAGATGACGGATTTCAGCGACGGTTCGGTTTTTGTTATCCGTCAATACTTCAATAATGATTGCGACGCCAGCGGGGCCATAAGCTTCATAGACTACTTCTTCGTAGTTGACCCCCTCCAGCTCTCCAGTTCCTTTTTTAATGGCGCGTGTAATATTGTCTTGAGGCATACTTTCCGCTTTAGCATCGTCAATCGCTTTTCTCAGACGAGGATTTCCAGATGGATCGCCTCCTCCTTGCTTTGCTGCCACGGTAATTGCCTTGATTAATTTAGTAAATGCTTGCCCACGTTTGGCATCGGCTGCCCCTTTTTTACGTTTAATGGTTGCCCATTTTGAATGTCCTGACATATCGTTTTTCCTTCTGAAGTTTGAAAATGAATAATGACAAAGAAGTTCTAGAGGTAACAAACTCGAGAACTCTTCTCAAGAGTAAAAAAGTCAGCTATTTTTTGTCAATAATTGAGTCAAAAACAGTATTTTTATATTTGCTTGTTTTAATAAATTTTTAAATTCATCTGAAAAATTTTCTTTCTCAAAAATGATTTTTTTGATTCTCCCGCCAAAAATTTTTCGAATTTTTCTGTTGAGTGATTTTTCTCCCAACATTTTTTTGATAGAGTCGAAAAAAGTTTGAGAACTATTTTCTTTCCACCCTTGAATTTTTTTAATGAGTGGATTTTGCTGATCTAGAATTCGAAGAATTTCATGAAAAACGAAGTTTTGTTTTAATTCAGAGATCAACAAAAAATGGGGTTTGGAATAGGCAAAGGCTTCAAGAACATTTTCCTCTTCGGATAAAAAAGCGGTGACTCCCTGATGGAAAATTGGGAGATAAAGTGCAATGAAACGATTATTTATATTGGAAAGTGGCATTAAGCTTAAAATTTGTTGATTGAAAAGTCTGATTTTCTGAGAAAAAAGTTTAGAAATAAAATCTTGAATCGATTGATAAGAAAATTTTTTGGCCAGTTTTAAAGATCCTTTTTCAATTTGATAATATTCAGAAACAAGATCCGTTTCTTTCCGGCTATCGCGCGTTTCCCAATAGATCGGGCGAAGTTTCTCTTCGTTTCGAACTCCTTCATTAAAAACCTCGCGAAAAGTGGTCAATTTCAATTCAGGATATTTTGACTTGATTTCTATGTCCGTGGCAATGACCGATTTGAGAGAAGGAGTTTTTTTATGAATTCTTGCGAATCGATCCAGAAGTGAAGGCCATCCAATCAGTATTCCCGAGGCTTTACTCTGTTCAATCAGTTGGAGCAAATTTTCCTCTTCGAGTCTTTCAGCACAGGTGACCGAAATAATCCCCAGGGTAAAAAGCGCCATTTCAGTATAAATCCATTCGGGGGAGTTAGGGGCACAGATCAGAAAAGCATCGTTCGGCTTGAATCCACGGTGAAGAAGGCCGAGCGCAAAATGCTTCGCTTTGTTTTTGTAAAGCCACCAGGGAAGAGTGTGATATGAGTTTTTAATTTTGAAACGTAGAAATGGTTTTTCAGGAATTTCTTTCGAAGTTTTATAAAATTGATGAAGAAGAGTTAGGCTCATTTTTATTGCAACAGAAAATTCTTTTCATAAATCAGTTTCGTTTTACCAATTTCATCCCGCAGAATGAGTGTCAGCTGATAGTTTCCCAATGGGGAATCTGCAGGCAGCTGAAGCTGATTGGCGTAAAGAATAACCTCTACATTTTTTTCAACGTTCTGATTCAGATGGATGACCTCGGTTTCGTTCAAGACAGATTTTCCCTGGGGATTTTTTAACATAACATCTTCAAACAAAGATATTTTATTAGAGTTATCTTTCTGAAAGCCGGTCAGTTTGAAAAAAGTGAAAACGAGATCTCCTCGATGAAAAATAGTGTCAGTTCTGATTTGACTCGGATCCGCTCCTGCCGAAAAATAAAATTCTGTAATTTTCAAAGGAGAGTTCTGTAATGAACCGAGGGGTGGTTGTATAGTTTCATTTTTGGGTAAAGACGAGGGTTGAGTCGTCGGCGAAGTTGGATGATTAGAAACCGAAGGTAAAACAGGTAAAGCCTTTGAAGCATGAAATATATCATTTTTGAAGGATTTTATTTTCGGTGCTAACCAATCTCGATGAGGATTCTGTCTTGAAAAGAAGGCAAGAACTCCGATGATCAGAAGTAGACTAGCAATTGCTATCAAGCTGCTTTTTTCAGATTTTTTAATCACGACCGTTTCCGCAACCAAATCTCCGAGACGCTGTTTTTTTCGGGTCAGCGCAATTAAAGGATAACCCAAAATCAGATCGAGAGGTTTTAAAAGATTTCTCAAAATCGCACTGGTTCCATCGAGTGGTTCTCCATTTTCCAAAACGGTTTTTCTGCCGATGAGGATTTTTCCTGGAGTGGAGGAGACCAGAAAATCAAAAATCATAAAATAACAAAGAATAAAAAATGGAGCGAGATTGAACAAAACAAGAAAAACGGTTTTTGATTCTGGATTCAAATTTGCCGCATAAAACCATAAAAAAGTGAGATAAAAAATTGAATCGATTACAAAAGCAATCAGTCGGGTAAAAAGATTCGCCAGCGGAATATTTTTCAAGAGAATCGGGGTCATTCTTTTTCGGGTTTTCTTAATGACAATTGTTTCAGAAAAGCGATCTCCCAATCGTTGGTTAAGAGGGGAGTTTTCCATCGAGAAGAGGGCAATCAGACCGAAGATCGGCAGGTCGATCAGCCGAAAAAAATTTCGAACGAGGTTTTTTGCAAGAGAAGCGGTTTTTCCATTTAAATGAATCACTCGGAGACGACAGATAATTTTTCCGATGCTCGCTCCAAGAATCGATTCGAAAAGGGTGAAATAAAGAACCATCACTAAAAAAATAAGAAAACCCCAGACGATGTTTTGCATTATTGGTTTCATTTTTAGAAACCAGGCTTGATGGGTAATCATTTTTTGAAAGAGTGTATTTACGGAACCTAAAAGATAACTGATCAGCAAGAGATCAAGAAAAAACGCGGCGGCGCGGTCACGCGTTAAGGCGATCTGTTTTGAGAAATAGGCTCGGGCAGAGTAAATTTTAGGATCCGTTGTATCGCTTTTAAACGAAGAGTAGTTCGAAAAAATATTTTCTTCGCCTGTTTTGTTTTCGGAGGCAACATTTTCTGGTAATTCTTCGATTACGGTCAACTCTTCCTCCTCTTCTGGGTTGTTAAATTCGCTTGTCATCGTTTTATCCTTTTTCATTTTTTAGTAGATGAATTAATCTTGCCGGCTCATTGGTAATAATGGCGTCCACTTTTTGTTCACAAAAATAACGCATCTCTTTTTCATCGTCTACGGTCCAAACCCAATATTTTACCCCTTTTTTATGGACTTCACTGACCGGGTATTCATCGATTAATCCCCGAGAGATATTTAGGGAATAAGGTTTTAAAAATTTTGACCAGTCTCCCAATTTTTTATGACCGAACTGCTTTTCAAAAAAGAGATAACCTCTTTTGATTTCAGGGGCCAAATGATGCAAGCGGTGAAGCGCAAAAAAGTTAAAGGATGAAACCAGAATTTGATCTCTCATTTTTTTCTTGTGGATCAGTTTTACCAGTTTTTCTTCCCTGCCGTCATCTCGAATTTTTCTCCCCTTGATTTCAACATTGATGAAAAGATCCCCTTGGAGGAGTTTAAAAACCTCCTCGAGCGTTGGAATCGGTTCACCCTGAAACTCCTGGGAAAAATGGGATCCGAAATCAAGCTTTTTCAACTCTTTGAGAGTGAGACGCTCCACCCAACCCGAAATCTTGCATAAACGATTCAATCTTTCATCATGAACGACTACTAAATGCCCATCTTTAGATTGGAGAATATCGAGCTCTACTCCATCCGCACCCACTTCTCGAGCCTTTTTAAAGGCAGGAATTGTATTTTCTGGTGCATCATGGGAAGCACCCCGATGAGCGATGACGAGCGGTTGTTTTCTTTTTTGGTAAAGAAAAGTCATGAGCTTGTCTAAATATTTTCCTCTTTCAGAAAATTAAAAATCGAAAGCACTTTTAATGCTGCCGTTTCGGCTCTTAAAGTTTGATTTCCCAACGATACCAGATGAAAATTTCTTTCCAAAGCGGATTTAATTTCGCTTGAATGAAAACCTCCTTCGGGACCGATCAGAATCGAATAGGTGATTTGTTTGGAGTTCGGTTGAAAAAGATCCGACAGCTTTTCAAAAGGGTGATCAGGAGAAAGATCGAAAAGGATTTTTATCGATTCATCCTCATCCAGTTTTTGAAGTAATTCCTTCCAATGGAGAATCGGGCCAATCTGGGGAATGATCGTTTGATTCGACTGTTTTAATGCCGCGAGGGCAATTCTTTCCCATCTTTGGAGTTTTGAGATTTTTTCTTGGTCTGAATCGATTCGGATTACCGATCTTTCAGGCAAAAAAGGAATAATAGCTGAAACTCCTAGTTCAACTATTTTTTCGATCAGCCAGTCCATTCG
>CAZQOW010000095.1:0-8784 GCA_964595045.1 uncultured Pseudomonadota bacterium
AACAATGGAAAAACCCTTCAACCCTTGTCATTCCTAGCTTTTTAGACATTTTTAATGCCGTTTGCTAATCATGAACCTTAATTTTTAATTTAATCTCTCAGTTCAACTGGCAGATTGAGGTCAGACGGTTTTTTTCCGCAACATTTTTTTGCCTCTTACGATGATTCAATCATCAAGTTTTTTTAAATTTTAACTCAAATAGGAGTTCCCATGTTGTTGACCTCTGCCCTAAAGTCTGTTGATCTTTGTCTAGAGAATTCTGATTTTGTATTCACAGAATCCCAGTACAAAACATCTCAACTCATTCAAACATTCTGTGAAGAGGCAACCAAGTTTGCACCTCTTTGTGGCATGATGCTCGGCCGTCTAGCAGCTCCGTTGGTCCGTTTTCACTCTGCTAGAATCTTTAGCCCGTTACTGGGAAATACAACCTCTCATGTTGCTTCCTGGTTTTTGGCAATGTCGACTGAAGGGTTTTGCATGACAGCAACCCCAGGAGTCCTTCAGGGAAATCTTACTAGTTCGGATTTATGGAGAGGAACATCCCATGCCACTGTGATGATGATGGTCTGTGAAGGAATCTCTAAAAGAGTTCCATTGGGAGGAGGAGTATTAGCGGCCTGTGGACAGGATCTCGGTGTCATACTTGTCAATTACGGATTTGGTGAAACAGGGATTACCGATAAAGTAAATGGGGGTATGGTCGCTCAATGGGCTGAAGCAAGATTAGTGGCAATTCGAATGAAGGTATCCGCAGGAGTTGTCGGAACTGTTTGTGTAGAAACTTCTTATGTATCTGCAAAATATGAGCTGAAACATAATTTAGAAAAATCTGTTCTAAGATCGAACGGGAGGAAACAAGCTCAAAAAAGATTTTCAAATATTTTACCAGAAAAAATAGCGACTTTGCTAGGATTGGCTCGTGGACTCACTCCGGAAAATATTCAAATGGAAATTCCGTGGGAAAGTTCGACTCAAAAACTGATCAATGGACCTCAAGAATATTATATGGGTCGACAAAATCGTCGTTCTTTAGATACAGAAGGTAAGAAGAGTGTTTCTACAGAAAAAACAACTCCAACAAAAATCCCCTTTGATCAAATCATTGCTCAATTGGTCTCAAAACCAATACCAGAAGAAGTTTCTACAGAAGATATTCTAAGAATCATTCATCAACAAAAAATGAAGACAACATTTGCAACAGGTGAGGCTAGACTACGAGACTATCTTTTAAGAATTGCTAACTCACAAGCTGGAGTTCCATACCGCTCTGAAACTATCCAAGCTGCAAAAGCTGCTTTAACTGGTGGAAGAGATATTACTCCTTTTCAACTCTCTGCTAATATAAAAGTCGAACCTACCGCTGCATTCATTGAACATCTTGACACACTTCTTTCTAGAAATGAACTTCGTGAAACACTATTGAATCTTGTTCAGATATCACTTTCAGAAAGAAAAGTGGCTCTTCAAGACACCCACTCTACATACATGCAACAAGAAGCACAAAACAGCCCTCTGGATCGCACCGGATATACAAAGCATATCAATAAAGCCGGCACTATCTTTGGTAGAAATTTTCGAGTGATTGAAGCTCTTCAAAAAATGAGAAATCCAAACCATCTTTGGAATGTATTACAAATGGGATCGGGAATCTATTTATGGGAATATTTTGATTCAGCTTATGGACTTAATGAATTTGCACGCACCGAACTATGTGAAAAAGATTATCGAGGGAATGGATTGTCTTATGAAACGACTGAGCTAGCTCTTATTGGAAAGGTAGATCTGATTGAGATAGATTCTGATGTCATCAGAGCGGTTCAAGAGTCTTTAGAAAAAGGAATGATCATTGCAAGTCAGCAACCTTTTCAACCTCAACTTCCTCGAATTACTCCTGTTAATACTTATGAAAGAGACCCATTCTCTCTTCAAACTTATCAGCATTGGTTTAGTTATCTTGTAAAATTTGTTAATCATCCTGAAATTAAAGGATCCATTCTTCGTTCCGCCACTCCTGGTGAAAAAGGCAATTTAGGTGGAATTGCACAACCTTCTAAAGAACTAGCGAGCCGCATTAGAATTTTACAAGGGGATGTCGTGGTTCATCCCTTGTTGAAAAAATATGACTTAATTTGGCTTCGTGAGATTTTTCACTATCTAGAAGAAGATTTATATTGGGTCACTTTGATAAGAGCCATTCACAGTTTACCCATCATGAGCTCTAACCAAATGGGTGGTTTGTTAGTAACAGAACGATTTGATTTAAGCCCTATTTATAAAAATTCTCCAATCGAAGGACGCTTAGGAGAATTTTTAACCGCTGCTGGTATGAGAATTATCACAGAAATTGAAAGTCCTTTGGAATTGGCTAGTCACACATCTACTGTCATTGCAGAAAGGGTCAATGAAAGCGAATGGCTTGAAAATCAGATTATTAAGTTCAGAAAATTAGGAATTCAAACAGTTTAAAAAGGAAGAGAGATCTGATTAGAAATAAGTAAGTTTTAAGAGAAATTTTGTAAGAGAACAGTGAATACTTAAAAATCTTTATCCACCTTAATATTATCAAGCAATCGATCAATATCTTCTCGATTACCCAAATCATCTAAGATGCTATCGTAATCTTCACGATAATAGGTACTTCCACTTTCTTGAACTTCGAAATCGGATGATTTTTTAGATTCTTTTTCGGGCGTATCGGGATTATTTTTAAGGATATGTTTGACGTAATTGTCAACAGAACGGGAAGCTTTGATTTTTTTCTCGGTTTTTATCTCATTCCAGTTTTTCAAATAGTGCAAACGGCAAAAACCTGACGCCGTTTGTTGATTCTCACAACCAGACTCCTTACAGATCTTTATTTTTGGTGACATAAGAGATGAGCTATATATTTTATAACATATCTATTTTATTTCGCAAAATTTATTTTTCATCTTCACCTAATTCTTTCATAATTGTCTCAAATTTTTCCTTCTTACGAATACTTTCAAATCTTTCCTTTTCAATTTCTTCTTGCAATCTTTTTGAAAGTGCCTCTTTCGTTTTCTTTTTCAAAAAACGGTTTTCCCGGATTCTAAAATAGATAACCCCACCCAAGAGAAGCATCACTATCAAAATGAAAATTAGAATTTCTTGTCGATCTTTCATTTCTATTTCTCAATGACTTGCATTAATTCGGAACGAATCTTTTTTATTTTGTCAGAAGAGGTAATCTTTTGTCCAAAAATATCTTTGACATAAAAAACGTCGGCAACCTGATCCACCTTGGTCGAAATTTTTGAGACATCGACATACAATCCAAGATTAGAGATTGCTGTAAAAATTTCATAAAGAAGTCCAATTCGATCATGAGTATAAATGTCAATTACGGTATAATAAGCGGAAACATCGTTATCGACCTCCACCATACTAGGAACTGTTTGAGCGATTTTTTTCTTGAACCAGGTCGGCTTTCTTCGTTTTTCAATCAATTGGGAAATCGGAGTTTTACCTTCGAGCACCTGAGTCAAATCGCTCTTTAGCAAATCTATTCTTCTTTCTTCATTAAAGATCTCTCCTTGAGAATCGGTAAATCGAAGAATCAAAAAGGCAGCTCCTGTTTTTGAGATATATTGTTTTACCTCCAGAATATTCAAATCATTTGCCGCCATCACTCCGGTCACTTTGGCGAGTAAGGCTGGAGTTGCCAAAGTATAAAGAAGTAATTCATTCACATTGTCTTTTTCCAACAGGGAGCTTTCAATTAGGATTGTCTCAGAGCCGATTTTAGAAGCAAGATCCAAATGGCGAAGAATCTCTTCTGGAGAATGAGCCAAAAAATATTTTACCGGCATTTGATTGAGATATTCTTTTTGTTGATTTGATAATCCCTTGTCTTTAACCAGAGCAATCACCTTCTGCTTTGCCTGTTCTGCCAAAAGGTTTGCTCTTTCAGGACTGAAACTTCCAGTTTCCAAAACTTTTTTCGTTCGGACATAAAGTTCGGAAAGTAACGTTCCTTTCCAGGGGGTCCAGACATCCGGACCGACCGCGCGAATATCAGCCCAGGTGAGGATGAAAAGCATGTTGAGCAATTCAACATGCTGCATTGATTTTGCAAATTGAATGATCAGATTGGCATCGTCCAGATCGCGTCGTTGCGCCAAATGCGGCATGAGCAGATGACTTTTGACCAAAAATTCGACGATCTCACGATCTTTTTCAGGATACCCCATTCGCTCTGTCGCTTTGAGAGACATCTCTGCTCCAACGACCGAATGATTTTTGCCTCTCCCCTTTCCGACATCATGAAAAAAAACCCCCAGCGCGAGGAGGTCGTGTCGCGATACCTGATGAAGCACCTCTTTATAAAGAGGGAACTCTTGGTCATAACTTCCCTCTTTCAACTTGGTCAGTTCATTGACCGCAAAAATCGAATGAGTGTCAACCGTATAGATATGATAAACATCATGTTGAACCTGATAGAGAACCTCTCCAAATTCCGGGATCAGCCGATCGAGCAGACGAAGCTCGTGCATCAAATTCAACACACGCCCCAAGCCTTTGAGTTCAACCAGCAGCTCTCTCAAGGCAAGATTTACTTCCGGATCTCTTGCAAAAGACTCATCGAGTTTCGAAATTGTGTGAACCATCAACCGTTTGGTCTCTTCATGAATCTCAAGATTTTCTCTTTGGGAAACGAGAAAAACACGAATCAGATTGACTGGACTTTTCTCAAAACAGTTTTCATTTTTAACGATAATTTTATCGTCTGCCTTTGCAAAATCGTCGTCATAATGAATCGAAATTCTTTCGAGGATTTTCTGGAATTTTTTTTCAGATGGATCAATCAGAGACTCTTTCGCCAAATGGGTAATCCGTTTGATATTTGCCGCATGATGATAATAGGTCTGCATGAATTTTTCGACCGCGAGACTTTGATTACTATCTTCATATCCCATTTCTTTCGCAATTTCCTGCTGATATTGAAAAGTCAACTGGTCGGTTTTTTTGAATGTCTTGAAATGAAGCGCATTGCGAATTCGCCAGATAAAATTTCTCGCCTCGATCAACTCCTGCAAAGAATCTTCGGTTAAAATTTTAAGCTCGACCAGTTTTTTCAGATTTGAATCGTGTGCCAAGACCTTGACAAACCAGGCTAACATATGAAAATCCCGAAGTCCCCCTTCGCTTTCCTTGACATTCGGCTCGAGGATATAAACAGAACTTCCAAAACGTTTTAATCTTTCCTCGTTTTCTAGATTTTTTGCCTCAATAAAGCGCTGAATATTTTTCTTTAAACTGATCTGCTCATCAATAATTTTGAAAAACTGGCTCGCCAGGGTTTTATCCCCCGCCAAATATCGCGCATCGAGCATGCTGGTAAAAGAGACCATGTCTTCATTCAAAACCGCCTGACAATCGTTTAAGCTTCGGGTTGCATATCCAACATCTAAACCAATATCCCAAAGTGGATAAAGAATCGCATCATTGATCGCATTCAAATAGTCATCCGGTTTTTTGGGATAAATAAAAAGAAGATCAATATCGGAACAGAGATTTAATTCGGAACGGCCATAGCCTCCTAATGCCATAAGAGTACAGCGGGTGGAGTGATCAGGATGACTTTCCTGAAAAAGCCAATCAGCTCTCTCAAAAAGTGTCAGGATCAAGTCATCGATATACAAGGTATTGAGACGGACAATCATCTCCTCGGGCATATGAGAATCATGTAATTGACGTAAGTTCTCTCTTACCTCCTTCAGATATTTTCTTGCTGAATCGACCGGATGATCAGAAATTTTAAATGAAATTCGATAAGGAGCCAACTCTTCAGAAGAAGGATGAATAGGAGACAAGATTTTTTTCAGATTTTTTAGAGGAGAGACCATAGAGCTATTGCTCTACTGTTAGTTCATTTTAATTTCAATAGGTCATCTCCATAAAAAATAGGTTCTTACATAAAAACTATTCATATCAATGATCGTAAAAAGAGTTAAAGCTGTTTCTCTCCGAGGCCCAATAGGTGACCGCTCCGACAAGAAGAACTGTGGTGACAATCGCCAGGCCAATAAAAATAGGATGTGCCCTAATCTCTTGCAAACCTAATGCGAACTGATCTTTTACCACTTCTCCTGACTCTCTCAAATATCCCCCTGCCTGTCCGATCACTCTTTGAAGTGGAAGAAAAAACTCTCTTTTGGGAATTGCCTTTGAAAAAAATGGCAATGGCAAACGCCTTCTTCTAACCTCTAACTCACAAAGAAGTTGTTCTCCATGACGCAATAGTCCTTCCAGACAATTTCTTCTGATTAGATAAGCTGTTTTTGGATTTCGTAGATAAATGGAAGATTCCCAAGCTTCAACCTTTTGCAAACGATGGTGAAGCCACTCCGCTTTTCTCTCAAAGTGAAGAAGGTTATCCAGGCTTGATTCAGAGAGAGCGGAAAGAAAACCGCGCTGCGAACGGGAATAAAGGGTATAAAATCCTCTTTGCAAACCATAGAGGCGATCCCCATATATCAACGTCTCTTCTGGAGATGCTGCAACAAGGAATCGATTCTGAGAAATAGAAAGGGAAATGTCCGCTAGTCTTCTCTGAATAGAGAGATAAGAAATCGGTTGTCTCGATCGAAAAGCTTGGGCAATAAATCGTGTAGGTCCGGAAAGGCTATAACTGTTCCCTCCAATTCGCACTGGAGAAACGGGAGTATTCATTGGTGCTGGAATAGAAGGAATATATTCGGGGACTGCCTCCGGGATCGATTCTGGAATTGTTTGTGAAGCAAGTCTCTCCGATCTAGAAAATATAATTTTGTACCAACCCAATCCCTTTAACATAAGAAATTCTATCCTTCCTTTGGTAAAATTAAACTCTTGAGTGAAGGTTCGATCGATCACCAAGAAAGGTGCTAAAATTTCTTCAAGAAAGTTCTTTTTTCAATTGATCTAAAAGCTGCAAAGTTTCAATTGGGGTCAAATGATTGATGGAAAGATTTTTGATCTTATCTAAAACATAACTTTCCGAAGGATTGAAAAGAGGGAGTTGAGTCGTTGGAGCGTGTTCTTTTAAAACCCCTTCGAAATGTTTGCTCTGTAGTTCATGTAAAATCTCCTTCGCCCGCTGAACAATCGAGGGGGGGACTCCGGCCAGCAGAGCGACTTGCAATCCATAACTTTGGCTCACTCCACCCGGCACAATCTGATAAAGAAAAATGATTTTGTCGTTGAACTCTTTCACCGCCACATGAAAATTTTTGATGCCAGGTCGCAACTCTGCCAACTCGATCAATTCGTGATAGTGAGTCGCAAAAATTGTTTTTGCGCCAATTTTATCATGAAGATGTTCGGCAATTCCCCAGGCGATCGAAAGACCATCATAAGTCGAAGTTCCTCTTCCAATTTCATCGAGAACAATCAAGCTCTTTTCAGTAGCGGATTGGAGGATATTTGCGGTCTCTTCCATCTCGACCCAAAAGGTCGACTGATTTTTTGAAAGCTGATCGGAAGCTCCAATTCGGGTAAAGATCTGATCGATCATTCCCAAGGTCATCGATTTCGCAGGAACAAAAGATCCGATATGCGCCATCAAGGCGAGAAGAGCAACTTGGCGAAGCAACGTCGATTTTCCTGCCATGTTTGGTCCAGTTAAAATAATCAAACGACAATCGCGACTGTTTAAAAAGAGATCGTTTGGAACAAATCGGGAAGCTGGAAATATTTTTTCAAGAACCGGATGACGACCTGCCTCAATTCTCAGTTCATCCCCATCGGTAAAAGTTGGACAGCAATAATTATTTTCGAGTGCAACGGTCGCCAGAGAGGTGAGCGTATCGAGCTTTGCGATCTGGCTTGCCATCTGGGCAATCGATTCTGCCTGCTCAGCCACTTCCGATCGGAGCTGAATAAAGTATTCGTATTCTAGATGACGAATTTTATCTTCTGCACCAAGAACTTTCTCTTCATAAACTTTCAACTCAGGCGTGATATAGCGTTCTGCATTCACGAGTGTCTGCTTGCGAATATAATGTTCGGGAACCAGATTTTTCTTCCCTTCGGAAACTTCAATATAATAACCAAAAACTTTGTTATATCTTACTTTGAGCGAGTGAATACCGGTTTTTGTTCGCTCTTCTTCTTCCATCTTGGCCAGGTTTGATTTTCCATCATACAGAATCGAACGGAGCTCATCGAGTTCGGGAAGGACTTTGTTTTGGATGATTCCTCCATCGCGAATCGAAAAAGGGAGCTCTTCCTGCAAAGTGGAGAGAATTTTGGAAGCAAGAGAAGTCAGATCCTCCCAATGCTCCAAAAGCTGATGAAAAAAAGGAGAGGAAAATTCAGACATTTTCTCTCGGATTTTTGGAAGTTGTTCGAGCGATTTTCCAACGGCAAACAAATCTCGTGCATTCGCCACTTCGGTCGAAATTCTGGCATTCAATCTTTCAAGATCGACGATTTTAGAGAGAAATTCGCGAATTTGTTTTAAAAAATCGAATCGATCGATTAGTTCGGTAATCGCTTCTTGACGGATCTTGATTTCTTCAACATTTGCCAATGGATATAGAATCCAGCTCTTCAGCTTTCTCGCTCCCATCGATGTTTTGGTCTGATCAAGAACCCCGAGTAACGTCGCCCAACTTTTTCCATCCTGAAGATTTCTGATCAGCTCAAGATTTCTTATTGTTGTCGCATCAAGTTTTAAAGAATGATTCTCCAGCAAGCGAATCTGATTCAAATGCCTGATTTCAGTTTTTAACGTTTCTTTGACATATTGAAGCAGGCGGAGAGCAGTTTCTTCGGCCA
>CAZQOW010000096.1:0-8625 GCA_964595045.1 uncultured Pseudomonadota bacterium
AGATCTTTGCCGCGAACTTTTTTGAGAACCTTGAAATTATTCGGCATTCGGTTTGTTTTTGTATTTTCCCGGATATATTTCTCAATCGCCTTGTTATCGAAAGTTCCAGTCGGCATGGCGGATAAAATACTCGGGAAATTTTTTCCGGTGTAAAGCCCTCGAATCAACGGACGGAGCATCTGTTCGTAGTTTGAATAATTTGGCTCCTTAAAAAATCGAATTACTTTTTGTTTTAAATGTTTGGAAATTTCTGGAAAGGAAGAAACAAAATCAATCATCAATCCTGGAAAATAGGTAAAAGTTTTATAAAGATATTTAATCGGTCGTTCGACAAACTCTTTCCAGTTCGGATAATAAAGATGAAAAGGGGAGAGCTGGGCAAAAATATCGCTCGTTCCATCGAGACTTTTCAGCATCTCTTCCGGAGGAATTCCACCTGCCAAAGGAACGGCCAAAAATCCACCGGCTGAAATTCCAACGTAAATATCAAAATCGGTTGTTTTTTTGTTTACCAGAAAATCGTTCAATGCCTTGAGCCCACCCGCCTTGAAAGCACCGCCAGACACCGCTCCACCGGCGAGCACTAAAGCAGTTTTTGCTTGAAGTTTCTTTTTGGAAAGATCGCTTTTTTGAACAATCGTAATTCCCATCCAGCATTCTCCTTTGATTTTTTTATGAACAAACAGGAAGATTCGAGTTTATGGATTATGACTCGGTGTGTAAAGTGTTACTTTTATAAGGGGAAGGGAATATTCAATCAATAAAAAAGGGTGATCCGATCGGATCACCCTTAAAAATTTTGACTTCATTTGAAATTTTTTAAAAACAAACCACTACCACCGCTTATCTCGAAGTTTGTTCAATTCTTTTAAAGAAGCGGAGTTATCCGGATAAATTCGATAGGCGGTTTTAAACTTATCATAGGCACTTCTCTCATCTTTCTGTTGAAGATCGAGAAATGCTAAGTCGGTCAATGCATAAGATCTCCAAGCTGGAGCAGGATTAGTTGCCAAAAACTCTTCGTAAGATTTTCTCGCCTCTGGAATTTTATTTTCTTTTCCGTAGATTTTTCCTTCAAAAAATTTTGCAACGGTGATTTGTGGATCCTGTTTTTTTACCATTTCAAAAAGCTGATGCGCTTCTTTATATTTTCCCTGATTGATATAAATATCTCCCAAAGCATTTTTGGCGACAATATTTTCAGGATATTTTTTCAAAACCGCTTCCAAAAGAGCCATCGCTTTATCCGGTTTTCCTTCATTATTATAGCAGAGAGCCAGCATCACTTGAGCCAGTGGACCGACCAATTTTCCTTCATTCGCCGCCCGCTCAATTTTTACAAGCCCTTCTGCCCGACGATCTTTGAAAACCGGAAGAAATTTAAATCGATTGGTAAAAACCGATCTCCAATAATCGTACATCCCAAAACCCAGTTCGACATCCACTAAAGTTGGATCTTTTTCCTGAGCTCTTTTGAGCGCTTTTTGAACTATATTCGCTTCGCTCAAGGTTTTTAAAATCGAATCCCTTCTCATGTAATAAAAACTTCGAAGCCCGGCGGAGGAACCTGCCAAAAAGAGATCCCAGGCTGAGGCGTTTGGATCATCCAAAACCTTCTCTACAATTTCCTGATTTTTTTTTGAGACCTCGAGATATTCTTTTTCAAAACGAAAATCAAAATTCTCAAGCATTCGAGCTTGCCAGACTGTCATCTGTGCAAAAGTTCCGAGAGGGGAGTTGGGAGTTTCCTGACTTATTTTTTTGAAATATTCGATCGTCTCATCATATTGACGATGGAAACCGAGATCTCGTCCGATCACTGCTTTTTTCTGGATTTCATCCAAGGATGGAACATTCAGTTTAGGATCTGCTTGGAGGTTGGTAAAAGAAGCGAAAATTAAAGAAATAACAAAATAAATAAAAAAGACCGGCTTTATTTTTTTCATGATTTTATCTCCCTATTTTGGTCATCACAAACGTAGGGGCGAACCTTGTGTTCGCCCTAACTTATATGAACAATCGCTAATACTTTATAATATCACCCACATTTTTAGGGCGAACACAAGGTTCGCCCCTACAAAAAACAGACAAATCTAATTTGGCAAATTCATTTGGAATAGGCGAATAAGAATTTAGCCCCCAAAAACCTTTGCTCTCTCTTCCACAAAATCGATCACTTTCTTTTCTGATTTTCCGCCAAGAGTTTGATTGATCTCCCGAATTCCCATCGGAGAGGTCACATTGATTTCTGTCAATTTCTCCCCGATAAAGTCAAGACCTACAAAAGAGAGTCCCAACCTGTTCAAATCAGGGGCTAATTCAGACGCAATCTCGATTTCCCGTTTGCTTAAAGAACATTTTTTCAACGCGCCACCGCTATGAAGATTGGCCCGATGATCCCCTTTTTGAGGAACTCTTAAAAAATATCCGAGGATTTCTCCATCGAGCAAAACGACCCGCTTATCCCCTTTTTCTACACTTGGTAAATACTCTTGGCAGACAATATATTCTGTCTGATGATTCGTTAACGTTTCAAAGGCAACTTTCAGGTTTGATTGATTCGATTTTATGTGAAAAATTCCTCTTCCGCCGGAACTATTAATCGGTTTTAGAATCACCCCATGTACCAGATTTTTGGAAAAACGGAGCAATTCCTGATAGTTCTTTGTAATACAAGTTTTGGGGATAAACTTCTCAAAACGAAGCGGGAAGAGCTTTTCTGAGGCAATCATAACCCCCAAAGGGTCATTCACCATAAAAACTTTATGACGGATAGTATTGAGTAAATAAAGGTGATGAAGATAGCTTAGATCAAATGGAGGATCTTTTCTCAGAAAGATTGCATCCAGTTTTGCCAAATTAAATCGCTTTTTTCGTATGATCTTGTAGAATGGTTTTTTTCCAATTCCCAAAATTTTAATCTCTTCTCCTTCTCCATAAAGAGAATTTAAGTGATAAAAAATTTGAGAGAGGGTAAAGCAGGTAATCAAATGGCCTCTTTTTTGGGCCTCAGACATTAAAAAAAGTGTTGTTTCTCTCTGAGGATCAAACTGTGAAAGAGGGTCAATTACAAACCCAATATTTAATTTATTTTTTTTCATGAAAAAATTTCAAAATAACCAAGATAATGTTCGTCTCGACCTTTTCCTCAAAGAAGCGTGCCAAATTTCTCGAAAAGAGGCAAAAAAACTTTTGGATGCCGGGAAAATTTTAGTAAACCAGCTTAAAGTGATTATCGCCTCTTGGGAACTAAAAAAAGGGGACCAAATCGCTCTTTTAGGCGAAAAGGATATCACTCCTCAAAGCGAGTCGGCAAAGAATTATTTTTTGAAGGTTTATCATGAAGACGAGCATCTGATCGTCGTAGAAAAAGATGCTGGAATTGCCTGTGAAACTACACCGATTGCATTAAAACCGTCACTTCCCGAGATCATTTATCAATATCTGAAAAGAGCTCATCCTAATTTTTCGCATCCTTTTGTTTTGAATTTACATCGGCTTGATCAACAAACCTCTGGTGTAATGGTTTATGGAAAAAGTAAATCCTCCACCCCTTTACTTGAAGCATTCAAAAAACATCAAATTCAACGTCGATATTTGGCGATCGTCGAAGGAAATGTCAAAAAAGATCAGGGAAAAGTCGATGTTTCACTTTTGAAAAAACCGCACGCAATCGGCCGCAAAATGTTTCCAACTGAAGACAAAGATGCCAAAAAAGCATTCACCGAATATCGGGTTTTACAACGTTACCAAGACAAAACCTTATTGGAAGTAATTCTTAAAACTGGAAGAACCCACCAAGTTCGCGCTCACTTGGCTTATCTTGGGCATCCGGTGGTAGGGGATTCAATCTACGGGAAAAGCAACAAAGGCGTACGATCGTACGCCCCTGCTTTAGCCTTACATGCGGCTGAAATTTCTTTCATTCACCCAGTTTCCAAAAAGAAAATGAGCTTTAAATCAAAACCGCCAAAAACATTTCAAAGTCTCATCACAAAAGAAATGCGATAAGAACTTTTATCAATCTCCGCCCGAAACATCTAATTCACGGGTGGTGTTCGTTACAATCACAACATTGTTTTGCATTGTTGAAGCTCTTCCGACCTTGATTTTTAAGCTATAGGTTCCGGTTGGGAGAGTTTGAGGATCTGAAGAATTAAAACTTTTCACCAATTTTCCATCTTGTGAAAAAACCTCAACTTTATCAGCAGCAGGATGAGGAGTATTAATCTTTAAATTTCCAAAACCGGTGACGACTACTTTAGTATATTCAGTTGGACTTACTTTAATCTGGTTCGACCATTCAGAGTTTTGTAATTTCACTACCAAATTATAATCCCCTACAGGAACCTTCATCATTTCGCCTGATCTAAAAGTCTGTTTGAAATCATTTTTACCAGTTAACTGACAAATATCAGAACTTGGAAGAGGACTTTCAACCTTTACAAAACCAAACGCTCGATCAGCTTTTGGAGCAACCGGATCAAGAGCAAACGCTTTCATTCCAATTAAGCTCACCAAAACAACAAAAAATGGGACTATCTTTCGCATATTTTTCTCCTTTTTAAAAGTCTGCTGGCAGCACCTAGCTAGCAGCGATGAATTATATTTTTTCAATCGAATCTTCTTTTTCTAATTTGATATCCCCGTCATTTCGGAACGGCTTTTGCGGGATTTTAGGTGCAATGATTAAATCTCCCCTTTTTAATCCTGCAAAAACTTTATTTTTTGCACCTTCATTTTTGTCGAGTCTTGTTAAATGCCATCTTCCGGCTGGACCGCAAAGAACGATTTCTGATTTTCCTTTGGAACCCATTAAATTACTAATCGCTCGGTAAATCGTTGAACGATCTTGTTTTGCTGGGAGATGATCCAAAGGAGTTTGAGATTTCGAGCCAAAAATGAAATAGGAATATTTTAAAAACTCATTTTTATTCTTCAAAATCTTATCTAAATCTTTCATGAAGTCAGGCTCTTTCCAGTCGGCATAAAAATGACACCAATCACGATCAGAAACCGCAAGCATTGGACAATTTTTGGCATGAAGACAGGGGGCAAATAAATGCAATTTTTTTCGAGCGACCAACACATCTCGAAGCGCCATCATTTCACGGGTGGAATGTCTTAAAGCTGGATCAACCAAAATCAAAAATCCATCGCTAGCTAAATGTCTTTGATAAATTTTTTCTAAAAATTTTGCCTTCTCTTCAATCTGTTCATTTCCCCATTCATTCAGAAAGTTCGAGGCGATAATCAGATCGTATTGATCATTTTTTAATAAAGTATCTGGTTTACCACGTCGAAGATCAAAGGTTCTCGCTAAACAAGATGTTCGCCAGGCGTAACCTTTTCCTTTGATATATTTAACCGTCTCATCATGAAAAAATTGGGCATCTCTTAAAATATGATAATTTTGATCTAAAGATAAAATCGAGATCTCTTTTTTTTCATTTTTTTCGCTCTGCTCCGCAAGAAGATCTAAAAAAGCCAAAGTAAAAGTCGCTGGACCAGATCCTAGATCTAAAATTTTTAGCTTTGATTTTTTAAATAAAGAAGCGGGGAGTTTTTGTAATACTGTTTGAGCTTTGCAAAAATTCAGTGGGAAAAAATATAAAAGATATCCTGCTCGAAGCTTTTTATCATTTAAGTAGTTTGGAGGAAGATCTCCTCTTTCACTCGTAAATAATCCGGAAAGTGTTTTTGCCCCTTCAGCGAAAAATTTCAGATCTTTCGACCCAAAATCTCTTTCTGTGAAGACTTTTCGGTTCGTTCCGGCGTAAAAAGTCTCTTTCAAATAACGTTTTAGGATTGACTCTAAATATTTTGGAAAAGTATTGCTCATAAAAGTGAGTTAGCTTTCTACTACAAATTTACTAAAAGATCTATTTTATATCTTTATTATTTTTCCCTTGTCTTCTTATTGAAAGAATGACTAAAAAACCTATTAAATTCAAATAATTATATCAATTTAAGGACTAAAAATGCAACCTAAAGGCTCTAAAATTGACAAGGAAAAATTGGGAATTTTACTGATTCATGGCTTTACTTCCGACTTAAAATCGGTCGATGGGCTCCTTCCATACCTTAAAAAAAATCATCTGAAACACAAAACACCAATCTTGAGAGGACATGGAACTCGGTTTCAAGATTTAAAAGGGGTAACCTACAATGACTGGTATGACGATGCCGAAAAAGCACTTTTTGATTTAGCTAAAACGGTCGACAAAGTAGTGGTGGTTGGACTTTCCATGGGAGGATTGGTCTCACTCAAACTCGGAATGAATCATCCAGACAAAATTGCTGCCGTTATCACCGTCGCTGCCGCTTTAAAATTTGCCGATCCTTTCGCATTTCTGACTCCGATCTTAAGCAAAATCATTCCTTATTGGCCTAGCCCAAACTCTTTTAATGATAAAAAATTAAAGAAAAATTGTTTGAATTATAAATGGTTTCCAACTGATGCCTTTGCCTCTCTTTACGAATTTGCACCTTTAGTAGAAAAAGCTCTTCCCAAATTCAAAGTTCCAATTTTGATTATTCACTCAAAAAAAGATCAGGTGATCGCTCCGAAAAGTGCCGAAATTATTTATGAAAAAGTTTCTTCCAAACAGAAAGAGATCAAATGGTTTTACAAATCGGGGCATGAAATGATGCAAGATTTGGAAGCGAAAGAAGTTTTTGAAACAATCATCGATTATATTTTAAAAATCTCCAAGAAATCTCAGAAATAAAATAGTTGTAGGGGCGACGCACGGCCGTGCGCCCCTACTCATTTTTCAAATTAAATCGAAGTGAAACAGAAAGTGGTTTTGCATAATACGGAAATGGAGCCGCTCGTTTCACAGCAGCCAAAGCTTCTTCATCAAGAATTGAAGAGCCACTCGAGTTGACCACATTAATCGTTTGAACTTTTCCGGTTGGATCGATCAAAAAACTGATACTAACCACCCCTTCAATTTTTCTCGCTCTCGCCAAGGCGGGATAACGTTTTGCTCTTTCAATCTTATTCCGAATCTCCGCCATGAGAGAAGAAGTGCCATTTGAAAAACCGGGAGAACCGTTTGCAGAACCGTTTCCTCCTTCAGCACCTGTCTTAGAATTCAATCCATCCTCTTTATTTCCATCTTTTGAGTTCTCACTTGTTTCTTGATGAGATTTTTTTTTCGAATCGGTTGGACTTTTCAAATCTTGGGGATGAACTGTTTTGGCTTGAGATTTTTCAGTTGGATGAGAAACCGGTGAACTGGAAGAGAGAGAAGAATTAGAAGAATTTTGACTTCCGCTTCTCAAACTTAAATAGAGAGATTTTGCATCCCCTCCAGAAAGAAAACTTTTGTTCCACCAAAAGCTACTGATGAAAATCAGACTTCCAAAAAAAAGGAAATGAAAGGTGATGGCTAGAAAAAGATAAATGTGAAATCGGTTTCGCATTTAGGAGCATACCTACTCGGAAACGGATTGCGGGACAGAATATCTCGCCAACATCTCAGCTCGCCAATGATTGAGAAGTTTATCCAGATTCAAAAGATACATTGAAATTTCTTTGATCTCTCTTTCCCCATTTAGATGAATTTTTGATTTTTAGGTGATTTTACGATCAATCTTTGGTTTTAGATGAATATTTGATTTTAACTGAACCACTTTCTCTTTTAAAATCTCAATTTCCTGAATCAGGTCAGTAACCGTTAAATTTTTCGCATACAGCGAATCTCTTTCCAAAAAAAGTTGATTGATTAAAATATGCACTTCTGAAAAATAATGATAAGGATCTTCTTTCGACAGAAAAAGTTTTGCCTTCTCAAAATAATTCACTGAACTTAGATAGTTGTTTTGATAAAAAAATATTTTCGCCAATAAAAACTGAGCAAATCCATTTTCAGGATTTTCTTTTACCAGCTGATCAATGATGGTTGCCGCTTCGTCGATTTGCCCAACTTCCATCAATGCTTTCGACCGAAGAAGTTGAAAATTAAGATTCGGATTGTTTTCAACTTTCAGGGAAAAATCAAAAAACCGGAGCGCCCCCAAAGGTTCTCCCAAGCTGAGGAGAGATTTTCCAACCTGAGCCAAATATTTTGAAACATATGGATCTCTTGTTTCAGCATGAAAAGCAAAATCGCTATTTTCATCCTCTTCCAAATTGAGAGTGGGACGATGAAAACTAACCCCTTTTAAATTTCTCGGGAGGATTCGCTGCAAGCTGACAAGATCAGAAGGGGTGATTACCGAGGTTTTGAGCTCGACACACTTTCTGCTCGATTCTGAAAAAAGGAAAATAGAGATCTGATTTTCTTTTTCTTGCATAGAATCTTCGTAGGATGGACAAAGCGTAGCGTGTCCATCTTTTCTCGACATCCATTGCTGATGGACACGCTACGCTTTGTCCATCCTACTTTTAATTTCTTTAAACTCAACTTATTAGGATCTAATACGTCTTAATTCCCGCCATCGTTCCTGGAAAACCGGTTAAAACAAAAAGATCTGGACCGGTGAAATCAATCCCTGCTTTTCCTGGCCTTATGGCTGTCGGACCTGATCCTGAGACCCCTCCAAGTGAAGCCTTGAAACTTAAATCGTAAAAATCGGGTAGGATTTCCGGCTTTTCACCCCCGATTCCAAATCGAT
>CAZQOW010000097.1:0-5880 GCA_964595045.1 uncultured Pseudomonadota bacterium
CTCATGAGAGTGATCCAACTAATTTAGAGCTTTTATTCCCGACGGCGCCTGATAGCCCAATTTCGAAATTTTTATCCTCTCTCAATGGAAGAAGTGGTCTGCATCATATTTGTCTCGAAGTGAGCGGTCTTGAAGATCATCTGGCCGATCTGAAAAGCAAAGGGGTGAAGTTAATCGACGAGAAACCAAGGGTAGGAGCTCATGGGAAGAAGATTGCGTTTATTCATCCGAAATCAACCAATGGAATTTTAATTGAATTATCTGAAAAACAGTAAGGAGAAACTATGTCTAAAAACATTCATCCAAAAGAAGCTTTATTCGAAGGGGAAAAGCCATTTCCAATCATCCCAGCGTGTGAACATTTTGCTGGCTCTGAAAAGCTGATCACCAAAGCGTTAGAGCTCCAAAATAAAAAAGGGGGAGTGTTTGATATTACGATGGATTGCGAAGATGGTGCCCAAGAAGGTCGAGAAAAAGAACATGCCGAAATGATTATCTCGATGCAGAAATCGGCTCTCAATCAGCACAAGATGAGTGGAGTTCGAATTCACGATTATACTAACAAACATTGGCGGCAAGATGTCGATCAGCTTGTTCCAGCGATTGGTGATATCGTTGCTTACATTACCATTCCAAAACCGACTGCCGCTTCTCAAGTCGAAGAGATGATTGGTTATATTCAACAGGTGGCAAAAAAAGCGAATATCAAACGGGAAATTCCGATTCACGTTCTCATTGAAACCCATGGCGCACTTCGTGATGCCGATAAAATTGCGTCACTCCCTTGGATGCAGGTTCTCGATTTTGGTTTGATGGATTTCGTTTCGGGTCATCATGGGGCAATTCCTGAAAACGCGATGAAATCTCCTGGACAGTTCGAGCATAAATTAGTTGCTCGCGCGAAGTCGAATGTGGTTGCAGCTGCGCTAGCGAATGGAATTGTTCCAGCTCACAACGTCACTTTAGATTTAAAAGATCAGTATAAAACTTACCAAGATGCTTATCGTGCAAGAAATGAATTTGGATTCTTAAGAATGTGGTCGATTTATCCAACCCAAATTGAATCGATCGTAGCGGCGATGACTCCCGATTATTCGCTCGTTAAAAAAGGATCCGATATTCTTCTCGAGGCTTATCGCAGCGATTGGGGTCCGATCCAGTTCGCAGGAGATCTGCATGATCGAGCGACCTATCGTTATTATTGGGAGTTGATTCAGCGAGTGAGAATCTCAGGTCAGAAATTGCCGGAAGAGGCTGAAAAGACATTTTTTTCCTAAGCAGGATTCAACCTGAAAAGTATTCTAGAAAACCGCTCACTGAATGGAGAGAAGAATGAGATTAAATCTCTTTTCCAGTAAAAAATTGGGAACTCTCTTTTTCTCTCTTTTGTTGAGTTTCCCAGTCTCGCTTCTGGCGCAACCCACTGAAAAGCAAAAGGGGAGACCTCCCCAAAAAGATTGGAGTATTACCGTGGGGGTTGCTCCTCTGGTCTCTCCCGCTTTTTTGGGTTCCCGCGATTATTATTTCCAGATTTTTCCTGACTTGAGAATTCGTTATAAAGATCTTCTTTTTGGCTCTGTCGATCAAGGGGTCGGATTGAACTTGATCCGTCAGAAAGGATGGCGGATCGGGCCGATCGCAAAATATGTTTTTTCGAGACAGGAAAACGAAGGATCGAGTCCATTTCGAATCGCTGGCCGTGAAACAGTCGCTCTCGAAGGATTGGGAAATATTGCCGGCACGATCGAAGTAGGGGCGTTTGCTGAATACAGTTGGAAAAAGTTTCGGGGAAAAGCGGAATTTCGCCGCGCGGTCAGCAGCTATAAAGGATTGGTCGCTGAATTCAATGCCGATTATATTGATCGGTTCGGCCCGTTGATGATCTCTCTTGGACCTCGCCTGAATGTGGCCGATGACAACTTCAACACCGCCTATTTTGGAATCACTCCTCAGCAGTCGCTCAATTCAGGCCTTCCAGTCTATACTCCCCAGAGTAGTCTTGTTTCTTATGGGGTTCGAGCGGTGGCGATCATGCCACTTCCAAAAAAACTAAGTTTGGTTGCGTTTGGTGGGTATAGCCGAATGGCGGGAGATCCTGCTAAATCGCCACTAGTTACCGAGCGTGGCTCTAAAAATCAGGGGATTGGAGGAATGGCGCTTGGATACAGTTTTAATTTTGGCCCGGTTCAGAACAAAAAAACAGAGAGAAAGAGTTCTGCGAATCATTAGATGCTCACTCCGTTTCAATCTTGTGAATGAGACCTCGGCAAAAATTCCTCTTGTCACTCCACCCTTAAATTCATTATAGGCATGGAGCTGATTTTATCCTCATATTTTACCAACTGGAGGTGTTATGTCCTTTCAAAAAAATGAACTCTTAAACCTGATTCAGAAAGGGAAAAAATTATCCAACTGGATTCTCGACTATCTCACCCAAGAATCAGTGGCTGATGGAAAACTTTCTGTTGCCAAACTCGATCGTCATCAGGTTTTGGCTTATGACCTCTGCTGGATGGAGAGTGAACTTTATGCTGCTGAGCAGATCATTGAATACGCCGATCGAATCGGTGGTGATCTTGAAAAAAAATTGGCAGAATTTTTTACCGCCGATGTCCTCGATGATCTAAACAAAAAAACCGTTTCCCACATGTTCCGAATTGGCCTCACGATGGATCAACTCCATCAAACGATCTGGAGTGATGAGGTTGGAAAATTCGTCACTGAGAAACTCGATCCAAAATTCTATGAACCGATTGCCGGCCTGATTCAACAGTCGCAAAGTGGCGGCAATTATGGATTAACCGAAGACCAATCGATTATCCGCGAAACATTCAAAAAATATGCAGAAGAAAATGTGATGCCAGTCGCTGAAAAAGTGCATCGACAAGATTTATTGATCCCCCAAAATATCATGGATGGATTGAAAGAGATGGGTTGTTTCGGACTTTCGATCCCCCAAAAGTTTGGCGGATTTCAAGACGATTCTAAGCCAGATAATATGGGAATGATTCTGGTGACTGAAGAGCTTTCCCGTGGATCACTCGGAATTGCGGGAAGTCTCATTACCCGTCCTGAAATCCTCTCCAAAGCGATTCTCAAAGGGGGAACCGAAGAGCAAAAGCAGCGATGGCTCCCGCAAATCGCGATGGGAGAAAAGATGTGCGCAGTGGCTGTCACTGAACCTGATTACGGATCCGATGTTGCCGGAATGAAAGTGACCGCAACCCAAAAAGGGGATGGATGGGTGATCAACGGTTGCAAAACCTGGTGTACCTTTGCCGGTTATGCGCATCTCCTGTTAATTCTCGCCAGAACCGATGCTGATTTGACGAAAGGGCATAAAGGGCTTTCGATTCTCGTTGCCGAGAAACCTTCGTTTGACGGACATTCCTTCAGCTATGATCAACCCGAAGGGGGGCATATCGAAGGTCGCGCCATCGGAACGATCGGTTACCGCGGAATGCACAGCTATGAAGTTCATTTCGAAAATTATTTTGTGCCGGGTGAAAATTTGGTCGGGGGTGAAGCGGGGCTCGGAAAAGGTTTTTATCTCCAGATGGAAGGATTCGCAGGTGGTCGTCTCCAAACCGCAGCCAGAGCACTTGGGGTGATGCAGGCAGCGTTTGAAAAAGGGTTGCAATATTCGCTCGAACGAAATGTTTTCGGTCAGCCGATTTTCAATTATCAACTGACGAAATATAAATTGGTTCGAATGGCTGCCATTATTCAAGCTTCTCGCCAGTTGACTTATCATTCCGCCCGTTTGATGGATGAGCATCAAGGGATGATGGAAGCATCTCTGGTAAAATTTTATGCGAGTAAGGTGAGCGAATGGGTGACGCGTGAAGCGATGCAGTTGCATGGGGGGATGGGATATGCCGAAGAGTATGCGGTCAGCCGATATTTTGTCGATGCCCGGGTGTTTAGTATTTTTGAAGGGGCAGAGGATGTGTTGGCACTTCGGGTGATTGCGCGATCGTTGATTGAGTAGATATAAAAAAAATACTCCCCCCTCTCCCCTTTTGGGGTTGTGGGTGGGGGTGTGGGGCCACCCCCAGAGATAGCAACAAATAAGGTTGCTTTGCCACGTCACCCCTCATCCGCCCTACGGGCACTTCTCCCCGTCGAAAGGAGAAGGGGATAATTTTAAAAAATTTCAAAGGAAAAACCATGACCCTAAAAATCTCTTATCCCAAATTCGAAGAGTTGGCTCCGAAACAGCCAGCCGATTTAAGCAAAATCAAATCCCCCCAATATGGTCGAGTATTAGAAGATCTCGATGAGGGGGAAATTTTTGTCCATCCCCGTGGAATTACGATTTACCCGGCGTTTGCGGTCGAGTTTGCGACCAGTTTCATGGAATGCAATCCGCTTTACACCAATGCCGAATACGCCAAAGCGCACGGATTTAACGATCTCGTCGTTTCTCCTCTCATGGTGATGAATATTGTTCTTTCACTGGGGGTTCAAAACGATTCCGAAAAAGCGGTGGCAAATCTTGGTTATTACAATGTTTGCTTTGTGAAACCGGTTTATCCGGGTGATACGCTTCGAGCGATGACGAAGGTTTTGAAACGGGAGATGAAAGAGGGAAAACCGGGGATTGCAACGATTCGTACCTTGGGGCTGAATCAGAAAAATGAATTGGTGTTACAATATGATCGAAAAATTATGGTTGCTCCCGTCGGCAAAAAAACCGAGGCGAGCACGATCCGCGGAGAAAAATTTCCAGACCAGTCTGAACTTACGATGGAGATTCCAACTATTTCTGGATCATATCCAAAAGATTTAACCGGAGTTCGGACCTATTTCGAAAATTTTGAAGTGGGGGATGTGATTCTTCATGCAAACGGGAGAACGATTACAGACGAGCATTTCCCATGGACCTATCGGGTGATGAATACCCATCCTCTTCACTATGATCGTCTTTATTCCACCGCGAGAACTGGTGCGATGAGCGGTGAACCGATCGTTTATGGTGGACTGGTCTTTGCCTGGCTCGCAGGGCTGGCGAGTCGTGATACGACCGAAAATGCGATTGCCGACTTGGGTTATACCGAAGGTTATCATACACAGCCGGCGGTCAGTGGAGATACGGTTTATGCGATTTCGAGAGTTCTTTCAAAATCGGAAGGGCCGAAAGAAATTCCGGCTGGCATCATCAATTTTCAATTGATTGGAATCAAGAATATCCGTCCCCAGGCTGCGATTGAGAAGTATGGAGCCGATCTCTTCATTAAAGAAAATGACAAGAAAAAACTGGGAAAAGAAAAAATTCCTGAAAAGATTTTTGAGATTGAACGGCGGATGTTGATTAAAACGAAATCTTGATTGAATTATTTAATTTTCACGAGTCATCGTTGGCTTACAGCAAATCCCCGAAAAGTTAGGTGTTTCGATGGTGCCGATCGTCTGCTGCCCGGAGATACAGGAAGCTGGTTGATGCGGACTGGATAAAACGACATTTCCCCCTTGGCCTTCACACTCTGTGACGCTGAACAGCCCTTGATTTCCTATACTCCCACAACAAGATATTCCTATTAAAGATAGGATAAACAGGCATAGCCCTGCTATGTTTTTCATAAGTTTCTTTCGGATTAATTTGGCCAAGTAAGTATCTATGTTTTTTTCAAGGATTTAAGAAGAAAAAAATATTTTAAAGTTGGCAGATGGATTGTGTCGATGAAAATTTACCCTGCGATGCGGAGTTTGCGATTTCCCGCTGCGTAAGCTTCTGCTAATTTGTCTATTTCAACCCCTCTCAATAAAAGTGTTGGATGGGAAGGTGAGACTGTTCTGGAAGAATTTCTTTCTGCCTCTCTCAAAATGTTGTTTTGCAATGCGGCGAGATGTTCACTAGATGCGATCCCAGCGAGTTGT
>CAZQOW010000097.1:5980-8621 GCA_964595045.1 uncultured Pseudomonadota bacterium
TGGGAGGTTCGTCTCACTCTTGCCAAGGCGGATTCTGTCTCTTGCAGGACAAGTTCTGTACTTACCAAATTATGCGCCAGCTGTCCGGTGACCCGTTCGCTTTGTTGTCTAAAGGTTTTGAAGTCGAAAATCGTCTCTCCGAGAGCTCTGGAGGTTTTATCCAGTTGTTGGTTTGTTCTTTGCAGGTTTGCTGCCATTCTTTCTGTTTCTGCTTCAGCCGCTCTGATCTTGTTTTTTTGTGCGGAATGGCATCTCCTGAAAAAACGATAATCCGTAAAGAGGGTAATGACACTCATCAGGAGGTTTTTCGTTCCGTGAAATGAAACTTCCTCTTTTTCCTCGCAGAGAAAATCTTTGATGCCGCAAAACAGATCATACATTCCATGGAAAAGATCATAGAATCCGATCAGATCGGCACTGATAGGGGAAATGTGGGCAACAAAACTGCTGAACTCGTTCTCTTTTGACTTGCCGGATTCCGGAGAGGAAAAGATCTTTAAAAGTCCCAGACCGGTGAAAAGGGGGGCTGCAATATAATTCAATTGCCTCGGAAGAAAAGCGAGGCTGAGGTGGATCGCGCTGCTGCATACCTCTTCAAAGGTGATCCGAGTTTGATCACCCAAAAAACTGGCTGATGAAATGAGATCAATGGGAGAAATCATCGGGGTGTCTCCTTGTCTTGATTGTGTGAAAAAATATCGTTCTTTCTGTAAAACAGTTGTCAGAAAAATGGAAAAATATTTTTCTTTCTCAGAGTTTTACTCCATCTCTTGACCTTGGCTTCGAAATTTTCTAGGTTCCACCCCCTATGCAAACCAAACGTGACGAACCTTGGCTGATGCGAACCTACTCTGGGCATTCGACCGCCAAAGCCTCTAATGAGCTTTACCGAAATAATTTAGCGAAAGGTCAGACCGGATTATCGGTCGCCTTCGACCTTCCAACCCAAACCGGCTACGATTCAGACCATCCACTCGCGAGAGCCGAGGTCGGCAAAGTCGGGGTTCCAATCTGTCATATTGAAGATATGGCGATGCTTTTTGACCAGATTCCGCTCGGTCAAATGAATACCTCGATGACGATCAACGCCACTGCCGCTTGGCTGTTGGCACTTTATATCGCGGTGGCTGAACGGCAAGGGATTGATCCAAAATTACTTCAAGGGACGACGCAAAACGATATCCTCAAAGAGTATCTTTCCCGTGGAACCTATGTTTTCCCCCCTGAGCCGTCGATTCGGCTCACGACCGACATGATTAATTACACGGTTCGAGAATTGCCGAAATGGAATCCGGTCAACGTTTGTCCTTATCATCTTCAGGAAGCAGGGGCGACACCCGTCCAAGAGTTAGCCTATGGTTTAGCCAATGCGATCTCTTTTCTAGATGCGGTCCAAAAGTCAGGTGAAATTAAAGGAGAAGAGTTCGAAAAAGCGGTTGGAAGAATCTCATTTTTCATGGATTCGAGCATTCGCTTTGTTGAAGAGATCTGCAAGATGCGGGCGTTTGTGAAGCTTTGGGATAAAGTTACGAAAGAGAGATACGGCGTAAAAAATGAGAAATTCCGTCGTTTTCGTTATGGCGTCCAAGTGAATTCCCTCGGCCTGACTGAACGTCAGCCAGAAAACAATGTTCAAAGAATTATTTTTGAATTGCTCGGAGTGACGCTTTCTAGAAATGCCCGTGCCCGTGCCGTTCAGCTCCCTTGCTGGAATGAGGCTCTCGGCCTTCCCCGCCCTTGGGATCAACAATGGTCACTTCGAATTCAGCAAGTATTAAGTTTTGAAACCGATCTTTTGGAGTATGGAGATATCTTTGAAGGTTCGAAAGTGATTGAGGCAAAAACCTTCGAGTTAATGGAGGCGGCAGAATCAGAGCTAGCCAAGGTTTTAGAGTTGGGAGGATCGGTGAATGCCCTCTCCTATATGAAGCAACAGCTGGTATCATCCAATGCCAATCGAATTCGGACGATCGAAGAAAAATTGATCCAAGTCGTTGGAGTAAACTGTTTTACCGAAACAACTGCTTCTCCACTGACCGCGGAAGGAGATGGGGGAATTTTAAAACTCGATGAAAAATTGGTCGACTATCAAATCCAATCGCTTCAGGCCTTCCGTAAAAAAAGAAATCCACTGCAAATTGAGACAGCTCTCAAATCCTTGAAGGACGCGGCTCTCAACGGATCAAATCTGATGCCGGTTTCCATCCAAGCCGCAAAAGCAGGGGTAACAACCGGTGAGTGGTCGAATACTTTGCGTGAGGTGTTTGGCGAATTTCGTGCTCCGACAGGGGTCAGTGGAGTCCGTCTGGAAGGGGATAACGAAGCGATTGAAAAAGCTCGTAAAAAAGTAAAAGAGTTTGAGAATGAAACCAAAGAAAAATTGAGAATCCTTGTCGGTAAACCTGGCCTCGATGGCCATAGCAACGGCGCCGAGCAGATCGCTGTCCGAGCGCGTGATGTAGGAATGGAAGTCATTTACCAGGGGATTCGTTTAACTCCTGAGCAGATTGCCGAGTCGGCGTTGCAAGAAGCGGTCAATATTGTCGGACTTTCGATTCTCTCCGGATCTCATTTGTCGCTCATCCCAGAGATTTTGAAATTGATGAAAGAAAAAGGATTGGCGCATATTCCAGTCGTGGTC
>CAZQOW010000098.1:0-8581 GCA_964595045.1 uncultured Pseudomonadota bacterium
TTCAAGACTTTAACAGAAGGGATTGCCGGAGGAGCAATGTCCTCTTTTGCAACCTTGCCGATTGAAGAGCGATGGGCTTTAGTTCACTATGTTCGTACCTTAGGACAGAATCCGCCGGATGATACCCCTGTAACTCTTGCTGCAATTGGAATTCAGGAGAATGGGTCGGCGCAGAAAGTCGCGGCACCTGCTCTGCAGATTCCGGTTTCTTTTGCCATTGATCGATTAGTCGAAGAAGAGGCAAAAGGTAGTAAGTAAGAGGTGTAAGCTTTTCTTTCAGTAGTTTTAATGAATTCCCTTTATAAAAAAATTGCCTTGTTTGCGACCTGTCTTGCCTTTCTCGTCGTGATTGTTGGTGCTTATGTTCGGCTTTCCAATGCTGGGCTTGGTTGTCCCGACTGGCCAGGTTGTTACGGAAAACTGACTGTTCCTGACTCTTCTCACGTTGAAAAAAACTATCCTAATAATTTTTTAGAATCTCACAAAGCCTGGAAAGAGATGGTTCACCGTTATCTTGCTGGTTCTCTGGGTGGATCTATTTTGCTTTTGATGGTTTTATCCATTGGTTTCAAGAGAAGAAATTCTGAATATCCAATTTATCTTCCTTTTCTAATTCTTGGAATGGTTGTTTATCAAGCGCTTCTCGGGATGTGGACTGTCACGATTAAGCTTCATCCGCTTGTGGTGACTGCGCATTTGTTGGGTGGATTTACGACTCTTGGATTACTCTGGTGGAATTATTTATCTGTAGGGGCGCACGGCCGTGCGCCCCTACAACTATTGAAAAAGTTCAATCACTGGATTATTCTCGGACTTTTTCTTCTCCTTTTTCAAATCTCTTTGGGAGCCTGGACAAGTTCGAATTATGCTGCCCTTGCCTGTCCTGATTTTCCGACTTGTCAGGGGAGCTGGATCCCTTCATTAAACTTTCGGGAAGCTTTCCATCTTTCTAAAGAGTTCGGCCCAAATTATGAAGGAGGAGTTTTAAATAACGAATCAAGAATGACCATTCATTTCCTGCATCGAGTTGGGGCAGTTTTTGTTTTTGTCTATTTATCCATTTTATCTTTTAAAATTTTTAAAAGAGGATTTAAAAAAACCGCTTTTCTTCTTGCTAGCTTATTGATTCTTCAACTCTCTCTCGGAATTTCAAACGTGATATTTCAACTGCCACTCCCAGTTGCAGTTGCGCATAACGGAGTTGCGGCATTGCTATTTTTATCTCTAATTCGATTGAATTATTTATCGAAACCAAAATATCCATTCTGGCTTATTCTCTGTTTGGGAGAGCTGACTTTTATTTCCTGGTATATTTTTAAATTGAAATCGATGAGCAGCGGGTTTTCGGTTCCGCTTTAATCTTTGTGGGTCAATTCCTCGCAGCTTGTCGCGTTTGTCATCTTTCAGTGAAACGAAAGATCTAATCAACGTTGATACGATTCTTCGTGGAGTTTACTCTAGAGCGAACTTGCTTAGATCCTTCGCTCCCCTCAGGATGACAGAAGCGAAAGGCTCAGAATGACAATGTCTTGAATACCCCGCGGCAAGCCGCGAGGTAATTTATTGAATATCATCTTATCATTTTATTCTTTTTTCCCATTCAATCAGTTAACAATTCTTAAAATATTTATACAACTCAATACAGATCATTGCTTCCTGTCTTTTTTAAATATCAAAAAACATTTAAGGTCGGTATCATTAATAATAAAACTAATGCGAATCTATTTAA
The DNA here is from genome assembly GCA_964595045.1 of uncultured Pseudomonadota bacterium. GTDB lineage: Bacteria > UBA10199 > UBA10199 > JADFYH01 > JADFYH01 > CAZSRQ01. Next base: position 1,730 of record CAZQOW010000098.1, read on the forward strand.
AAAGAGGGGGAGTTTTTATGCGAATTAAAATTTTAACTTTATTCCTCAGTTTTCTATTTTGGACATCATCCGCATCTGCCGAGATTTTACAGCCTGGCTCTTTGGATCCGAGTTATGGTGTCAATGGCTTGGCTTATCCGTCAGTGGGGACTTCAAGTGTCGCCAACGCGGCAGTGCTGCAAACAGATGGCAAGATGGTAGTGGGTGGTTATTCAATGATGAACGGAAAGAAACATCTGACCCTTGCCCGCTATACTACCGATGGAAAACTCGATTCATCTTTTGGACAGAATGGAATCGTGATTCTGAATGCGAGTGAAATAGGTGGGGGAAATAAAAATGGCGACGATGAAATTTATTCGATGATTCTTCAGGGGGATAAAATATTGGTTGCTGGCTACATCACTTATACCTTTAGGCAGATGAATAAAAATATTCTCTTGATGCGATTCAAGGGGGATGGAACTTTGGATACAAGTTTTGGAAACAATGGAGTGGTTGCGAGGCTGAACGCGTTCGCGAGTGAAGTTGTCAATTCAATCGATCTTCAATCGAATGGAAATATTATTATTAATATTATGAATGATATTGATGGAAAACAGAAGATCAAATTGGCACGTCTTGATCCGAATGGAATCATCGATGCAAATTTTGGAAACAGCCCAGATTTTTTCATTTTCGATAGATTGATCCATATTCGGACCGTTAAGGTTCAAACCGGTCAAAAAGTAAAAGATAAAATTGTGATCGCTGGAAGTTCAGGGATGATCGATCCAAAAACCCCTCTCGCTTTTATCGCCCGGATCGATCCGGACGGGAAGGATTTTGATTTGACCTTTAGCGATACTAATACCGGCGCGAAGGTGATCGATCTGAGCCAAAACGGTAAAGCGAGCGAATTTCAAGCAATCTCATTTCAACCGGATGGAAAAATCGTCATGGGAGGAAATACAGAAGATGATTTTGTCTTATCTAGATGCAATGAAAATTGTGATGAAGCTACTCCTGAATTCATGGTCAAAACCGATATCGAAAATGGAAGCGTTGATCGTTTGACCTCAGTGGCTCTTCAGGCAGATGGAAAAATCGTGGCATTCGGTTTTTCAAATGTTGGAATTTCTCCTGAAACTTTTTCTTTGGCACGCTATGATTCAAAAGGGGTATTAGATACCAGCTTTAATACAACCGGCAAAGTAGTCACGAAATTTCCGAATGGAGTTCTTAGCCAGGGAAAGAGTCTTTTGATTCAATCGGATGGTAAACTACTTGCTACTGGATTTACAGCCGATATTCAAAATAAACAATTTGCGATCGCCCGTTATTTCGATAAACCGACCGAATATCCTCCTGTTTCACCCAATAGCTCTTCAGGAGGTGGAAGTGGCGGCTGCGCAATCAACTCAACCAATCCAGCCAATTTAGGAATTCTATTTCTCCTCTTTATACCGCTTACTTACATCGGTTTAAGAAGTAGAAAGCTTTTAACCGTAAAAAAATAACCAGCTTCTGAAATATCTTAAGGGTAGTTCGATCCAGAACTACCCTTCTTTTTTCTTCAATTGCCATCTTGCCAGAAACACCCATCATTGCTAAAGAACAGATCGCTTTAAGAAAGGGATCAAAACAAGCAATGTTTGCCTATCTCAATTTGACAAAACCTAGAATCAGTCTGCTCTTTGCGTTTACCGGTTTGACGATGCTTGCGATGCAGGGAAATCTCACAAAAAATCCGCTTCAATCGTGGTTGATTGTTTTAGCGATTTTTCTCATTGGCGGCTCCGCGAATGCGTTTAATCAGTTCTTTGAAAGAGATCGCGACCTGAAAATGGCACGAACCGCTAAGAAGCGCCCATTACCGTTAGGAAAGATTTCACCCAGGTCAGCAATTTTTTTCAGTGTCATTACCGGAATTCTCGGCACTTTTATGCTTTGGTATTGGGGAGGAGTTTTATCTGCACTGTTAGGGGTTGGAACTATTCTCTTTTATAGCTTTTATTACACTCTTTGGCTAAAGCCCCGCACCCCTTATAACATTGTGATTGGAGGGATTGCTGGGGCAACCGGCCCGCTGATTGCGATTGCCGCGGTAACAGGATCGATCGATATTGCTTCTTTCATTCTTTTTCTGATTGTTTTTTTCTGGACCCCCCCTCATTTCTGGGCTTTGGCACTTTGCTGCAAAGAAGATTATGCGAAAGTGGGACTTCCAATGCTGCCTCTCGTGGTGGGAGATGAAGTGACCCGACGGCAAATCTTTTATTATTCATTGTTTCTTGTTCCACTAACCTTAACTCTCTATTTTATTCATTCGGCAGGAAAAATTTATCTTATCAGTGCTATTTTACTCGGAGTTATTTTTCTTTTGGGAGCGGTGCAGGTTTATATTCGAAAAACCATTCCTGTTTACTGGAGATTTTTTGGATATTCGATTGTGTATCTGATGTTGCTTTTTGGGGCGATGATGGTGGATGCGTTGGTATGATCATAGTCTCCTCCTCTTTGAAAAAGGGGGATTTAGTACTTGGAGTTGAGTCCACCTTCACAAGAAGAGGGAAGTAAGAAAAAATTAAGCAGCAATTTCTGAACTTTTTTTCCAGAGAGATCGATTTAAGAATGCTACTGAAAAAGTAATTCCAAAAAAAATGACCGATGCCCAAAACGGCACTTGAATTCCCAGCTTGTCAAACAAAACTCCCGCAACCAGCGGACCCAACATTCTTGCTAAACTCCCAGCCGATTGATAAACCCCCATCGTCGATCCTTGAGAACCTTCTGAAGCATTTTTTGAGACAAGACTGGATAAAGAGGGATTGGTAATCGCATACCCGATCGATTGAATAAAAAGCGCAATTACAAAAAGACTTAAATGAAAACTTAAGCTGGCGATGAACAACCCAAAGCTCATCATGATAGTTCCGATGACGACAAGCCGAATTTCTCCAAACGATTTGGCCAATTTTCCGATGGCACCTCCCTGAATGATGACCATGACGAGTGCCAGCAGAGCGAGAATCAGGCCGGCATGAGTCGCATCGAGCCCAAAGCGGGAAAGTAAAAAAAGACCAAAGGTTGTTTCCAGTTGGGCAAACCCGAAGGTAACCAAAAAAAACATCAAAACAACAAAACCTGTTTTTGGCTTCGATAAAGTTTCAAGATAGAAATTTTTATTAAAATGATTTCGATGCTTTTGTCTCACTTCAAGAGAAAGTTTAGGTTCTTCTAATTTGAAATAGGCAAAAATAAAATTGAGGGATGAAAGCGCGGCAGCGACAAAAGCGGCTGTTCCGTATCCCCAATGAGAGAGAACGCCTCCAAGGGCCGGGCCAAACAGGAAACCAAGTCCAAATGCCGCTCCGATCATCCCCATACCCTTCGCTCTTTTTTCAGGAGGAGTGACATCGGCGATATAGGCTGAAGCGGTCGAAATATTCGCCCCAAAAATCCCGGCCATAATTCTTCCAATAAAAAGCCAGAGAAGTGATTTTGCAAATCCGAGTAACAGCATCGACAGCCCAATCCCTAAAATACTCATTAACAGGATAGGGCGTCTTCCGACCCGATCGGAGATTTGGCCCCAGATGGGCGCAAATAAGAACTGCATTGCGGAATAGCTCATCATTAAAATTCCGAGAACCGTCGCGGATGCACCAAATGATTTTGCGTAATATGGGAGAATCGGAATGACCATTCCGAAGCCGACCAAGTCGATGAATATCACAAGAAAAATAATCAATAGAGGGGATTTTTTCATAGCGGAGGGAGAATAATGGAGCGGGCGAGATTGTCAACTGCGAAGTCGTTTTTCTAACTGCATCTTGATCCCATACTTCGGTCGCAGCGTAATCGCCACTTCCACTTCGATTTTCTGATCTGGAATTAATTTCAATTGATATCGCTGTGCAATCGTAGCCAAAATCAAAACCGCCTCCATCATCGCGAAATTGTTTCCGATGCAAAGTCTCGGCCCTCCACCAAACGGGAAGTAGGCGTATTTCGGGAGTTTGGAGAATCGTTCCGACAAGAATCGATCCGGGTCAAATTTTTCAGGATTTTCCCAAAAATCAGGATGGCGATGGGTGAGATAAGGAGTGGTTAAAACGACTGAGTTTTTGGGGATGAAATATCCGCCCATTTCATCATCTTCTGTCACCGAGCGACCGATAATCGGAACTGGAGGACAAAGTCGCATCGATTCTTTTACCACCCGTTCGGTATATGCCAGCTGTGGAATATCGGCCAACGTAGGAGCTCTCCCATTGAGCACTGAATGAATTTCAGAGGATAACCTTTCTTCAGCTTCAGGCTTTTGTGAGAGAAGATAAAAAGTCCAGCTGAGTGCGTTGGCGGTGGTTTCGTGGCCGGCCAAAAAGATCGTCATGACTTCATCACGGAGTTGTTTTTTGTTCATCCGTTCATCGGTCTCTTCATCGACCGTATTCATCAACATCGAAAGCAAATCTTGATATTGATTTTTTTTGTTTTGGCGATCTTCAATAATCTTATAAACGATATCATCCAGAGTTTGACGCGCTTTTAAAAAACGCCTGTTTTTGGGAGTTGGGATGGAAAGCGGCACTTCAATAAAGCTGCGAAGTCTTTCATTGGTGATTCGAAGAGTCGTGGTCATTGCCTCACGAACTTTTTCAGCATCTCCGCTTAAGTTCGCACTGAGAAGTGTTTCTCCCATAATCTGAAGCGTGACATGCATCATTTCAGAAGAGATATCGATCGGCTCGTTTTTTTGGTAAGCGGTTTCCCATTTTTTCAAAAGTTCTTCGGTATCTTGCACCATTTGAGCCGCAAACGATGCAATTTTATCGCGGTGAAAAGCAGGTTGTGAAATTCTTCGTTGTCGTTTCCAGAATTCTCCTTCGTTACTGAGCAAACCATTGCCTAAAAAATCCCTGAATTTTCTCCACGCTTTGGTCTGCTTGCCATAATTTTTATAGTGATCTTGAAACACACGCTGGGCGTAGTCGGGATGTGAGACGAGATATATTCGATATTTTCCAGCCTTGAAGTGTGCAATGTCGCCGAATTCTTTTTGAACTTTTTTAATGAAACCTAGACTGTCTTTTCGAAGGTCGAGAAGATTTCCAAGAAGGGGTAAGCCTTTGGGGCCTGGAACTTTTTTGTCGAGTGCTTTTTCTGCAGTAAGAGTTTGTTCCATTGGATTCTTTCTTGCGTCAAAAATGCGTCAAAGATTTTTGAGGGAACGGCATTATTATGTAGGGGCGAACCTTGTGTTCGCCCCGATCGTGTGGAAAATCGTTAACATTTTCGATATTGCCAACATTTTTAGGGCGAACACAAGGTTCGCCCCTACAGGATCACATAGTTAAATGATTAATACTTCTTCCTCCTCGTTTCCCAAAGTGCCCGCAAAATCCCTTTCACCTTCTGCCAAAAACTCCCAGTCAAATTTTTGCTGAGATATTTGAATGTATTGTAAAGTTTCTGATTATAACCAAACCACCAGAAATCCTGAATAAACGGAAGAGTGTTGGTATGAATATGTTTAATGTGCACTAATTCATGAAGCCCAATTTTTCCGTGAGTTCTTCCAAAACCGCTCTGATTCAATCCTCCCCAGGGGGTTTGCGCAATCGCATAGCTGTAGGTACATTCATTGATCATGACAGTTCCGGTTCGAATTTGACTCGCCAGTTTTTCTCCCCGTTTCAGATCTTTTGTCCAAACAGAAGCCGTCAGGCCATAAATAGAATCGTTTGCTAAGCGAACTGCTTCTTCTTCCGTTTTGAAAGTCATGATTGGAAGAGTTGGGCCAAAAGTTTCTTCCGTCATACAACGAAAAGTATGATCGAGATTCGTTAAAACAGTTGGCTTGAAAAAATAGCCTGGATATTTTGGATCGCGTTCTCCACCAGTTAAAATTTTTGCGCCTCGCTCTTTAGCCTCTAGGATCTGAGATTCTACAATTTTCAATTGAGCTTCGGTAGTGAGTGGGCCGATATCGATTTCTTGATCTTTCCCGATTCCCAGTTTTAATTTTTTTGTTTTCTCGACAATCTTTTCAATCAATTCATGGGCGATTTTCTCATCCACATAAAGTCGTTCGACGGAAGCACAAACCTGTCCCGCATTGCAGAACGCACCCCAAACAGCTGCTTTTGCGGCATTTTCTAGATGGGCATCGTGGCAGACGATCATCGGATCTTTTCCACCGAGCTCCAGAGTGCAAGGAATCAGGCGTTTAGAACAGATCTCCATGACCCGTTTTCCGATTCGGACACTTCCGGTAAAAATGACCTTGTTAAGATCCGCATTTAAAAGCGCTTCACCGGTTTCAGCACCGCCCGGTAAATGAGTAAAAACCCCTTTTGGAAGATGGATCGCATGAAAAATTTCCTCGATTTTAAATCCGACATTGGCGGTTGCATCGGCCGGTTTCAGCAAAACCGTATTTCCGGTCATGAGTGCCATGACAATCCCGCTCATCGGAATCGAGAATGGAAAGTTCCAGGGAGAGATAATTCCGACAACTCCCATCGGTTCATACTGAATTTTTGAACGGCGACCGAGAATTCCCATCACTCCAATCGAGATTTTTTCAGGCTTTAAAAGAGATTCTGTATTTTTCGCAAAGTAATAAATCAGATCACAAACCGGCAAGATGTCCGAAGAAATCGCTTCGGTTCTAGGTTTACCGTTACTCTCTGAAATGACGTTGGCGATTTCATCGAGATGATCCAAAATATATTCTCTTGCCTTGAGAAGATAATTGCCACGTTCTGAATAAGAAAGATTCGACCAGGTTTCGAAAGCTTCGTGAGCTTCGGCAACTGATTTTAAAACCTGTTCATTGGAGAAAGATTGAAAACTTTTGATTTC
>CAZQOW010000099.1:0-6424 GCA_964595045.1 uncultured Pseudomonadota bacterium
TCAAAGCAATTCCGTGGGATGAAATGGAATATAGTTCAATTCTTGAAAAAGTTGGCGATGAAGTGATTCAAAAAGATCAACTGAATTTAAGTGAATATGAAAAAAAGATTCTCTATGGAAATTATATTCCTCCTGATCATGTGATTACTCCTAGAACTGCAGCAACGATGGTTTCTCTCATGGAAGATGTAGTGAAATACGGCACAGGAACGAAAGCGCTTGAGCTAAAAAAACCGGCGGCAGGAAAAACTGGAACAACTAATAACGCAACCGATGCCTGGTTTATTGGATATACCCCAACCCTTGTGACTGGTGTTTGGGTAGGTCATGACGAAAAATCAAAAACGATTGGTCATAATGCAACCGGTGGACATGTTGCTGCACCCATATGGCTTTATTATATGACCGAAGCGACGAAAAAATATCCAACCAAAGATTTTAAACTCCCCCCTTGGCTTGATCTTTCCCAATACCAAACCCCGATGGAAATTGTAAAAGGGGACACCGAATCGATTGATTACGGTGGTGGTATTCCAGGAACTGGAAATGGCGAGAAAAAAGATGGTGGTGGTGCTGATTTCTGGGAAAAAGATCTTTAATTGCAAACTTTAGACTGATTTATAATGGAGTGGCCTGGGGCAAAGCATTTTCCTAGGATGTAAACGATAGCTCTTTAGAGATCGAATATCCCTTGTCTCCACAATGCATATAATTTCATTTAAATAAAAATCAGACCAAACGACTTATAAAATATTTTTTATGAAATCTTTTTAGAGGGGGGGATTCATGAAATTTTTTCGGGGTTGTCTTTTTTTTGTTCTTTTTTTTCTATCTTTTTTTTCTTTTCAACTCAGTTCAACAGATTCTCTGGTCGCGACTGAAAATATTACTCAATCTTCTCCAAACTCTTTTAATACAACTTCAGAAGACCCATCTTGTCTTCCTCATTTAAATGATCATTTTGGTAGAGAAGAACGGATCCTGATTCATCAAGACCCTGAATCTCTTCATTGTCTTGTGAAAACCAGCGATCAGGAAATCGAGATTATTCCTGAGTCAGAAGAGATAAATTTGAGGCGACCTCTTTTTCCTCCCCGACCCCCTTTGCCTATTTTTCTGAAACTGGTTGCAACAGTAACGCCTCCTCCCGTGGGAGATCACCCTTTTGGAGCGACGGATGTCGTGTTTCATGGGAGATATGCGGTCGTCACTTACAATACCCAAGGAGATACTTATTTGGGAGCTATTCAAATCATTGATTTGATCAATCCCCGTCATCCGATCCTTCTATTTCAGTTGATCTTTCGAGATCGAGATTTAAATACGGCGCTGATAGAAAATCAGTCTCTTTATCTTGTTGGGGCTGAATCCCAGGATGTCACTGGTTTTCCAACTCCGGCTGAAATCCAGAAGGTAAATCTCGATGCTATGTTTTTACCGATCACATTTTTACCTCCAATTCCCCTTCCCTCTTATACCGCAACAGATCTTGTTGCATTGAATGATTCTTTGTTTGTTACCACCGGTAATACAGGAGGACTCGTACGTCTCGATCAATCAACTCTGACTCAAAACGGTTTTATCCCGTTGGCCGATGCACGATCCATTGCAATAGATAAAGAAGAAAACAAAGTTTATGTTTTTCAGGGAACTCCCGGCCGAATGACAGTAATCGATCCCAATAATCTTTCTTATCAAACTCATTGGGTCGGAGGAGCAACTCTAGCTGAATCCAAAGGAAGTATAGAAATTTCAGATGATCTTGTTTTTATCGGTGCAGGAGATGGAGGAGCGCTGATTGTTTCGAAATCGGGACGTTTGCTGGGAACTATCCCGAATCCCAATGATCCAAGGCTTCCTCCCGAAAAAAGGGTGACAAATGCGGTAAGTGTTGATCATAGAGTTGTCATGCTGGCAAATGGAGAAGCGGGGGTAAGAATTGCCTATTGGTGGGTTGAAGGAAGAAGAATTCGTTCTTTTATCCTAGGAAAGTTGAACTTTGGTGACTATTTCGGTGCTGTCAATGGAGTGAACTATAAAGGAAAATATTTGTTAGTGGCAGCAGGAATTTCAGGTTTAAAAATTGTTGAAGTTGAGCTTCATCATCCTTTTCCCAGAAAACTTCCTCGGATACTTGAATAATATAAATAGATAAGCTAGGTCAGCATTCTATGTTTGGACTTGGCTTGGGAGAATTATTAGTCGTTTTGGTAGTTGCACTCATTTTTTTGGGGCCGGATAAAATTCCGAAAACAGCGAGAACCCTTGGAAAATGGGTTTATGAGTTAAAACATTCACTCGATGATATCAAAGATGCATTTGAAAAAGATGTCAAACAGACGACAAAACCAACTCCACCCAGTGACCTTGAAAAAAAAGAAACTACTGTAACCTCTTCCGATTCGATTTCATCCAATGAAAAGTCAACCTAATAAAGAAAATCAACATCTGATGAGTTTAGTTCAGCATCTGGGAGATTTACGACGCTGCTTGATTCATTCTTTTCTTGCGATTGGAATAGGAATTTGCCTTACTCTTTACTTTTCGAAAGAACTGTTTAATATTTTGATTATTCCTCTTCAGAAAGTTTTGCCAAACAATAGCCATTTTATTACTACGACCCCTTTTGAATCGTATATGGTTTATCTGAAAACTTCTGTCTTAGCGGGGGTTTTTTTGGCTCTTCCTTATATTGCTTATCAACTTTGGCGATTCATTTCTCCTGGTCTTTATTTTAAAGAGAAACGGCTGATTTTACCGATTGCTATTTTTTCCGGAGTATTTTTTGTGGTCGGTTCTCTCTTTGGTTATTTTTTTGTTTTTCCTACCGGATTTAAATTCATTGTTGAGATTCTTAAAGATACACCGATCCAGTTTATGCCAAAGATGGAAGATTATTTTACCTTTTGCTCAAGATCACTTCTCGCATTTGGAATTACCTTTGAACTTCCGCTTATTATTTTTATTCTCTCTCGAGTCGGTTTGATTCAATATCGACATATCCACAAATTCAGAAAATATGCTGTCATCATCATCTTTATTGTTGCTGGCATTCTTACCCCCGGGCCAGATATTCTTTCCCAATTTATGATGGCAATTCCGCTTTTTATTCTTTATGAATTGGGGGGATTAGCAGCTTATTTATTTGGAAAAAAGACAACTCTATGAATTCAACTCTAAAGGATGAGAATTTCTTAAAATGAACGAATCCTATCATCATCCTTTTTTTACCCGTTATGTCAAATGGCTAAATCGCTACAAGGGATTGCTTGCCATTCTGTTTATCCTGTTTTTTTCCCTGAGCGTCTGGAAAAGTAGTCACCTAAAATTACGAAGTGATTTCAAACAGCTTCTTCCCGAAAATTTTCAAAGTGTCAAAGATATCAATCGGATTGCAGAAAGAATGGGAGGAGAAGGTTCTTTGATTGTGACCATCGAGTCAAAAGATCCAGCTCTTTCAATTCGATTTGCAAATGATTTGATTGCTGAACTGAAGAAATATCCACCAGAATATATCTATCAAATTGATTATAATGTCTCCGATGCGAAAAAGTTTTTTGAAGAGAATAAATATTTATATATGAGTTTGGAAGATCTGCAGCAAATTCATGATCGACTCGAAAGAAGAATCCAGAGGGAAAAAATAAAAAAAACCGGTCTTTTTCTTGATCTGATGAGCAAAGAAGAAAAAGATAAAGAGTTCACCACCAAAGATATTGAGGAAAAATACCGAAACAAAGTCTCTTCTTACGATCAATATATCGATGGTTATTTTTTCGGAGAAAACGGAAAATTAATGGCCATTGTGATACGCCCACCTGGGTCTGCGTCTGGAATCGATTTTTCCAAGAAGTTGGTAGCGAAAGTCAAAAAAACAATCGAAGAATTAAACCCATCTAAATATGATTCTTCACTTAAAGTTGGACTGACAGGAAAGTTTTTAAGAGTTTTATTTGAGTACCAGACCTTGATTAATGACATTGTCAGCACAGCCGCACTCTGTGTCTTCCTTGTTCTTTTATCGGTTTATCTCTATTTCAAACAGCTTCGAATGGTACTACTGATGTCTTGGTCTCTGTTGAATGGTGTTGTTTGGACTTTCGCTTTAACCGCCTCAGGGATCGGATACCTTACTACCCAGACCGCATTTTTAGGATCCATCATTGTTGGAAACGGAATTAATTATAGTCTGATTTTGATGGCCCGATATATTGAAGAAAGAAAAAAAGGAACGAATTCACTCGACTCTCTGATCATTGCCATTCCTTCGACTCTTAAGGGAACCCTCGCCTCCAGTTTAAATACCAGTGTCGCTTTTGGAATTTTGATTATTACCGAGATTCGTGGCTTTTCCCATTTCGGATTCATAGGAGGAATTGGAATGCTTTTTTGCTGGCTGGCCACTTATTCAGTGCTTCCGGTTTTTCTAATGATTTCAGAAAAGATTTGGCCGGCATTTAAAAAAGAAGATGAGAAAAAAATAAAATTTTCTCTCATGAATTATCTATCTATAAAAATTACTCCATGGGCAAAAAAGTTGACCTATACTTCAGCTTGTTTCACGTTTCTTTGTGTTCCACTGCTCATCTCTTTTGTTCCCCGTTCACTCGAATACGATTTCAGCAAATTGAAAGTGAAAGGAAAAGGAGCAGAGATGAATCAGGAAGATCTTTTGAATACGAGAGTTCGATCGATTTTTGGAACCTCAATGAATCCAGCAGTACTCATGGCGGACAAAACCGAGCAGGTCATTCCACTCTGCAACGAAATCATTCGAAAGGCAGATCTAGATCCTGCTGAAACCAGAGTGATTGAAAGTTGCAAATCTCTCTACTCTTATATTCCTGAAAACCAGCCTGAAAAAATCGTGATTTTGAAACAGATTCGGGAGATGATTGAAAAAAATAGTCTCAACTTTTTGACTGCCGATCAGAAAAACGAGATGCAGAAATTCAAATCGCAATTTAAAGATCAAACCGTTTCACTCGAAAATCTTCCAGAAACGATTACAAAAAGATTTCGTGAAAAAAATGGAGATTTGGGAAAAGTGGTTTTCGTCTATCCTAGTATTAATGCGCCTTTGTGGGCAGGTAAAAACTTAATGAAGTTTTCTGATATCATCCGTGAAAATAAATTACCTACCGGAGAAGTGATTACCGCTTCCGGTGACTCGGTGATTTTCTCAGATCTTCTAAAAGCGGTCAGTCGAGATGGATTTCGAGCGACTGTTTTTGCACTTTTAGGAATTATTTCGGTTGTGATTCTTCTTTATCAAACCAAAAAAGCAGTTCTTTTTATTCTGGGAACTCTGTTTATCGGTATTTTATGGATGGGAGGATTAATCGCTCTTTTCAACATCAAGATTAACTTCTTTAATTTTATCGCCATTCCGACAACTTTCGGGATTGGAGTCGATTACGGAGTGAATATTTATCAACGCTATCATCAAGAAGGAGTCGGCTCATTGCCTAAAGTGTTAAAAACGACAGGCGGAGCGGTTTTTCTTTGTTCACTCACGACTATTATTGGTTATTTCACCCTGATTATTGCGAGAAATCAAGCACTCGTCTCCTTCGGACAAATCGCCATTATTGGAGAGGTTAGCTGTTTACTAACAGCTCTGATTTTTATTCCAGCATTGATTATTTATTTGGAAAATAGGAAAAAACAAGCAACCTAGGAAGTGGAAATTTCATTCGATAATTCATTTTTATCTTCTTTATTTCTCGGAAAATATAAAGCCAATTCTTCACCGCATTGATGAATCCCCAAAATGAGACCTTCAATAAAATTTTCGTCTTTAAAGTTTTGAATAACTTTATCTCGAATTTCTTGCCAAAAACTATCCTTTACTTTCTGGTGAATTCCCTGATCCCCTAAAATTACAAATTGGCGATCTTGGAGTGAAAGATAAAATAGAATTCCATTTCTCTCTTTCGTCTGGGTCATTTTTAATTTTTCAAAAACAGATTTTGCCTCATCGCTCGGAGTTCCTCTGCTTCGATGGGCCAGATGAACTCTGATTTCTCCTGAGGTCAATTTCTCCGCTTTCTCAATCGCTTGAAGGAGCTGAGATTTTTCTTCTTCATTAAAGAATTTTTCTGGATGAAGTTTTCTCATATTTTTTTACCAGCTTCCGCTTGATCCGCCTCCACCAAAACCACCCCCACCCCCTGAAAATCCCCCTCCACTACTTCCACTTCCAAAAGAATCCCAGAAACCTCTGGAGGAGCGCGAGCCGATGGTATTCCCCCCGATTCCCGAAAACATTTTATAAGCGAGTATTCCAAAAAAAGCGAGCCCCCCCACCCCCATAAACAATATCAAAAGAAGGGGGTCAGTCCAGGAGAGCGGTTGGTTTTGAGAGGATGATTTATATTCTCCTTTTGTAGCCAAAATAATCGCATCGACTCCTGCAAAAATA
>CAZQOW010000099.1:6434-8552 GCA_964595045.1 uncultured Pseudomonadota bacterium
TAATCCGCCTGGAAATCGCATCAGGCAATGCCCCTTCCAAACCATATCCAACTTCGATCCGCAGTTTGCGGTCATTCTTGAAAACCAGAAGAATCGCGCCGTTATCTTTTCCTTTCTGACCGATCTTCCATTTTTCAGCGAGACGAATGGAAAAATCTTCTAAGCTTTCTCCTTCTAAAGATGGAAAAGTGGCGACAACCAGCTGGGTCGAGGTCCCCTCTTCAAACGCTTTTAGTTTGGATTCCAATTCGTTTTTTGCAGAAGAATCAAGCAATTGGGCATAATCATTGACTCGCCCTGTGGGAACAGAGGGAATTTGAAGAGCAAAAGAAAAAGATGATAACAGGAAAACAAAAAGAAGGAAGAGCTTGATACGGAGAATATGAAAAATAAAATTCGAGTTTTTCATCTTTTTTTTCGGACTTCTGTTTTCTGATTTCTCTCTTCTTCTTATCAAAACTTCACCTCGGGAGCTTTGTTTGCACCTGTGTCTGCTTCAAAATAGGCTTTTTCCTTGAATCCTGAAAAAGAGGCAATGATCGAGGCGGGAAATCTTCGAATCGCAATATTATATTCTCTCGCTGCCTCATTAAAACGTTTTCGTTCAACGGTAATCCTATTTTCAGTTCCTTCGAGTTGCGCTTGTAACTCTAAAAAATTTTGATTCGCTTTCAGATCGGGATAACGTTCTACCACAACCATCAAACGGGAAAGTGCCGAAGAAAGAGCCCCTTGTGATGCTTGAAATTTTTTGAAAGCTTCCGGATCATTAATGACATTTTTCAACGCCTCACCTGAAATTTGCGAGGCTTGAGATCTTGCTTGAATGACTCCTTCTAGCGTTTGCTGTTCATGTGCTGCATAACCTTTGACTGTATTGACGAGATTCGGAATTAAATCCATCCGTCGCTGATAAACATTTTGAACTTGAGACCATTTTTCTTTGACCCCTTCATCCAAGGTTACCAATTGGTTGCGAGTGGAGATCCCCCATCCGGCTATTAAAACGACCAATCCGATAAGAATAAAAATAAAGATTAGAAATTTTTTCATCATTTTTCTCCTTTTGATTAACGAAAAGTGAAACTACTCCCCCATCCCTTTTACAACAACCCTTTTCTTTCTTTTTCCATCAAATTCGGCGTAAAAAACCTGTTGCCACGGCCCCAAATCGAGCATTCCTTTTGTAATCGGGATCACCACCTGATGATGAAGGATTAAATTTTTTAAATGAGCATGGCCATTAGTTTCGCCGGTTTGATGATGACGATAATTAGGATTTTCGGGTGCCAGCCTTGCCAGCCACTCTTTCATATCCTGAATCAAGCCTGACTCATCATCATTGATATAAATTGCCGCAGTGATATGCATTGCAGAAACGAGCATCATCCCCTCGGTGATTGAATTTTTTTGAAGAATTTTCTCCAATTGCGAAGTAATATTGACAAACTGTTCCTCTTCAACTGTTTGAAACCAGAGATATTCGGTAAAAGTTTTCATCTAGATATCCTAATTAATCGATTTTAATAGGTCATACAATCTATAGACTTGATTGCCAAAGATTTTTTTGATACCCCACTGAAGGCTGATTTATCAGTGTAAGATAACTATCCATCTATTATTAATGAGTTTCTGGAGGAAATTGATTTATGTATCCCATTCCTGTTGCGATTATTCTTGTTTTAGCATTGGGCTTTTTTGCTTATTCGATGTTCAAACGATATCAACTTCTGGCCTTGGCCAAACCGACCAATCGTTTTGACAGCATCGGCACAAGAATCAAGGGGCTTTTCAAATACGGAATTGGACAAGATAAATTGATCACCAAAGATCTAGTTCCTGGTCTTTTACATGCCTTTATTTTTTGGGGATTTTGCGTTGTTTCGCTTGAAACGATTATCTCTTTCGGAGCCGGTTTTAAAGAAGGATTTACCCTCCCCTTTTTTGATGGAACGATCGGAAACATTTATCGCCTTACCAAAGATTTTTTCGAGATTCTGGTCGTCATTGGTGTAGTTTATTTTCTCTATCGTCGTTTAGTTTCAAAGCCTTCTCGTGTCACGCTTTCCGGAGAAGGGGTTCTCATTCTCTGTTTCATTCTGACTTTAATGATCACCG
>CAZQOW010000100.1:0-8511 GCA_964595045.1 uncultured Pseudomonadota bacterium
GCGTTGGGAGTAATCACATTAAAATTGTAAATCAGAATTTGATTCGCGATCGGGTTAATGAGAAAAAGAGCTGTTCCGTTGGTATTGGTACTGCTGGCAACATCGCTAGTTTTAGTATTCACGTTCAAAGAGACCGGCATTTGCGTGAGGTCTTGCGTGTTAATGATTGAAATCGACGTTCCATCTAAAGAAGAGACAAAAAGACGGTGAACAGCGATATTAACTCCCATCCCCTGGGGGGTTGTATTGACAGTCAGTGGAGAGCCAGCTTTCTCAGCCCCGCTTGTTACATCATACCCTCTCACAAACCCATCTGTACTATTCGAGACAAAAACTGTACTAGTTTCTGTATCGACGACTACGCCACCGAGAATATCAGATTGATCTGCGACTGTATCAGTTCCAACAATAATCGGAGAGATCGAGGCTGCTTGTAATCCATTGCTCGAGGAATAATCAAAAACAGTGATGCGATTCCGTGGGGGAGGGCCGTTGCCAATAATAAACAGTCGGGTCACTCCGCTTCCCATATTTATCGTCGCAATCCCTTGAGGAAGTTGTGGGACTTTCAGAGTGCTATTTTGGTTCAAAAGTGGTTGTCCGGTGACAACCGTATTATTGCTGGTGTCTACGAGAGATAAATTATTGTTTTCTGAGTCGACGATAAAAAGGCGATTATTCACTTTGTCAATCGAGAGAACTTTAGGAGCCTGCAAAACATTGGTCGGCCCCGCTTGGGTACAAGAGATAATCAACATTAGAAATGGCAAAAAAGTGAATTTTTGCCATGGCAGAGTTCTAGAGTCTAATAGTTGATTGAATTTTGTTTTCAGATTTTTAAACATAAAATTCTATGGGAATGTCGATACCAAAGTGTTGGTCGAGCCATTAATGATTGAAATATTATTCGTATTCAAATTCATAACATAAATATAAGGGGTGCCACCAAAATGCCCTAAACTAATGGCGAAAGGGTTTTCCCCTTGGTTGATTCCAGCTGGGAGTGTGACATTGTTATTATTTGCTAAAGGAATTCTCACCAGCTCAACCAGGTTTTTTGTGTCAATGACCGATACCTGATTATCGAACGAAAGAGTAACATAAGCACGATTGTTTGTCGGATCTAATGCAATTTCATTCGGATTAGTTCCCAAAGGAATTGTCTGGGCTGCAAGGGACGAAGTTTGAATCGATTGCGGATTTCCTTGAACCACCGGCAAATTGACATCATTTAAGATGAGCAAGGCCGGAGGGGTTCCTTCGACGATATAGATATATTGCGAATCGCTTGCTACCCCGAAGGTAGAAGAGGTGTTGGCAATGGCATAATCGACCGCTGCATTTCCACCATTGGTTACACCCGCTGATCCGCTCGGTGCAGGAATTTCAGAGGTATTCAAAATGAGCACCGGACCGGTTTCGTTCGTCACATAAAGAAAATTTTTGGATGGGGAAAGGGCAATTTGCCGGGTGTTGCTCGTATTAGGGGTTGTTCCATCAGTGAGTTGGACATTAAAGTTTACATTTGTTCTGCTGGATAAGTTTGAGAGAGCGTAAAAATCAAGCGATTGCTGATCGACAACGAAAAGATCAGTTCCATTAGAGGTAATGCCAAATGGATTACTTGCGCTTTCATATTGTTGATAGGTCAAATAATTTGAAGAAGCTTCGTCAATATTAATTTTTAGAATTTGGTTGGTATTATTCGTCGAAGGTTCATTGAGACGATTCGTGACATAAAGATATTTTGTGGCAGTATCAAGATAAGCTTGTCCCGAAAAGTTCGGGAGTCCAACAGATCTCAAAACCGTGGGTACTACTGGATTTGTTAAGTCAAAAACAATCAAGGATCCATTGGAATAAAGAACTGTGTTGTCTGAATTGATCAAATATCCCCGCTTGTTTACTTCATCTATCGCCATCTCAATCGGTTGAGCGATGATTGGGGGAGTGACATTGAGTGGGGTTGGTTGAAAAATAGACGGCCCAGCACAGTGTGTGAAAGAGAGTGTGGGCAAAATCAAGAGAAGTAATAATATCGTTTTATAAAATATCTCCTTCGAAAATCTTAAAAGATTGAAGGGGAGAAAGTGACTCTTTGTTTTATTCTTAAAAATCATAGCAACTTTAATGATTAGATTACGACACGATAATAGTTAGATAAAAAGCCTATTGGCTGGCGATTATTACTATTATTTTAAAGAGAAAAGGAAGTGGAAATTATGAAATTGGAGTTTTTTTCTTTAACAGATAAAAATGGGGAAAAAGTCGTCGATTGCTTTAAAATCGATAATACAACTTATTGCGATTCTCCGAAAAATGGCCCCGGATTAGATGTCCTAAAAACCGAGAGCAGTGCAGCAGATCGAACCATCCGAGATGTTTACTATAATGTTAGAGACCGGCATGTGAAAAAGGGAGTGATAGGGGAAATTCGAAATCAAGTCCGTTTTTGGAGAGATTCACAATATCATGTCCGAGTAGATGTGGATGCAAAACGACTTCAACAGAGTGAGCCTTTTTTTCGGAAAACATTAAAAGAGTCTAAAGACCTTTTAGATCTTTTATCTTTAGTAATGAAGGAACAACCAGAGTGGGAATTAAAAAGAAGTATTGGAGATTATGATATCTACGATGCGACGCTAGCGTTGGCATCTCAAGGAACAGAGGGAGATTTAGAGGTTTCAAAGATAATAAAAGTTGGAATTTTAATACCGAAAAAAAGAGATTTAAATCAACAAGACTTCCCTTTAACTCTCCAAATAGGGGAACATCAATATCGATATCAGTTACAAAGCGTCCCCCTTGATATTCAAAAAGCTTTAAGAGAATTGTCGACAAAAAGTGGATCTAAAATTTAGAAAATTAATTTTAAGTAGTTGAAGATCCTTTGACCCCTTCTTCTTTCAAAGCAGCCTGGGCAGCGGATAAGCGAGCAATTGGAACTCTGAACGGAGAACAACTTACATACTCCAATCCATTTTGATGACAAAATTCAACCGAGCGTGGATCGCCGCCATGCTCGCCACAGATTCCTAATTTGATTTGTGGTTTTACTTTTCTTCCGAGCTCCACTGCGATTTTAATGAGTTTGCCAACCCCGACCTGATCGAGTGTGACGAATGGATCATCGGAAAATATTTTCTTATCGACATAAAAGGGTAAGAATTTTCCGGCATCATCCCGGGATAATCCATAAGTGGTCTGGGTTAGATCATTGGTACCGAAGGAGAAAAAGTCGGCCGACTTCGCTACTTCGTCGGCAGTTAATGCGGCCCGTGGCAATTCAATCATTGTTCCGATCAAATATTGAAGTTCAATTCCTTTTTCTTTCATCACCTGATGACAAACTTTTTCGCAAACTTCGCGAAGGAGAGAAAGCTCTTTCACATCGGCGACGAGAGGAATCATGATTTCAGGGATGATTTTGAAACCTTCTTCTTTGGCAAGTTCGCATGCCGCTTCGATAATCGCACGGGTCTGCATTTCATAAATTTCTGGATAGGTAATTCCAAGTCTGCACCCTCGATGGCCGAGCATCGGATTAAATTCTTTCAATGATTCTAGCTTCATTTTCAGACGATCAGGAGAAATGTCGATCAGTTTCGCCAAATGTTCGATCTCTTCTTTGGTGTGCGGTAAAAACTCATGAAGGGGAGGATCGAGCAGTCG
Source organism: uncultured Pseudomonadota bacterium (assembly GCA_964595045.1). Classification (GTDB taxonomy): domain Bacteria; phylum UBA10199; class UBA10199; order JADFYH01; family JADFYH01; genus CAZSRQ01. Next base: position 3,673 of record CAZQOW010000100.1, read on the forward strand.
AATCGTGACCGGCAGATCTTTCATCTCCCGAAAAATCCCCTTAAAATCACTTTTCTGCATCGGCAGAATTTTCTTCAGCGCTTTTTCTCTTCCTTCGCGGTCATCGGCTACAATCATTTCGCGAACCGCTTCGATTCGGTCGGCATCAAAAAACATATGTTCGGTTCGGCAAAGCCCGATTCCTTCCGCTCCAAATTGGCGGGCGACTTTTGAATCGTGTGGAGTATCGGCATTGGTTCGCACTTTTAATTTTCTGAATTCATCAACCCATTTCATCAGTGTGGCAAAATCACCGGATAAAATCGGTGAGACAGTTGGAACTTCTCCCAAAATGACTTCACCCGTAGTTCCATCGAGTGTAAGCCAATCTCCCTTTTTAACTGTTTTTCCACCGAGTTGAAATAGCTGTTTGTCGTAATCAATCTGGAGTTCTCCACATCCGGAGACACAGCATTTTCCCATTCCTCTCGCCACGACAGCCGCATGAGAGGTCATTCCACCGCGGGCGGTGAGAATTCCTTCGGCGATGTTCATTCCATGAATATCTTCAGGTGAAGTTTCGACCCGAACTAAAATCGCCATCTCCCCTTTTTTAGCAAGAATTTCAGTTTCTTCCGCAGAAAATGCGACTCGCCCGACCGCCGCTCCCGGTGAAGCGGGTAGCCCTTTTCCCAAAACCTCTTTTTTTGCTTTAGGATCGAGTGTGGGGTGAAGAAGCTGGTCGAGCTGGCTTGGATCAATCCTCAAGATTGCCTCTTTTTTGCTGATCAATCCTTCCTGAACCATATCGGATGCGACTTTGATCGCGGCGCCAGCGGTTCTTTTCGCATTGCGGGTTTGAAGCATCCAAACTTTTCCCCGTTCGATAGTGAACTCGATATCTTGCATATCGCGGTAATGCTTTTCGAGTTTTTGATAGATCGACTCTAAAGTTTTGTAGCAATCGGGTAATACTTCTTCCATCGATGGTAGTGTCGATTTGTTTCGCTTTTTCCCTTCGAGATTAATCGGTTGAGGTGTGCGAATTCCGGCAACCACATCTTCTCCCTGAGCATTGACAAGGAATTCGCCGTAGAAAAATTTATCTCCGGTGGAAGGATCACGAGTAAAGGCAACTCCGGTGGCGCAGGTTTCACCCATGTTTCCGAAGACCATTGCCTGAATATTTACCGCGGTTCCCCATTCGGCAGGAATCGAATGAATTCGGCGATATTCAATTGCCCGCTTATTCATCCACGATTTGAAAACGGCGCTGATTGCGCCCCAGAGCTGCTCCCAGGCATCTTCTGGAAATACTTTTCCGGTTTCATGAAGAACCAACTGCTTGAATTGGGTGACCAGATTTTTCCAATCTTCTGCCTTCAACTGAGTGTCGAGTCTGACTCCCAATTTTGCCTTGGTTTGATCAATTAAATGTTCGAATTTTTTTCTTTCAACCCCCAAAACAACATCGGAATACATCTGGATAAAACGGCGATAACTATCGTATCCAAATCTTTCATCTTTTGAATCAGCGATAATCCCTTGAACGGTTTGATCATTTAAACCGAGATTCAAAATAGTATCCATCATTCCTGGCATACTTGCTCGGGCACCCGATCGGACTGAAACGAGAAGCGGATTGGCGGGATCCCCAAATTTTCGTTTCATCGTTTCTTCAATTTTTCCTAAATTTTGTCGGATTTGTGTTTCGAGTTCGGCAGGATATTGGCCATTATTTTTATAGTATAACGTGCAAACCTCCGTAGTGATGGTGAATCCGGGAGGGACGGGAATTCCTAAATGATTCATCTCTGCAAGATTCGCCCCTTTGCCGCCGAGTAGATTCTTCATATCGGCGCTTCCTTCGGCCATTCCTGCTCCAAAAAAATAGGTATATTTATTTGTCATGGATCACCTGTCTTTAAATTTCTTAAAAATTAAATTTTCAGTTTGTCTCGTAAATAATTTTTTATCTGATCGATCGAAATTCTTTCTTGCTTCATCGTATCACGTTCACGAACCGTCACCTGTTTATCTTCTTCCGATTGAAAATCGTAAGTAACGCAGAACGGAGTTCCAATCTCATCATGCCGACGATAACGTTTTCCAATACTCCCGACATCATCAAAGTCAGTAGTGAAATAGTTTCTCAAATCTTTTTCAACTTCTTTTAATGGCTCGGATAACTTTTTCGAAAGCGGGAAAAGCGCGACATTGTAAGGGGCAATATGAGGTGCAAAGCGCATCACCAGTCGATCTTCTTCTCCTTCGACTTTTTCTTCGGAATAAGCATCCGCTAAAACTGTCAAGAAGGTACGATCAACTCCCAAAGAAGTTTCAATGACTGCTGGAATATATTTTTCTTTTTTCTCATCATCAAAATAGCTGAGCTCTTTTCCGGAAGCTTTGGTATGTTGAGTGAGATCATAATTGGAGCGATTCGCAATTCCCTCAAGCTCGGACCAGCCGAAAGGGAATTCATATTCGACATCGGTGCAACCTTTGGCATAATGCGCCAGCTCATCTTTTTCATGCGGCCTTAAACGCAATCTTTCGTTTTTGATTCCCAAATCTTTGAACCATTGAAAACGCTCGCTCACCCAATATTCAAACCATTTTTCTCCCTCTTTTTCATCGGGATGGGTAAAAAACTCCATCTCCATCTGTTCAAACTCTCGCGAACGAAAAATGAAATTTCTCGGGGTAATTTCGTTTCGAAAACTTTTTCCGATTTGGGCAATTCCAAATGGAATTTTTTGTCTCGAAACGGTTTGAACATTTTTAAAATTGGTGAAAATCGATTGGCAGGTTTCGGGTCTTAAATAAGCGATCGCAGATTCGTCTTTAACCGCTCCAACATAGGTTTGAAACATCAGGTTGAATTGACGAACTTCAGTCAGTTCTCCTTCCCCCTTTTTTTCAACGGCGCATTTTTGAACTGTAAGAGATGGTTTTTTATGGCACGGAATCGATTCAATCTGATCAGCGCGAAATCTCCCTTTGCAGATTTTGCAATCGACCATTGGATCAGAAAAAGAACTTAAATGCCCTGAAGCTTCCCAGGTTTTGGGATGGCAGATAATCGAAGTGTCAACTCCGACCACATCGTCGCGAGTTCGAACCATTTTTTTCCACCAATATTGTTTGATATTATTTCGAAGTTCGACCCCGACCGGGCCGTAATCCCAGAAACCGTTGATTCCGCCGTAGATCTCGCTTGATTGAAAAACAAATCCTCGTCTTTTGGCTAGGCTGACTAATTTTTCCATAATGGTTTGAATCCCCTATTTATTTTGCTGATTTTAAGGATCTATCCGAAAAAATAAGTAGGGAATTTAAGATTTAACCCCTATAGTTTTACCCTTAAAATCAGCAAAATAAATAGGGGATTCGAGTTGCTGTCTTGTCTATTTATTCAGATCCGGAAGCCGATTCGCTATCACTTTCCAAAAGAGCCGGTCAAGATAAAAACCTTGAAATTATAGAAGGTTAAATTGATTGCAATTCTCAAATTGCCTGTTTATAAAAGAGAATTATCCCTATGAAAAATAAACTTTTTCGGAAAATGTTTCCCGTTCGGGTAATTTCTTTTTTTTATCTTTTGTTTTTCATTTTTGTTCCATTGACTTTGATTCACTGCAAAAGAAAAGGGGAGAAGAAATTCTCCTATGATACCAATCAGGTTTATCCGGTTTCACTCGTTCAGACGACTTCTGAAAATGTACCCGAAGATCTTGAGCTGAAAGGGAATTTTGTTCCATCTGAAAAATTGGAGGTTCGATCCGAAGTCGATTCTAAAGTGCTTCAGGTCAAAGTAAAAGAAGGGGATTTGATTAACCAAAATGATCTATTAGCCACTCTAGACAGTGAAAAATTAAAACTTTTACTCGAAAAGTTAAAATTTGAATTAAAAGAAACCGAAGCAAAACTTGAAGCAGGTTTACCGTTAACTTCTCCTGATGATTCTTCTAAACCAGATCCGAACGTTCAGAAACAGGCGACCGTAAATGTGAATAATTTGTCAGTTCAGCCAGACTTAAAAACGAATCGATCCAATACAGCCGAAGAGGCGAAGCAAGAAAATCAAAATCCCGAAACCGTTCCTGCCGATAAAAAGAGAGAGATTCAAGATCCTACCTTGAGAGCAGAACAAGCGACAGTGGATCGACTCAAAGCAGAGATAAATCTCCTTCAAAAAAAACTCGAAACGGTGGAGATTCATTCCGGAATTTCCGGGCTTTTAACGAAAAAAGAAATTTCCGAAGGGAGTTTTGTCAAATCGGGTGAAACTCTTTTTCAGATTATTCGAATTGATCCGATTAATTTTGTGGTTTACCTCCCTCGCGCTGCGGTGATGAATATTCAAAAAGGATCTCGCTTTGAAGTTTACTCCGATGATCTTCCAGGGCAGACCCTTGTCGGAGAAGTGATTGCAATTGCTCCCGAAGAGAATCTTCAAAATAAGGGATATGAAGTGAAAGCCTCGATCCCCAATATTATGCTAAAACTTCGTGGCGGAATGTCTGGAAAAATTAAAATTCCCCATTTTCAGTTTAAGAAAGTGGTTCTCGTTCCCGAAGTGGCGATTATTGAACGGGATCAGAAAAAATATGTTTATGTGGTCGATCAATATCAGGCGGAGATTCGAGAGGTCGAGCTCGGTCGAAAATTCGGTGATAAGATAGAAGTCACGAAAGGGTTGAAAGAAGGGGAGTCGGTGGTTTCTAAGGGGCATTTTACTTTTCGACAGGATCGGGAGAAGGTGAGTATAGATAAATAAGTTTGAAAACTATTTAATCGATTGCAGTTATTTCCTCGGTCGGTGTCTGCTCCTCAAAAATCAGTGAATCTTGCGGA
>CAZQOW010000101.1:0-8491 GCA_964595045.1 uncultured Pseudomonadota bacterium
GGTCTTCAAGACCCTCAAGAGTCTGGCGAATCTGGCCTATCTGACGAGAGAACTGAAAACACTACATTAGAGGATGCCAAATGCAATGCCGAATCCAATGATTCTTTGAATCAATCTGACGACGAGTCAACAAATAGCAACTTACCCAAAACAGATCTGACAATAAATTGGCAGACAGCAAATCCGGATTTAATAAGTTTTTCGTCAGATTCGCCAGGTAAACCAGATAATTTAGACTCCGAAGAATTAAACGAACGAGAAGCAATTCAGCAAGAAGGAGGAAAAAAAAATGACCTCCCCTTCAAATAAACATTCTTACGAAAAAAGATTGACGATAAACGAGTGTGCAAATAACGAAAGGAGTAAGCAACCGCTCTTTGAAAACTCGCTCTGGGACATTAAGCAAACTTCAGAAAAACTGAATGTCTCAGAAAAAACCATTCGTGATTGGGTTTATAAACGGCAAATTCCTTTCAAAAAGATCGGGAAACTCGTTCGGTTTCATCCTTCCGAAATCCATCAGTGGATTGAGGAAAGGAGTACATCCTATGGCTATCGAGAAGATTTCTAAAAAGGATGGCCCGAGCTATCGAGCTGTATTCTGTAAGAATCGAAAACGAATCAGCCAATGCTTCGCGCGCAAGATTGATGCTCAGCAATGGTTAGAAGAACAAGCTCAAATTCATCAATTTGGTTTCAAGCCAAAACTTAAATTCTCTGAGGCAGCTCAGATTTGGTTGGATAATCATTCTAGGATTCGCAAAGCACCAAGTTCTTATTCAACGGATAAAAGAATGGTGAAGCTATTTGTTAAGAGTTTTGGTGAGTTGAATTTGGATCAGATTTCACCGGAACATGTCGAGCATTTTATCTCTAAGAGGCTTGCTAATGAAGTAAAGGCTTCTACGGTGAATCGTCATCTGCAATGTTTAAGAGCTATTCTTTTCTACTTCATCAAGAAAAGATATATTATCACTAACGTCGTTTCCAGCGTAGGTCTCTTGCCAGAAGCAGAAATTAGTTACGATTACCTCAGCTTTGATGAAGCAAATCAATTTCTCGCTTACACAAAGCAGAAATATCAATCCCATAATTCTTGGATTTATCGTCTCTACTTGTTGGCAATTAATACGGGAATGCGTTGGGGGGAGATTGTTGCTCTAAAATGGGATCGTGTGGACTTCTCAAATAAGAGAATCACTATTTCCCGAACTTATTGTAAACAATCGAGACAAATCCGTGAGACGACAAAAGGAAGAAAAATCCGCTACGTTGGAATCAACTCTTCCCTACTCCCCGAACTTCTCAAACAATATGAGGAAAGAGATCGATCAACCAATTTGGTATTTTCCAGAGAAGAAAGAATCCCCGATTTGGAAAGCTTCAAGAGAAATCGATACAATGTCGATCTCAAAAAAGCAGGATTGCGAAAGATTCGCTTTCATGATTTACGACATACTTTTGCTTCACACTTCATGATGAATGGAGGCAATCTTTATGATCTGCAAAAACTGTTAGGTCATAGTGAAATAAGCACAACGGAACGATATGCGCATCTCTCTCCCGAATCATTAATAGGTAAAACAGAATTGGTTGCTATTGATGGAGGAAATGCAGAGATAATTCCGATAAAAGAGCAATTAAATCAGACCGCTTGAAAAATCCGTACCCATAAATTACCCATAAAATAAAAAAGGACTTTTACAAAATTGTCTAAGTCCCTGAAATATAAAATCGGGGCGGCGAGATTTGAACTCGCGGCCTCTTGCTCCCGAAGCAAGCGCTCCACCGGGCTGAGCTACGCCCCGAAAAAACTGTTTAGAGTCTATAGCGACTCCATTCGTTAGTTTCAATCTTTTCTTCAAAAAATTATCAAAACAATTTCTTTTTCATCCCTCTCACTTTTTTGGCCCGGTTTCGAAGGTTCAGAAGGTTTCTTCTGAAAAGATTCGCTTTCTGGGTCATCTTTTTTTCATCTTCGAGATCTTTTAAAGTGATCTTCACAGGAATACCCCAATTCATCACTACTTTGCTTGGGAGAAGAAAAGGAATTTTTGGAATGATCCAGAATGGATAGTTTGCAAAAGGGCGAATAAATAAGTCGAGAAAGTTTTGATCTTTAATAACCCAAAATTTTAAGGTCTCTTCCATTCCGGCATGTCCAACCGGGATAATATTTACCGATCTTTTTCCGGTTTTTTCGAGATAATTTTTGGCTATTCTTAAAAAGCCTTTGTGAAACTTCGGGATTTGCTCTTGATCAATTAGGCCATTGATAAAATCCATCCCTTCCGGAAAAAGAAGGACATGTTTTTTTTGAAGGGTTTTCACCCCCGCCTCGACTGAAATCGGAATACATTGCGCACTTCTAAAAAATTCGCGAACCAGGGGAAGTTTAAACGCCTCGGGATAAACCAAAATGCCAATTTTACCTAAATGATGTTGAAAAAAATAATATCCGATCAAAGCAGCTTCCAGCGCAATCACATGATTACTGATCAGGATGACCGACCCACGCTTGGATACCTTTCTACACTCTTTTGTCTGACCTATATGCTCGACGCGAAGATAGTAGTCATGCAAAAGCCTGATCCAATGTTCATGAAACTCATAAACAGAATCATCCATCGGCCGATCATCGTAATGAAACGAAAAAATTTTCTTCAGATTTTCAGATAAAAAATCAAACATCTGGCTTTAAACTTTCTGTGAGAAATCAATTTTCAATCGCTTGACTTTACGAAGTTGAAAGGTTTAATTTGCCCGAAATCTAAAACGAGGTCTCGAATGTCTGAACTTGCAACAAAACCGAAAATTCGTAAACAGGAAATTAAAACCCCAACTCTTCGCGGGAAAAAACGAAAGTTTTTTAAAGATTACCTGCTTCCCAAAGTTGCCTTCTTTGTCCGCGGTTTTCCTGATCGCGCCATTGTTTCGATCGATGTTACCAATAAATGCAATATCCGCTGTAAGCATTGTTATTTCTTCGCCTACGAACAAGATAAAGAGCTGAAACCAGACGAATGGCTCGCCAAGCTCGAAGAGCTTAAAAAAGATGGTTTCCCTTTTCGTTCTGCCACCTGGGTGGGGGGTGAACCGCTTCTCCGAAAAGATCTGATTGAAATTGGCCGTAAATATTTCATGTTCAATATTGTGGTCACTAATGGAACTCATGCGCTCCCGAACTGGCCTGATGTGATGTTTCACATTTCGGTCGACGGCACCGAAACCTATCATGACGATATTCGAGGTAAAGGGGTTTACAGAAAATTAAAAAACAGCATCGCTAATGCCCCCGATGGCTTAAATATCTCTCTCGCTTGCTGTCTCAACAAACGAAATCTTGAATGCATGGAAGCGTTGCTAGAAGAGTGGTATCCCAATCAAAAAGTGAAGCATATTCTGTTCGACTTTTTCACGCCGGTCAAAGGGGTGAAGCACGATCTCTTTATCTCTTTTGAAGAACAAGATGAAATCATCGACCGAATCATTGAACTCAAAAGAACCAAATATGGTGATTTTATTGGGGTCAGCGAGCGAGTGCTCAATTTAATGCGCAAAAAAGAGCGTCACAAAGCGATCGGTGACAACTGCGTTTTCCTTCGTAAAGGCCATGCCTTCGATCCGCTCGGGAACAAGAAAAAACAGTGTATGATGGGGGGAGATGCCGATTGCGATCGATGTGGTTGCATCGTCCCTTTCTATTTAAAGCAACGAACTGAGAGAAAATATATTCTTCAAGAGGTTTGGGGGGATGTGAAAGATCTCGTGTTGGGGAAATCGAAGGCGACTCATATTCCACCGGTGCCGATTGAAGAAAACTCAGACAAACCTTCTTTGCAGTAATCTTTTTTCGTTTTATCCCCTCTCCATCGAGGAGAGGCCAGGGTGAGGGAAAGGATATAAAAGTAAATCATTCGAAATCTTGCCTCTCTTCATCCGCCCTTCGGGCATCTTCTCCTCGAAGGAGAAGGCACAGTTCATATAATTCACTGTTGACAGACTCCCCTCTTCATCCCCATATTGATGATTAGATCTTTTAAAATTAGGGGGCGAATTAGCTTCGACGAGGTTCAGGAGATGCCGATGCCGCAAGCCAGGGAGGTTGGACCCTGTAAAAACTAGTCAAACCATAAATGCAGACGCTCATGTCGACTCGTTCGACTACGCAATGGCTGCTTAATTGACAGCCACGTTTTATGTTTCTTCTCCTGCGGGGGATATAAAACGACCAACAGCGGGATAGTTACGGTTGATGTCTAGGCGATCGTGGCGAAACTTTCTAGGCTAGTGATGGAGCGATCGTGCCGATGCGAGCAATCCATTGCGAAAATCAAAACATCGAATAAGCTTGTAGAAGCCGTCATTGAATAACCTCGGACGGGGGTGCGATACCCCCCGCCTCCATTTTTTCATAATCTATCAAAGTCCAAAGTAATTCTAATCAAGTCCCAAAACATTTAAATAGTTATATATAGCCAGCTTAATTGCAGACTTTTTCATTAGACTTCTTTTCACAACCCAGAGACACTTTCATGTCATTCCCGCTATCAATTATGCCTACGGCATTCCAGGGCGGGGATGACATGAGGTTTCGAAAGAAGTCTATGATTTAGAGTTTTTAAGGCGAGGGGATGGGCATTAGTTTATATAAGTTGCCTAATATTCCTGGGTAGAACATATCTCCAGAATAGTACGGCTGCACCATACTTCCTGAAGTTATCTGTGGTAAAAGAGGCGAGCGAGCAATTTCTGAACCAGTTGCGGCATTTCTCCAGACAACATAATCATTTGCGTTACTACCAGGAATTTCCAGCCCAGGAATGTCGGTTCCAACAATAATACGCTCCGAAAGTGAACCGATGATGGCAATAGATTCAGTGGTTGTTTGATCTGCTTTCCACACCGTACTCATACTAGTCGAGTCAAAACTAATTGCTGCTATTTCACCCGGCAAAGCATCCATCACATAAATGGTGTTCGTCTCAGGATCGACCGATACCGGCGATGGCATCCAGCTAATCGCTGGAACCCCGCCGGGAGCCGCTGTGGAAAATGCGGTCGCAACTAAGGGAGGAATAGGATCTCCTAAAAAAGGTTGGATCGAAAATTGATTGGCTGCATCTCCTTGGTTTACCGCAATCACACTCAGCGCCGTCGCTGCAGGGGACGCATTCGTTTGCCCAATCACCCAATCATTCATCACGACTAGAGCACTTCCCGTTGTTTGTCCTGATAAAAGGAGAGTTTCTGGATTCCAGGAAGTATCTAAGGTAAATGCCCCTAAATCGCTTACAGAATAGCGTAGCCAGGAGCTTGATTCAGGTAAATAAACATAATTCTGATCATTGTAAGTTCCAACGGTCAATCGAGCCAAGATGGTAGACGGTAAAGTAATTTGACTCAACACTGTCATCGCTTGGGGATTGACCGAAACAAGAACTGAAGCAGGGACATCGGTCGGATCTGGGCAATCAGTGAGCGCTGACGGACCTTGTAACCCGCATCCCGCTTGACGATAAATAGATTTCATCACAAGAACACCATCCGGTGTCGCATTAAATCCATTATAGGCGGTGTTTTCCGGAACTGCTTCTCCTGTCGGCAACTCGACTGTTGCAATCACGGCGCCCGTTCCAGGATCTATTTTAGATAAACGATAACCGTACACGACATAAAGGTAACCATCCTCGAGGATCCCCATCACGCCAGGATAATCCCATTCACCATTCATCTGAGTATCAATTAATTGAGTGTACCAAATAGGCTCTAGAGTATTGGGATCGATTTTGGCAACAAATGCACCAATTGATCCGGCCTGATCTCCATAGCCACCCCCATAAGCAAAAACATTATTCGCATCGATGTAGGTCATATTATATGAAGAAGGATAACTAGTCGTAGAGGCTAACGTATCAATTGAATTCGTCCCTGTAAAATTTCCCGCAAAGGTCGCTTGAGAAAATAAATGGGATCGACCCGCATTATAATGTTCGAATGCATTAATCGATGGATACCAGGGAGCATTCGGATTGACGGCACTGAAAAACAGTGTACAGGAATTGAGGATTGCCCCTGTCGTATAGATTGAACCAGTCCATGATCCGATAGGACAGCTCCCTCCCACACTATTCGAAATCAAATAGCCAGAATTTGCAATCACAGTAAAAGATTGTGTTGAACCCGGGGTGACGGTTTGACGCTTGTCAGGAGTAATACTTTCTTTGCCGTCTCCGATAGGGGTAACAGTCAAGTTTGTAGGAGAGTCTGACGAAGAACAACCACCGCCGCTTAAACCAGCTCCCATCAAAAACGAAAGAAAAGTAGCGGCATACAAAACGTAGGAAATACAACGAAGGAAAAATTATATTTTCATAATGGATGTTGCATTATAGCGACAACGAAAAATGATAGAAAACAAATTATTTTGTCAAAACCAGAATTTGAATAGGAGGATACTTTTGGGGGATTTCTAATAACTCATCTTACGCGATTTCTGTAGATTTCAAACTTTTAAAGCCCCCTCCTCTTAAGATTAAGAGGAGGCCGGGAGGAGTTGTGAAAAATATTGCTAAGATTCATCATGCGCAGTTCATCAGAAATCGCATAAGGTGAGTAATAAATTAAGTTTAATAAATATATTAATTACGAAGTAATATAGGTGTAATACAATCTCCTCTCCTCATTTTATTTTCTCTGATTGTTCTTTCCAAAAAATAGTTTATTCTCATCTACATAAACTATGACAAACTCTTTTCGAATTACCGCTTGTAATGAAACTGCTTTAAATCCAAATAAAGACTTCGTCCTTTATTGGATGATCGCCAATCGCCGCCCCACCTACAACTTTAGCCTGCAATATGCCGTTGAGTCGGCGAAAAAGCTCAATAAACCATTAGTCATTTTGGAAGCATTACGATGTGGGTATAAGTGGGCAAGTGATCGGATTCATCAGTTTATTTTGGATGGAATCGTCGATCATTTTCACTACTTCAAAGAGAAAACTGTTTTTTATTATCCCTATATAGAAAGTAAAGTGGACGAAGGAAAAGGATTGCTCACCGATCTCAGTGAACATGCTTGTCTCATCATTACCGATGATTTTCCGGCGTTCATGTTGCCCCATATGGTCAATGCGGCTGCAAAGCAGGTTTCTTGTCGATTAGAAAAGGTCGATTCGAACGGTTTGCTACCAATTCATCTGGCAGAAAAAGATTTTTTAACCGCTTATATTTTTCGGAGATTTTTTCAGAAAAACATTTCGGAGTTTCTGCTCGATTTTCCTGAAAAAGAACCACTCGCCAAAACGACGCTTCCTGAAATCAAAAAAATTCCAGAATCAATTTTAAAGCGTTGGCCAATTGCGACGATTAATTTTTTGGAAGACGAAAAGACCGTTGCAAAACTACCGATCGATCATTCAGTAAAAGCAACGAACACCCAAGGAGGATTTCTTGAAGCAAGAAAAAGATTAAAACATTTTATTAAAGATCAACTTTCCTCTTATGATGAATCAAGAAATCAACCGGAAATCAAAGGAACCAGCGGATTATCTCCCTATCTACATTTTGGGCATATGTCAGTGCATGAAATTTTTACCGAAATTGTAAAAGCTGAAAAATGGAATCCTTCCAAAATGAGTCCGAAAGCGAATGGCAAACGGGAAGGCTTTTGGGGAATGAGCAAAGCGTCAGAAGGTTTTTTAGATGAACTGATTACTTGGCGTGAGCTCGGGTTTAATTTTTGTGCAAACCGAAAAGATTATGACCAGTTTGAATCGCTCCCAGAATGGGCAATTAAAACTTTAAAGAAACATTCGAAAGATTTAAGATCACCGCTCTACACTTTGAAAGAATTCGAACAGGCGAAAACCCACGATCTACTTTGGAATGCGGCACAGCGACAATTGGCCAGAGAAGGAATTATTCATAATTATCTCCGAATGCTTTGGGGGAAAAAAATCCTCGAATGGTCGGCTTCACCCGAAGAGGCATTGAAAATCATGATTGAGTTGAACAACAAATATGCTTTGGATGGACGAGACCCAAATTCATATACCGGAATTTTCTGGGTTCTTGGAAGATTTGATCATCCGTGGCCTCCCGAGCGGGCTGTTTTTGGGACAATTCGATATATGAGTTCAGAAAATACTGCTAGAAAGTTCAAAGTTAAAAATTATATAGCTAAATACTCTGAGTAGAGATGAAACATGGATAATCCCCCTCTCCCCTTGACGGGGAGAGGGTTGGGGTGTGGGGTGAACTCCAAAGCTTGCAAGAAACTTGAGTGGCATTCCACGTCACCCCTCATCCGGCATTCGGCCTTTTTCTCCCCGTCAAGGGGAGAAGGAAAAAAATAGAAAAAACTTTTATGAATATCTTAATGAGTGGCTCCAGCGGTTTAATCGGTTCGCATCTTAGGAAATTCCTCATCCAGCAAGGAAATCAGGTGATTCGACTCGTTCGACATCCGGCAGACAATTCGGGCTTCG